>JBBRXY010000085.1:0-14045 GCA_038238185.1 Acidimicrobiales bacterium
CCATGACGTACAGGGCGATGGAGAGGATCTCCAGCCCGAGGAACACCACGATGAGATCGTTGGCCGCGGCCATGATGAGGCCTCCGGAGGCGGACAGCAGCATCAGCACGTAGAACTCCGGGCCTTCCAGGCCCTCCCGGCGGAGATAGTCGTCGGACAGGAGAGCGCCCAGGATGACGGCGCTGCAGATGATCACCGCGAAGAACACGCTGAAGCCGTCGACGACGAGGGCGTTGGCCACCGCGGTCGTGGCTTCGCCGTGGCCGCCGCTCACTCTGTGCCAGAGGAAGGCGGTGGACACGAGGGCGCCAACGGCGGTGAGCACGGTGAAGATGGCGTAGGCGCTGCCCACCCGCCGCCGCCGCAGAAAGGTGCCGCCGGTGAGCAGCACCAGGGCACCGATCACCAGGATCAGCTCGGGGGTGAAGTTGGCGTAGTCGACCGACGGCAGCTCGAGGGGGGTCTGGGGCACCGGCCTACCGCCCCGTCCCGGTCTTGGTGTCGCTGGCGCCCTCGCCGCTGTCGGCGGGGCGGGCCACGGGGACGCCCCGGTTCACCGCCGGCTCCCGGTAGTCGGAGTGCTCCTCCACGTGGAGGATCAGGGCGGCGACAGTGGGCTGGATGCGATCGAGCACGGGCTTGGGATACACGCCCAGGAACACGATGAACCCCAGGAGGGGGGCCATGACCGCCCACTCCCGCCAGGACATCTCGGCGAAGACGGTGTTGGCTCCCTCGGGCTTGCCCTGGAAGACGCGCTGATAGGCCCACAGCATGTAGATGGCGGCCAGGATGACCCCGGCGGTGGCCACGACCACCCACCACCGGTGGGTGACGAAGGTGCCGATGAGCACGAGGAACTCGCCCACGAAGCCATTGAGCCCGGGAAGCCCGATCGACGACAGCATGACCAGCATGAACACGCCGGCGAACACCGGGGCCACCTTTTGAATACCGCCCAGCTCGGAGATCTGGCGGGTGTGACGGCGCTCGTAGATCATCCCGACGAGTAGGAAAAGGGCGCCGGTCGAAAGGCCGTGGTTCACCATCTGCAGGACGCCACCCTGGAGACCCTGGGTGCTGAGGCCGAAGATGCCGACCACGATGAACCCCAGGTGGGCCACCGAGGAATAGGCCACCAGGCGTTTCAGGTCGCGCTGGACGACGGCCACCACCGCTCCGTAGATGATGCCGATGACGCCGAGGGTGAGGAACAGCGGCGCCATGTCGACCACGGCCTTCGGGAACAGGTAGAGCCCGAAACGCAGGAAGCCGTAGGTGCCCAGCTTCAACAGGATGCCGGCCAGGATCACCGACCCGCCGGTGGGCGCCTCGGTGTGGGCGTCGGGGAGCCAGGTGTGGAGGGGGAAGATCGGCACCTTGATGGCGAACGAAGCGGCGAAGGCGAGGAACACCCAGCGGGCGGTGTTCTCGGCCAGCGACTGGTCGCGGGCCAGCGTGACGAGGTCGAAGGTGAGGACCCCGGTAGCCCGCTCGTGCAGGAAGGCCAGCACCAGGATTCCCACGAGCATGAGGCCCGACCCGACCATGGTGAAGAGGAAGAACTTCAGGGCCGCGTAGACCCGGCGGTCGTATCCCCAGCCCCCGATCAAGAAGTACATGGGGACGAGCACGATCTCCCAGAACAAGAAAAACAGGAAGAGGTCGATGGAGAGGAAGACTCCGATGCAGCCGGCCTCCAGCAGCAACATCCACGCCACGTAACCCTTGTAGTCGCGGTGCACGGTGGGGCCGACGATGGCGATCGGAAAGAGGAGAGCGCTGAGCACGACCAGGAAGACGGAGATGCCGTCGATGCCGAGGGTGAACGAGATGCCCCAGTCGGGGATCCAGGAATGCCGGCTGACCATCTGGAAGGTGCCCAACCCGCCGTCGAACTGGATGAGCATGGCCACGCTGACACCGAGGACGAGCAGCGAGGCGATCAGCCCGACGGCCCGCACGAGATCGTCGCGGGCCCGGGGCACGACGGCCACCGCGGCGGCACCGACGGCGGGCGCCACCACCAAAGTCGCGAGATAGGGGAACGCCACGTTCAGCCCCCGCCCCGGACGATCACGTAGCCGACGATCAGCACCGCTCCCGAGGCAACGGCCAAGGCGTAGTTGCGGACATACCCCGACTGCACAGACCGCAGGCGCGTGCCGCCGTCGCGTACCAGGGCGGCCACTCCGTTGACCGCCCCGTCGATGACCTTGGCGTCGAGGAAGTAGGCGCACCACATCGACAGCCTTCGTCCCGGGCGTTCGATCATCGCGGAGTAGAGCGGGTCGACGAACCAGGCCCGGCGTAGGACGTTGGGTTCGACCGACTCCTCACGCACCTTGTGGGCCAGGTAGATGAGGTAGGCCACGCCGATGCCCACCAGCGCCAGCACCACGGTGGCGAGCGTGTAGAGGACCTGTGCCGAGTCCGACAGGGTGAGCTCGTGCAGGCGGTCGCCGAAGACCGGCTCCAACCACGTTTCCAGCGGGTGGAACGAGCCGAACGGCAGGCTGAGGATGCCACCGACGACAGCGAGGGTGGCAAGCACGATCAGCGGGAACGTCATCGTCGGCGGCGACTCGTGGGGCTTGAACTCGTGCCCGCCGTGCGCGCCGGTGCCGGTCGTTTCCGCCGTGCCTTCCTGGGCGGCGGTCTTCCAGCGTTCCTTCCCGAAGAACACGAGGAAGACCTGGCGGCTCATGTAATAGGCGGTGAGCCCGGCGGTGACCACGCCCAAGACCCACAGGATCGGGGACTTGTCCCAGGCATTGGCCAGGATGTCGTCCTTCGACCAGAACCCGGCGAACGGCGGGATGCCGGCGATGGCCAACCAAGCCACGATGAAGGTGGCCGACGTGATCGGCATCCACTTCCGGAGCCCACCCATGCGCTTCATGTCTTGCTCGTCGTGCATGCCGTGGATGACCGAGCCCGCCCCCAGGAAGAGCAGGGCCTTGAAGAAGGCGTGGGTGATCATGTGGAAGATGGCGGCCACGTAGGCACCCGATCCCACGGCCAGGAACATGTACCCGAGCTGGGAGATGGTGGAGTATGCCAGCACCTTTTTGATGTCGTCCTGGGCGCAGGCGATGGTGGCTGCGAACAGAGCGGTGGCCACACCCACGACGGCGATCAAGGTGGTGGCCCCTCCGGCCTCGGCCAGGATGGGGTTGATCCGCACCATCAGGAACACGCCCGCGGTCACCATGGTGGCGGCGTGGATCAACGCCGAGACAGGGGTGGGGCCCTCCATGGCATCGGGGAGCCACACGTAGAGCGGGAGCTGCGCCGACTTGCCCGCAGCGCCGAGGAACAGCAACAGGGTGATGGCAACGGCCGTGGTGTGGGTCAACGACCCCGCCTGGCCGAGGACGGCGGTGTACTGCAGCGAACCGAACGTGGAGAAGATCAGGAACATGCCGAGCATGAAGCCGAAGTCGCCGACGCGGTTGGTGACGAACGCCTTCTTACCGGCGGCGGGGGCGGCCGGGCGCTCGAACCAGAAGGAGATGAGGAAGTACGAACACGCCCCCACTCCTTCCCAACCGAGGAAGGTGCCCAGGAAGCTGCTGGACAGGACCAGCATGAGCATGGAGAACACGAACAGGTTCATGTAGACGAAGAAGCGGTGATAGCCCTCATCGCCGTGCATGTAGCCGATCGAGTACAGGTGGATCAGGGTGCCGATCCCGGTGATGAACAGGGTCATGGTCACCGACAGGGGGTCGACGAGGAACCCTGCCTTCACCTGCAGCCCCCCCGCCGGGATCCAGGTGAACAGGTCCTGAACGAACAGGCGCTCCTCGCCGCCCCGGCTGTGGAGGCCGGCGAACACGATCAGGGTGGCCATGAAGGCACCGCCGATCATCAACGTGGCCAACCACCCGGCGGCGGGATCGCCGAGTCGGCGCCCGAGCACGAGCAAGACGATGAACCCGACCAGCGGCAAGGCAGGGATGAGCCAGACGGCTTCAACCATGGGCGGCCTCAGCCCCTCAACAGGGAAGCGTCGTCGGCGGTGGCGTTGGTGCGGCGGCGGAAGATCGACACGATGATGCCGAGGCCGACCACCACTTCGGCGGCGGCGACGACGAGCACGAAGAAGACCACCGACTGGCCGCCGATGTCATCGAGCATCCGGGCATAGGTGACGAAGGTCAGGTTGACGGCGTTGAGCATCAGCTCCACGCACATGAACATCACCAGCACATTGCGCCGCACGAGCAGCCCGACGGCACCGATGGTGAACAACATCGCCGCCAGTGTCAGGTACCACGCCCCGGGAACGCTCATGCCGCTCCGGCCGTCTGGTCGGCGGCGCTTTGCGGTTCGGGTTCAGGGTCCGCCGGCTCAGCCGTCTCGGCCGCCCCGAGGGACGCGTCGTCGGACCGGTTGCGCTGGGCCAGGACCACGGCGCCGACGACGGCGATCACCAGGAGGACCGAGGTCGCCTCGAAGGCCAGCAGGTAGCGGGTGAACAGCGACTGGGCCAGCTTCTCCACGTTGGAGCCTGGCCCACTGGCTGGTCCGGCCGACGAGGGGGTGCCCGTGGCCCAGGCGTTGCCGGCCAGGAACAGCACCTCGCCGAGGGCGAGCGCACCGGCGATGGCGGCCGCCACCCGCTGACCACGCAGAGGCTCCACGGCCAGGTTCTCCGAACGGTCGACGCCGAGGAGCATGATCACGAACAGGAACAGCACGACGATGGCGCCGGCGTAGACGATCACCTGCACGGCGGCCAGGAAATCGGCCTGCTGGGCCACGAAGAGCACGGCGACGCCGAACAACGTCATTACCAGCATGAGGGCGGAGTGAACCGGATTGGACGCCAGGATCACGCCGAAGGCACCGACCAGCACGGCCAGGCCGGCCACCACGAACACCACCCAGTCCATGTCAGCCTCGCTTCTTGCCGTCGGGCGTGGGCTGGGGAGCGATCTCGGTGATGCTCGGCTCCGGGGGTGCGCCCTCGAAGTCGCTCTGGCCCTTCTCGGGCGGCCGCACACCGAAGCCCAGCTCGCCCGACCACGCCGCCTTCCCCTCGTAGGACGCCGCGCCCGACGGCGACGTAGCCCGCACCCACGCCGAGGTGTGCTTCTCGTCGCCGGGGCGCCAGTCCTCCCAGGGCAGCTTCTGGGGCATGCCCTCGTCGTCGACCAACAGCTCGGTTCTCGTGTAGATGGCGTCGTCGCGGTTGGTGAAGGAGAACTCGAAGAGCTTCGACTCGGTGATCGCCTCGGTGGGGCACGCTTCGACACAGAGGTCGCAGTGGATGCAACGCAGGTAGTTGATCTCGTAGACGAAGCCGTAGCGCTCGCCCGGCGAGACGGGGGCCTCGGGCGGGTTGTCGGCTCCCCGGACGTAGATGCACCGGGCCGGGCACACCCCGGCACACAGCTCGCAGCCGATGCACTTCTCCATGCCGTCCTCGTAGCGGTTGAGCACGTGACGACCGTGGAAGCGCAACGGCTTGGGCCGCTTGACGTCGGGATACTTGTTGGTGACCCGCGGCCCGAACATCTGCTTGAACGTGACCTTGAAGCCGTCGAGGTAGCCCATCAGAAGCCTGCCTTCCGGGCGCCGGCGGGCGCGACCTCGTGTGAGTCGACTTCGGGATCGGCGGCCTCGTCGTCGGTGAGCCGCTGGCCCACGCGCAGGGCGGCGCTGAGGGTCGCATAGGCCACCAGGCCCACGCCCAGGGAGACGAGCACGACGAGGGGCTGGTTCCAGCCCCGGTCGCGTCCGACCCGCAGGGCGGCGATGAGGAGGAGCCAGAACAGCGACAGGGGAATGAGCTTCTTCCAACCCAGGTCCATGAGCTGGTCGTAGCGGAAACGGGGCAGCGTGGCCCGGAACCAGACGTAGACGAACAGGAAGCAGACCAGCTTGGAGAAGAACCACACGATGGGCCACAGCGTGGGGAGGAAGGAGATGTGCGGGCCGCTGGGTCCGCCGAAGAACAGGGTGACGGCGACCGCCGACACGGTGATGGTGTTCATGAACTCGGCCAGGAAGAACAGGGCGAACCGGATGCCCGCGTACTCGGTGTGGAAACCGCCCACCAGCTCCTGCTCGGCCTCCACCAGGTCGAACGGCGGCCGGTTGGTCTCGGCCGTGGCGGCGATCAGGTAGATGACGAAGGGCACCCCGCCGAGGGCCCAGAGGTTCCAGTTCCAGGTGGACTGGGCGGTCACGATGTCGTGGGTGGACAGCGACGCGGCAGCGAGGACGGCCGCCGCCACCGACAGACCCATGGCCGCCTCGTAGGACACCATCTGGGCCGAGGCCCGCACGGATCCGAGCAAGGGGTACTTGGAGCCCGACGACCATCCGGCGAGCATCACGCCGTAGACGGCGATCGACGACATGGCCAACAGGAACAGCACGCCGACCGGAGGGTCGGCCAGCTGGAGATAGGTGGTGTGGCCGGCGATGGAGATGGTGCCGCCGATGGGCACCACGGCGAAGGCGGCGAAGGCGGGCACGGCCGAGAGGTACGGAGCCAGGTGGAAGATCTTGCGGTCGGCCTGTTCGGGAAGCAGGTCCTCCTTGAAAAACAACTTGGTGCCGTCGGCGAGGGTCTGGAGAATGCCCCAGGGCCCGGCCCGGTCGGGGCCGATTCGGCTCTGCATGTCGGAGATGACCTTGCGCTCGAACCACACCATGAGCAGCACCGACACCAGGAGGAACACGAATGTGACCAGTGCCTTGAGAGCCACGATCAACACGACGGCCAGGTCGATGCCGTTGGCGTAGAGGGGATCGCCCATCAGGAGCTCCGGCTGCGGGTGGCCGTCTCCACCCGAACTTCGGTGACGGGCTGGGTGGCGTCGATGAGGTCGCCGGCGCCTTCGTCGGGCTGGTTGAAGTCGACGACCGCCGAGCTCCGCGGCACGCCCATGTCGGAGACGGCCTCGAGCACCAGGGAGGCCCGCGTGGAAGTGACTCGCACCAGGTCGCCCGGTCGAATGCCGAGACGCGAAAGATCGTGGGGGTTGGCCCGGAAGCGCGTGCCCGAGGTGAGCGGGGCGAGCGACGGGGAGTGCTGCACGAGGGCCCCACCGTCGTAGAGCGCCCGGCTGGTGACCAGTCGCAGCGAGTAGGCGTCGAGCGCACGGAGGGGGGGAGCGGGTTCGGCCCCGGCGAAGGTGAGCATCGGCGGGACCTCGACGCCGTTCTCGGCGCCGAGCTCTGCGCCAGCGGGCAGGGGCACCACCAAGCCGTCGCGGGCCGACGATCGTGCCAACAGCTCGGTCGTGAGGCCCAGGTGCGACGGGGCCACGACGGCGATCTCGGCGGCGATGCCGTCGAGGGTGTCGAAGCCCAGGTCGGCGCCCATCCGGGCGGCTAGCTCCACGGCGATCATCCAGTCGGGACGCGTCGTTCCCGCACCGGTGACCTTCTGGCCCAGCCGGGTGACCCGGCCCTCGAGATTGGTGGTGGTACCCGGGCGTTCCCCCCAGCTCGACACCGGGAGCACGACGTCGGCATGCAGGGCCGCGTCGGTGAGGAAGAGGTCGACGACCACGGTGAAGCCGATGCCCGCCAAGGCCCGCCGGGCGAGGGTGCGGTCGGGGAAGTCTGAGGTGGGATCGGCACCGAGCAGCACCATCGCCTGGATGCGGTTGGCGGCCGCCGCCCCCATGATGCCCAGGGCATCCAGGCCCCGTGCCTCGGGGACCGCGCCCCACGCGGCAGTAAACCAGGGGCGACCGGCGTTGAGCGAGACACGGCCCGGGAGCACGCCCGGGGCCAGGCCCATGTCGAGGGCGCCGTGCACATTGCCGCGGCGCAGGGCGGTGAGGAACGCCACGTTCGACAACCCGGCCAGGGCACCGATGGCCTCGGCCGTGGCGTCCGTGGACTCGGCCACCGAGGGTCGCCCGACCACGACCACCACCGGACCGGTACCGAGTAGCTCGGCCGCGCCGGCGAGGTCGGCGGCGGACACACCACCGGGACCGCCGCCCTCGTTCGACGGCGCCACACCGGACACCGCGTCAACCAGGGCCCGGACCACGACGGCGGCCTCGCCGGGCCGGTGCAGCAACGACCAGGTGGCGTAGCGGCTGAGCCCGGTGGCCTGAGGGCCGATCTCGATCAGGGGCACGCCGCGGTCGAGGGCCGCCTGGCGCAGGCGCAGGTAGAGGACGGGAAGCTCCTCTTTGATGTCGGGCGCCATCAGGATGACCGCGGTGGCCGAGCAGACCTGGTCGATGGTGGCCCTGGGCAGGCCCAGCACGACCTCGCCGGGAAGGCCGTCGGCGAGCTGGCAATCCACGTTGTCGGTGCCGAGCACGCCCTTAGCCAGCTTGGCCCATGCGTAGGCGTCCTCGTTGGGCAGACGGGCCCCACCGATCACCGCCACCGCCTGGGAACCGTGGGTGTCGCGGATCTGACTGAGACCGTCGGCCGCGGCCTGCAGGGCCTCGCTCCACGTGGCCTCGACCAGCTCCTCGCCCCGGCGCACCAGAGGCGTGGTGAGGCGGTCGTCGGCGTTGGCGGCCTCGTAGCCGAAGCGGCCCTTGTCGCAGAGCCAACCCTGGTTGACCGGATCACTGTCGACGCCGAGGTTGCGAATGATGCGATCCGACGAGGACTGCACCGCCACCCGGCAGCCGACGGCGCAAGCAGTGCACGTCGACTCCACGATCTCCAGGTCCCAGGGCCGGGCCTTGAACCGGTAGGGCGTGGCCGTCAGAGCCCCCACCGGGCAGATCTGCACGATGTTGGCGCTGACGTTCGACTCGAACGGCTGGTCCGGGAAGATGTTGACCTCGGTGGCGTCGGCTCGCCCGATGAAGTCGATGAATGGATCGCCGGCGATCTCGTCGGCGAAGCGGGTGCAGCGGGCGCACTGGATGCAGCGCTCCCGGTCGAGGGCGACGAGGGGGTTCACGGGTATGGGCTTGGCCCAGTGCCGCTTCTCCTCGACGAAGCGGCTCTCGCCGGGGCCGAAGGCGATGGTCTGGTCCTGCAGCGGGCACTCGCCGCCCCGATCGCAGACCGGGCAGTCGAGCGGGTGATTGATCAACAGGAACTCGAGGACACCATCCTGGGCCTTCTTGACCTTGTCCGAGGTGGTGATCACCTCCTGGCCATCGGCCACGGGCACGTAGCACGACGGCAGGAGGGCGAAGCCCCGAGGACCCTTCACCTCGACCAGGCACATCCGGCACATTCCCACCGGCTTCATGCGGGGGTGCCAGCAGAACCGGGGGATGTAGACGCCGGCGCGCTCGGCCGCAGCGATGATCATCTCGCCCTTGCGCGCTTCGATCTCCTTGCCGTCGACGGTGATGGCGACAGTGGTCGTCTCGTCGGCCTGCTGACTCACAGATCGCCCCGTGTCGTCGGACCGGCCACGGCGGCGGCCGGGACGGAGTGACCCACGGGCGGTCCGAACGGGCAACGCCCCTCGTCGATGTGAGCCAGGAACTCGTCGCGGAACATTTTGATGGCGGAGGTTATCGAGGACGGGATCGAGGGGCCCAGCACACAGATGGTCGTCTTCTGCGGCGGCCACGACAGGCCCGGCGCAATGTTGTCGCACACGTCGAGGAGCAGATCGAGGTCACTGCGACGACCGGCCCCCAACTCGATGCGGTTCATGATCTTGTCGAGCCACCCCCCACCCTCTCGGCACGGCGTGCACTGCCCGCAGGACTCCTTGTGGAAGAACCGGGTGATCCGCCACGCGGCCCGCACCATACAGGTCGTGTCGTTCATCACGACGACCGATCCCGACCCCAGCATCGAGCCGGCCTTGCCCACCGCGTCCTGGTCGAGAGCCATCTCGACCTGGTCGGGGCCGAACCAGGGGGCCGACGCTCCTCCCGGCACGAAGGCCTTGAGCTGGCGGTCGTCGCGAATGCCGCCGCCGAGGCGAGGATCGTAGATGAGGTCCTGGAACGTGGTCTTGGACATCTCGACCTCGTAGTTGGCCGGGCGCTTCACGTGCCCCGACAGCGAGAACAGGCGCGTGCCGGTGGACCGGCCCACGCCCAGGTCGGCGAACGCCTGGCCCCCGTTCATCACGATCCACGGGAGGTTCGACACCGTCTCCACGTTGTTGACGATCGTGGGCTTGGAATAGAGGCCGACGGCGGCGGGGAAAAACGGGGGCTTGTCCCGCGGGTAGCCCCGCTTGCCCTCGAGGCTCTCGAGCAGGGCCGTCTCCTCGCCACAGATGTAGGCCCCTGCGCCGGGGTGCACCACGACGTCGATGGAGAAGTCCGACCCGAAGATGTTGCGCCCGACCGCACCGTGGGCGTAGGCCTCGTTGAGGGCGGTCTGCATGCGTTCGAGGCCGAGGGCGAACTCGCCGCGCACGAAGATGAAGGCCTGGGACGCGCCGACGGCACGGGCGCAGATCAGGGTGCCCTCGATGATCTGGTGGGGATCGTTCTCGAGGAGCATGTGGTCCTTGAACGTGCAGGGCTCGCTCTCGTCGCCGTTGACGACGAGATAGGCGGGCCGGGCCTTGCCCAACATCGACCACTTCTTGCCCGCCTCGAAACCGGCACCACCCCGTCCGAGGATGTTGGCGGTGAGCACCTCGGAGGTGATGTCACCGGGGTCCATGGTCAGGGCCTTGCGCAGCCCGTCGTAGCCCCCGTTGCGCAGGTAGGTGGCCAGTGTCCACGACTCGGCCAGACCGTGGCGACGGGTGACGATGGCGGGCACATCGGTGATCACTTGTCGTCCCCCTTGTCCGGCCCGGCATCGGCACTCCGCTCAGAGGGCCGCTCGGGCCCAGCGTCACGCTCGGACGTGCCCTGGCCGGCCACCCGGATGGCCCGGGCGTGGCCCGTGGCTCCGGCGGTGGCGCGGGGGTGGGCGGGCTGGGGCTCACCGGGGCCGCCCTCGACGACGTCTTCGGGCACCAACGACAAGCCGACGGGCACGGTCCGGGGATCGGCCTGCTGGTCCCGGCGGGCATCGGCCGCCGCATCGGCCGGCACCTTGCGCCGCACCCGGCACAACGTGCCGTGGTGGGGCACCTTGTCGGCCAGGCGACCCGTACGAAGGTCGTCGACGAGGCGGTCGAAGTCGGCGTCGGTGACGTCGCCGAAGAAACGCCAGTTCACGGCCAGGCAGGGGGCGGCGCCGCACAGGGCGATGCACTCCACCTCCTCCAGAGTGAACTCGCCGTCGTCGGTGGTGGACCCGGCGGCCACCCCGAGGCGTTCCTCGGCGTGGGCCAGCAGCTCGTAGCCGCCGTTGAGCAGGCAGGCCAGGTTGGTGCAGACCGAGACCAGATAACGGCCGACCGGGTGGGTGAAGAACATGTCGTAGAAGCTCGCCGTGCCGTACACCTCGGCGGGCGAGAGCTCGACCAGTTCGGCCACGTGCTCGATGACGTCGGGCGTGAGCCAGCCGTCCTGCTCCTGGGCCACGTGCAACATGGGGATGAGGGCGGAGCGAGGCTCGGGGTACAGCCCCATGAGCTCCTTGGCCCGCCGCAGATTGTCGGGCGAAAGGCGACTCAACGATCGACCTCGCCCATGATGGGGTCGACGGTGGAGATGACGGCCACGGCGTCGGCGATCAGGCCGCCGCGGATCATGTGGGGCAGGCACTGGAGGTTGACGAAGGACGGGCCACGGATGTGGAGACGGTAGGGCTTGGCACTGCCGTCGGACACGATGTAGCAACCGAGCTCGCCGCGCGGCGACTCGATGGCCACGTAGACCTCCCCCTCGGGCACCTTGAAGCCCTCGGTGAAGATCTTGAAGTGATGGATCAGGGCCTCCATCGACTCGTCGATCCGAGCCCGGGGTGGCGGAGTGACCTTCTTGTCCTGCACCCGGTAGTCGCCGGCAGGCATGGCGTCGAGCACCTGGTGAACGATCTTGATCGACTCCCGGATCTCGTTGAGGCGGATGGCGTAGCGGTCGAAGGTGTCGCCGTACCGGCCCACCACCACGTCGAAATCGACCTGATCGTAGAAGAGATAGGGCGTGTCCCGCCGAAGGTCCCAGGGGACACCGGTGGAGCGCAGGATCGGCCCGGTGATACCCAGCGCCATGCATTCCTCGGCGGTGATGATCCCGATGCCCTGGGTGCGCTCCCGCCAGATGGGCTGACCGGTGAGAAGTGTGTCGTACTCGTCGAGGCGGGGGGGGAAGGCCTCGAGGATGGCCAGCACGTCGTCGCGCCATCCGTCGGGCAGGTCGGCGGCCACCCCACCGGGGCGGATGTAGTTGTGGTTCATCCGCAGCCCCGAGCACTTCTCGAAGAAGGCGAGGATCTGCTCCCGCTCGCGGAAGCCGTAGATCATCATCGACACCGCGCCGAGGTCCATGCCGTTGGTGGCCAGCCAGAGCACCTGCGACGACATGCGGTTGAGCTCGGTCATGAGCATGCGGATCCAGCTGGCGCGCGGCGGGACCTCGAGGCCGAGCAGGGCTTCGGTGGCCATCGAGAAGCACAGCTCGTTGAACAGCGGCGACACGTAGTCCATGCGGGTGACGTTGGTGGTGCCCTGGAGGTAGGTGAGGTCCTCGCCGGTCTTCTCCATGCCGGTGTGCAGGTAGCCCATCACCGGCTTCGACCGCAGGACGGTCTCGCCGTCGAGCTCCATCATCACCCTGAGCACACCGTGGGTGCTGGGGTGCTGGGGCCCCATGTTGATGATCATGGTGTTGTCGGGTGTGGGCACCTCGTCGACGTCTTCGGGAAGGTGGGGGATGCGCAGCACGCTGCCCATCTCCCGGAGGGCCTCGACCCCCGTGGTGTCCATCCGCAGGTGCATCTCCTGCGCACCCTCAGAGGTCTCCGCCACCAGGCTGGGGTCGGTCATCGGGGACCCGGGTTTCCCTTGAACTGCACCGGAATTCTCCCGATGCCGTAGTCCTTGCGCAAGGGGTGGCCCTCCCAGTCGTCGGGCATCAGGATGCGCGTGAGATCGGGGTGGCCCACGAAGACGATGCCGAACATGTCGTAGGTCTCCCGCTCCTGGGCCTCGGTCCCCGGGTGGAGCTCGAAGATCGACGGGAGGGTGGCGTCGGTCTCGGGGACCTGGACCCGCAGCCGGATGCGGCGCCGGTCGGCGAACGAGAGCAGGTTCACCACGACCTCGAAGCGCTCGCCGACCACGCCGGGCGGGAGGCTGCGACCCGGGAGGGTGAGGTAGTCGACACCGCAGAGGTCGACGCACATCTGGTAGCCGTCTTCGCCGAGGGCGTTGACCATGTCGAGGTATGCCGCCCTCTCGGGGTGGACCACCAACTGGCCCCGCGACAGGGTGGACGCGGCCCCGTGGATCAACGCCGGTTCCTCGGCGGACGCCACCTCCTCCTCCCCCCCGGGAGCCGCCCCTTCTGTCACTTGGGCGTGGCGACGGCGACGGGTCGGTCGGGCCGGATCCCGGCTCCGGCGCCGGTCTCACCCCGGCGGCGGGTGATCTCACCCGTGCGGATGAGCTCGTGCAGGGTGAGGATCGAGTGCAACAGGGTCTCGGGACCGGGAGGACATCCCGGTACGTACACGTCGACGGGCACGATCTGGTCGACGCCCTGAACGATGGCGTAGTTGTTGAACATCCCCCCCGAGGAGGCACACACGCCCATGGAGATGACCCATTTGGGCTCCATCATCTGGTCGTAGACCTGGCGGAGCACCGGTGCCATCTTCTGGGAGACCCGACCGGCCACGATCATGAGGTCGGCCTGGCGGGGCGACGCCCGGAAGACCTCCATCCCGAAGCGAGCCAGGTCGAAGTGGGCGGCGCCGCTGGCCATCATCTCGATGGCACAGCACGCCAGACCGAACGTGGCCGGCCACACGCTGTTCAGGCGCGCCCATTTGACCAGTTCCTCGATGTTGCCGGTGAGGAAGTTGTGATTGAGATCAGCCAGGCCCATCAGCGTTCCGCCCTATCTGTGCCTACCGGTAGCCGGCCTACCTCGCCCACGGTGATCTGGCTCACCCGCCGGATGGTGGACTCGGTCGATCGCTCGGGCGATTCAGGACTTCGGTCGGCCATCGGCGACAGGTGCTTGGTGGGGCCCCAGTTGAGCGCCCCCCGGCCGAGG
>JBBRXY010000086.1:0-13764 GCA_038238185.1 Acidimicrobiales bacterium
GGTGATCGGGATTGTCGGTCGGCCACGGCGCGCCAAAGCAAGCTCCTTCTGTCGGGGTTCTACCTGACAGAACGCGCCTTCGCCGCAGAAGTTCCCGATCAGCCAATATTTCGCGGCTGAACTGGCTTACAGGACACTAGCGGTCGGTGGCTACTTGGCCATCACTGTCGCCGCGCCGGTCGCTCTGTCTTGGAAGCGGCTCCTTCGACGGAGGCCCAAGTCCTCGCCGAGGATCCTTTCACCGGCCGTTGCGGTCGCTAGCGTGAATCCTGTGCGACTGCTACCGGGCCGCCCTCTTCCGGCTCCACTGGGTTTTCCCGGCCGGTACTCCCTTCTGACATGGAGGCCGGCACCCTGGCTGTCCCCACTGCGTCCGGTGACCACCCCTGCGGCGGCGGCCCGGTCATCATCCCGTCATCGCTCCTGTCGTCGCCAGCCTCCCCCCACCGCAGCCGGGCGCCCAGCACCGCCACGGCGGTAAGCGCCCCTGCGGCCACCGGGATGAGGGCAACCGCCACGATGCCGTCCAGCCAGAAGTGGTTCCCGGTGGCCACCACCGCAACCACGGTGAGAGCGGGATCGAGCAGCACCAGCCATCGCCACCGGCTGGAGCTGACCCCAATCACGACCATGGCGATCATCACCGCCCAGGCCACGTGCACCGACGGCATCGCCGACAGCTGGTAGGCGAGGCCCCGGCCCAGGGCGTCGTACACCGACTGGTGGTACAGCAGGGGGGTGTCGACGATTCCCAGGCCCTCGAGCATGCGCGGCGGGGCCACGGGCACGAGCTGGATGGCGAGGCAGGCACCGGTCACGATGGCGATCATGTTGCGGGCCCGGGGGTAGCGGTCGCGATGGCGGACGAACAACCACACCAGGAAGATCAGCATCGAGGGACCGTGGACGATGGCGTAGAAGCGGTTGAGGTCACTGCACCAGCCACGAATGGGGGAGTACGAGGCGCTGCATCGCGGCCTCGCTGGGCAGGTGCAGCCAGCGCTCGATGTCCCAGAGCCACCGGGCCCGCTCCAGGGCGCCGTTGACCTTCATCACCGACACGGTCCCGGCAAGCTGCCAGATCGAATACAGGCCGGCGACCACCGCCGCCTCCGACGCCACCGCCCGCGTCGTCAGCAGCCAGCGAGCCTGAGCTTGGTCGCGGAGCCCCTTCAGGCGCCAGGTCGTCCCGGTGAAGAGACCCGGGCGGATGGCCACGGCGATGGCTACGAGGCAGCCACAGAGGACGAATCCGGCCTTCCACGACAGCCACACGGGCCTTCATCCCGGAGAAGAGCGAGTCCGAGGAGTCGGCGTTCTTCAGGATCACCACATTGTGGGGGAGCCCCTCCATGTTGTCGAAGTTGATGGTGAAGGGCTGGTTGGCGGGGACGGCGAGGCACGCCTTGTCGTACTTGAGGTTGTCGGCCGAGATCGACACGGCCTCCCGGTAGCAGTCGTACAGGATTCGCGCTAGCGACCACGCTGAGTGGTGAGCGGTCGGAGCGTCCTCCCTGGGCCGGCCGCTCCCCCATTTCGGCGAACGTCGTTCCCAGCACCGCTGATGAAGTTTTCGTTCCATTCATACGACAAGGCCGACACGATCGCTGCGCATCCACTGACATTGGAGCTGCGCTTCACACCAACAGGGGTCGTCGGCGGGGTCCCCGGGGTCTATCTTCAGGATAAGTGCTCATATCCAGAATATGGCGGCTCATTGGTCCTGGGCGAGACACACCGCCCCGAGACGCGCGAGCGTCTCCTCGATCCCGCCGTCATGGGTCCCCGATCGTCTGGCTGGCCTCCGCCCGCGCCGCCGGGGTCCACGACCAACCGATAGTGGCCACCCGAGTTCGCCGAATCCTGAGCCAGGGACTCCCTAGGTTTTGGACAGTCACCTCCTCCTCTGAAAGGCATCGACGAGAGCGGACCGACAACGGGTCCCACGAAGGCGACGGCTATCCCGGCCAGCCAGATCAGCCCCACCCGCACGTTCGCAGCGCTCGATCCGGCGCACTCGTCAGCTGAAGTTGGCGTCGTAGACCTCGTCAGCCGGCAGACTCAAGAGTCGCTCAGCCATCTCGTCCTTGAGCTGCTGGGCGCGAACGGCCTCGGCCGGCGTGGGGGCTTCCCTACAGGCGAGCTGGAGGAACTCTTCCGGTACGAGGCCGGCCCGCGCGACGAGGTCGACCATTGTTCCCCGGTAGCCAAGGCGGAAGAAGAAGTAGCCGCCCGGTGCCTCCGGAGCCCCGGCCCCGGCCGGCGCGGACGCCAGCCGGTAACGGTCGCCTGTGACTGCCCGGGTTACCATCTCGAACGCGTCGCGTGCGCCTCCGCCGGGGAACCCACTCTCGACCGTGAGGTCATAGCGCTCCGGCGGGTGATCAGTAGACAGCAGTGGGAATGCGCGCTCCATCGCTTTGAAGGCGTGGGCGACGCCGGCGATCGAACTCCTGCCGTGGTACTTCAGTAGGTCATCGAAGGAGATGGAGATCGACCTGCCGTGATCGAGGACCGTGAGTGTCGTCATGGGCGAGATACTGCCCGAAGCGGCAGGATGACGCTGGAGCGGCCGTAGCGTGGGAATGAGGATCGGAGGAGTGCTGGCCGTTCGGGCGGCAGTCGTTGGCTGACGCGTGCTTGCACGAGACGAACGGCAAGCCGAACCTATTGCGGAGGGGGGTCACACGAGTGAACGGGCGGCGACCGGTCGACGATGCGGATCTTTCGCAGGGCTGCATGTCCTTCATGACGTCGTCGCTATTGTTCACCGACCGCCCCGACGACATCAAGCGGGTTCGCGAGGCGTTCGATCGGGCCGCCTTCACCGCCGGCAACGTGCGAGAGGTCATCGGGGAGTACGGCTTCACGTTCCTGGCGCGGGGAGAGCTCGAGGGGTAGCCGGACCTTGCGGCCCGCCGATCCAACGAGTGGCGAGACGGTGAGCACTGCCGCGAGGCGGCCCGTGCCTCACCATTGTCGGGCAAGTTCGGTGCATAGTGGGCGGGTACCTACCTGTTGGTCCCGCTCTGAGAGGAAGTCGGATGGCAGGGAAGCGAACCACTACCGGCGGAAGCGGGTCAGTGAGCGACGACGCCGTGCTCCCGGCCACGCGCGCGCTGTCGGCATTCATCGTCCCCTTCCTCGTCGTTGCCTTCGTGGTCCTCTACGGCTTCCCCCGCGAGACGGGCCGGCTGTTCGCCTGGACGATCAAGCCGACCATGACCCCGATGACCCTCGGCGCCGTCTACCTCGGCGGCGCCTACTTCTTCGTGATGGCGTTCCGGGCCACGGAGTGGCACACGGTGAAGGCCGGTTTCGTCGCCGTCGGGACGTTCGCCTCCTTGATGGGCGTGGCCACGATTATCCACTGGGACCGGTTCAACCACAGCCACGTGGCCTTCTGGCTGTGGGCCGGGCTGTACTTCACGACGCCGGTGCTCGTGTGGGGCGTGTGGGCGGCGAACCGCCGCCGGGGGTCGGTGGCCGGACCGGACGACGTGATGCTTGCCCCGGTGGCGCGATTGCTGATGGGAGCCACCGGCGCGATCGCCGTTGCCGCCGGGCTGTTCCTCTTTTTCCTGCCGAACCAGGCGATCGACCTCTGGCCCTGGACCCTCACTCCCTTCACCTCCCGTGTCCTCGGTGCGATCTTCATGCTGGGGATCGCGTCACTGGGGGTGGTCACCGATGCCCGGTGGACCTCCGCCCGCCTCATGCTCCAGGTCGAGGTCTTCATGTTGACCTTGATCCTCGTCGCCGGGGTACGCGCCCACGCCGAGTTCGATTCCTCGAACCCCATGACCTGGCTGCTCCTGGCCGGCTTTCTCGGCGCGGTGGTGTCGGCCGCCGTGTTGTCCGTGACCATGAGCCCCCGCGGCGATCGTCGCCCATCACCAGAGGTTCAGCCATGAGCCGCGACTACCACTTCGTCACGGTGTGGCGGGTGGCGGGAACTATCGAGGAAGTCAAGGTTGCCCTCGGCGACGCTCGGACGCTTCCCCGATGGTGGCCATCGGTGTACCTGGATGTCCACGTGGTCGAGCCGGGTGAGCCCGACGGCTCGGGAGCCGTCGTCGACCTGTACACGAAGGGCTGGCTTCCCTACACCCTGCGCTGGACGCTGCATATCACCGAGCCGATCACCGACAAAGGGTTCGCCCTGAGAGCCGCCGGTGATCTGGAGGGCACGGGTCGGTGGACGTTCGAGCAGGATGGACCCGAGGTCGTCGTCACCTACGACTGGCAGCTTCACGCCACCAAGCCACTGCTGCGCCGGCTGGGTTGGTTGCTCAAGCCGGCGTTCTCGGCCAACCACAAGTGGGCGATGAAGCAAGGCCTGGAGAGTCTCCGGCTGGAGCTGCGACGACAGCGTCTAGGCGCCGAGTCGGATGCTTCTGTCCCGCCGCCCCCGCCCGCGACCTTTGGCTTCTTGCTGCGCGCCAAACCCACAGGGCGGCTGTGAGCGCGGAAGTGGTCACGGCGGTCGACGCCACCGTCGATCCTGAGCGCGAGCAGGACTTGCTGCACGGCTACCGGCAGATGAACGCGGGCCCGAAGCCTGACGGCTTCCTGCATTCGGAGCTGCTCCGAGGCCAGGGAGGGCTCTGGCGGATACAGACGACGTGGCGGGATCGAGATGCCCTCATGGCCCTACGCCGGAGCGGCAAACCGCCGGCAGCCCTGGAACTGCTCGATCGATTGGGTGCCGAGCACTCACATGGTGTGTTCGCCGTCGAGGAGCGCTACGACACATAAGGCGGCGGGCCTCAGGGGCGACCAGATCAGCGCAGGTCGCGGGCGGCGAAGGCCATCGACCCCGCCACGACGAGGACCGAGGCGATGGCGAGCATCACCAGGGTCGAGACCCATGCCACCGGTTGGGCCGGGGCCAGAGCCAGGTGGTGAAACGGCGACAGGTCGAGCATCCAGTCCGAGAGGTGCAGGGCCGGCCCGAGAAACGTCATCAGGTAGGCCAGGACCAGGGCACCCCCGGTGATGGGGACGACGAGGGTCGGCCGGACGCCGTAGAGCAGCACGGCCACTCCCAGGGCCAGGGCGCCTAGGGGCAGGACATTGAGCGTTCCCACCAGGGACTCGCCGAACGACAGCGTGGTCGACCCGGCCACGATGCCGAGCCAGATGCCGGCTGCCGTGACCACGGCCAGGACCACGGCGACCAGGGCGGACACGAGGATCTGGGCCCCGAGCCAGTCCAGTCGGGTGACAGGGGCGGCATAGACGAGCTCGAGGCGCCCGTCGTCCTCGTCCTCGGACACGACATGCAGCGACGACACCAGGTAGAAGGCGATCAACAGGGCCGTGAACGAGTCCATGGTGGCCACGAAACCGGCCGTCGAGAGGAGGCCTCCGAGGTCGGCGTTCTGGGTCGCCTGCGCGATCGAAGGGTTCGACGCCAGGAAGTCGGTGATTGTGCCGGTGATGGCGCCGACGACGAGCCCAAGGACGGCCAGTCCCCCGCCCCAGGCCACCAACCCGCCGCGCCGCTCCCGCCACGAGAAGCCGATCGGGCTGCGCAGGAGGGCTGGGCGGGTCGGGCCGGTCCCCGGGTCGCGCACAATTCCCTCCCCCACATCCCGGCGGCCGGCCAGGAATAGTGTGAGCGCGCCCAGGCCCAGAGGTGCCAGAACCAGCGGCACCAGAGCGACCAGCCGGTTCCCGCCGAAGGGCTGCAGGTCCTCCAGCCACCCGAAGGGGGTCAGCCAGCGGAGCCAACCGCCGCCGTTGGATGCGTCGGCGATCATACGGACGAGGAACGCCACGCCGACGAGGAGCCCGGCCAGCCCGGCGGCCTTGCGACGCTGGCCGACGAGCTGGGACGTGACCGCCCCGACGGTGGAGAACGTCAGGGCGACGAGGGCGAGCCCGATACCGAACAGCACCGACCCCGGCGCGGGCTGGCCGGACGCGACGAAAGCCAGGGCGACGCCCACACCCTGCAGGCCGCACGCAGCGGTCAGGACTCCGAAGTGGCAGACGATGAGGCGGTCCTGGGCGATCGGGGTGGTCAGCAACAGGTCCCAGCGCCCCGCCTCCTCCTCCCCCCGCAGAATGCGGGTAGTGGCCAGCAATGCCCAGAGGGCGGCGACGATGGCCAGGAACTGGCCGGCGCGCCACACGGTGAACCCTCCCGCGGTCGAGAGGTCGAATGGCGAGCCGTAGAGGGCGCGGATCGACGGGTCGGCGCCCAGGCTCGACAAGCTCGAGGCCGTGAGACCGCTGGTGGTGTAGCTCCCGATCGTGACGACGACGACGAGCGCGATGGTGCCGGTGAGAACCAGGGCGCCGCGCGAGACACTCCGGGTTGCCAACCGCAGCGCGGCTGACTCAGTTCGAATCCCCCCCACCCCCCCCAGCGTCGCCGCCGTAATAGGCGAGGAAGATCTCCTCGAGGGACGCCTCCTGCGACCGGATCGCCGTGACCGCCAACGGGGCGATGGCCTTGAGCACGGGACCGGGCGGACCGTTCAGGGTGAGGCGCAGCCCGGCGGGCGTCGGCGTCACCTGGGCCACTCCGGGCACCGACGAGAGGTCGGGTGGCAGGCCGTCGAAGTCGATCTCCAACTCGGACTTGTGCAGGGCCCGCAGTTGGTCGATCGGGGCCACCTCGATGAGACGTCCTTCCCGGAGGATGCCGACGCGCTGGCAGAGGTTCTCGACTTCGCTGAGGATGTGCGAGGACAGCAGCACCGTCTGGCCCCGCTGAACGGCCTCGCCGACACAGGAGCGGAACTCCTTCTCCATGAGCGGGTCGAGCCCACTGGTCGGCTCGTCGAGGAGCAGCACCTCGGCTCGCGTGGCGAAGGCGGCGATCAGGGCGACCTTCTGGCGGTTGCCCTTCGAGTAGGTGCGGGCTCTCTTGGCCTGGTCGAGCTGGAACTGCTCGACCAGGGCTTCCCGGTAGGCGAGGTCGACGCGGCCATGGAAGTTGGCCAGGAGCTCGAGGCACTCGCCGCCCGTGAGCTTGGGCCATAGGTTGACGTCGCCGGGCACGAAGGCGAGGAGGCGGTGGACGTTCCTCACGTCGCCGACGTCGAGACCCATGATCGACGCCCGGCCTGCCGTCGGTCGGATGAGGCCGAGGAGGAGACGGAGGGTGGTCGACTTGCCTGCGCCGTTGGGCCCGAGGAAACCGAATACCTCCCCCACGGCCACGTCGAGTGTCAGTCGATCGAGGGCGGTGAACGTTCCGAACCGCTTGGTCAACCCGTCGATGTGGATCGCTGACGCCGCCACCTCCCCTCCCGCGGTCGAAGTGAGATCACCGTAGCTCCGGCGCCCGGCACGGAAGATCGATACGGCAGCGAATCGATTCGGAACCGTATTAGAATTAGATTCATGAGAAACGCAATCCGCGACCCCGAGGTGGCGTACCGGCGCCGCTGGCTGACGTTGCTGGTGCTCTGCATCAGCCTCATCGTCATCGTCCTCGACAACACCATCCTCAACGTGGCCATCCCCACGCTCGCCCACCCCGTCGCCCAGGGCGGCCTCGGCGCGTCGGCCAGCCAACTGCAGTGGATCGTCGACGCCTACGTCCTGGTCTTCGCCGGCCTCCTGCTCACCGCCGGCAGCCTCGGCGACCGCTTCGGACGGTACGCCTTCCTTGCCATCGGCCTGACCATATTCGGCGTCGGATCGACGCTGTCGGCCTTCGCGCCTTCGGCCACCGTCCTCATCTTCACCCGGGGGATCATGGGCATCGGCGGCGCCTGCATCATGCCGTCGACGTTGTCGATCATCACCAACGTCTTCACCGACCCCGCCGAGCGGGGCAAGGCCATCGGCGTGTGGGCCGGCGTGTCGGCGCTCGGGCTCGGGCTCGGGCCCGTCACCGGAGGCTTCCTGCTCGAGCATTTCTGGTGGGGCTCGGTCTTCATCGTGAACGTGCCCATCGTGATCGCCGGCCTCGTGCTCGGCTACCTCCTCGTGCCCGAGTCGCGCGACCCAGCCCACGGGCGCCTCGACCCGGTGGGCGCAGTGCTGTCGATCGTCGCCCTCGGCGCGTTGCTGTGGTCGGTCATCGAGGCACCCACGAAGGGATGGGCGTCGGTCGAGATCGTGAGCGGCTTCGTGATCGGCGGCCTGCTCTTCGCCGCCTTCCTGGGTTGGGAGCTGCGTTCCCGCCATCCCATGCTCGACATGCACTTCTTCCAGAATCCGCGGTTCAGTGCCGCCAGTGGCGCCATCACCCTGGTGTTCCTGGCCCTGTACGGCACCCTGTTCCTGATCACCCAGTACCTCCAGTCGGTCCTCGGCTACTCCACGGTGGAGGCGGGGGCCGTGCTGATTCCCTCGGCCATCGTGATCATGACGTTCGCACCGCTGTCCACCGTGTGGGTGCGCAAGCTCGGCAACAAGGTCGTCGTCACGGCGGGGTTGGTACTGGTGGCCATATCGATGGCGTTGTTCGTCACGTTTCAACCGGGGAGTAGCGCCCTCCTCGTCGTCGGCTCCACCATGCTCATGGGCCTGGGGATGGCCAACGTCATGGCGCCGTGCACCGACTCGATCATGGGATCACTCCCCCGCGCCAAGGCAGGCGTCGGCTCGGCCGTCAACGACACGACCCGTCAGATGGGAGGAGCGGTCGGAGTGGCAGTCTTCGGCTCGATCATGGCTAGCCACTTCACCTCGTCGGTGTCGGGGAAGCTCAAGGGCGTGATTCCCCAGCCACTGTTGGGGGCGGTGCGCAACAACGTCGGCCAGGCCATCGGCATCTCCCACCAGTCGTTCACCGACCCGTCCATCGCCGTCCAGATCGGGCGCGCCGCCCGAGAGAGCTTCGTGGGCGGCCTGCACATCGTCGGGATGGCTGCGGCCGCGGTGACGCTGTTGGCGGCGGTCGGTGTGGCGCTGTTCCTGCCGGCCCGACCTCGCGACGACGAGGAGCCGGCCCCCACCTCACCGGGTTCGGTGCCGGCACCGGCAGGTGTGTGATGACCGACGCGACCCAGGTCGAAATCCCTGTCGACCGACCCCGGCCGGGCCGGCGACGCGACCCGCTCTGTGACGAGGCCATCTTCGCCGCCACCCTCGCCCTGTTCGTCGAGGAGGGGTATGCGGGAATCAGCATCGAAGGCGTGGCGGCGCGGGCGGGCGTGGCCAAGGCCACGATCTACCGCCGCTATCCGAACAAGGCGCAACTGGTGGTGGCCGCCGTCCACACCTGCGCGGGGACGACGGACCACCTGCCCGACACGGGCGACGTCCGGGCCGACCTGACCAGCATGCTGGCCAGGCTGACCGACCTTCTTCGTGGTGACCTCGGTCCGGTGCTGGTTGCCTTCGCCGGTGAGCGGGCCCGCTATCCCAGCCTCGACGAGGAGTTCACGCGGTCGGTGATCGGCGCCAAGCGGGCGCACATCCGCCATCTCATCATGTCGGCGATCGAGGCGGGCGAGCTACCGGCCGCTGCCGACGTCGAGGTCATCGCCGAAGCCGGCCCCGCCCTTGTCTGGCATCACGCTCTCAACCGCCTCCCCCTCACCGACGACCTGCCCGCCCGGATCGTCGACATGGTGATACCCGCCAGAACCTAGAGGGGCGGGGGCTCAAGCGTTCTTGGCTGCGCCGACCAGGTGACGGCCGTCGAGCAGATTGAGCTCGACGCCGTTGTCGAACCGGACCCGGTAGCGGATCCACGAGAGCCCGGTGACCATCACCACTTTTCCTCCCGTGCCAGCCGGCACGCCGTCGAGATCGTGGGCGGCGGTGACCCTCGCCTTGGCCTTGAGCTCGTCGGTCATGTTCGCAGTCTGCCCACACTGGCGAGGTCGGCGCCAAGGCGGTCCGTTTCGGGGAGGGAACAGGCGAGCCCGCCCAGACGTTCCTTGTGCTGACGGAACGTAAGGAGCACCAAGATGCCTGACCTTGACACAACCATCCTTCCCCTCCTCCCGCTGTCCACCGGGGTGGTCCTCCCCGCCATGGTCGTGACCATGGCCCTGGAGAGCGACGAAGCCAAGGTGGCGGTGGATGCCGCCCTCGCCGGCGACGGTCGCCTGCTGCTCGTGCCGCGGATCGACGCGCGCTACGCCCGGGTGGGCACGGTCGCCAAGGTGGAGGACAGCGGGGAGATGCCGAGCGGCTCCCGGGCCGTGGTCGTGCGCGGCCTCGAGCGCGGCGTCATCGGGGCAGGCGTCCCCGGGACCGGGGCGGCCTTGTGGGTCCAGGTCGAGGAAGCCGACGAGACGGCACCCACCGAGCGGGCCTTCGAGCTGGCCCGGGAATACCGGGCAGTGGTGGCCAACATCCTCGAGGACCGGGGTGCCCGCCAACTGGCCGAGGCCCTCCGGGGCATCACCGACCCCGGCGCCATGGCCGACACTGCCGGCTACTCGCCCGACCTCACCTTCGAGCAGAAGATCGAGCTGCTGGAGACGGTCGACGTGGAGCAGCGCCTCGAGCGGGTGCTGGCGTGGGCGCGCGACACCCTGGCCGACCTGGCCCTCAAGGAACGCATCCGCCAAGACGTGTCCGAAGGCATGGAGGCGACCCAGCGCGAGTTCCTGTTGCGCCAGCAGCTGGCCGCCATCCGCAAGGAGCTGGGCGAGGGTGGCGACGGTGAGGGCGTGGTGGAGCAGTACCGGGCCGCCGTGGCCGACGCCGACCTGCCCGAGGCCGTGCGCGTGGCCGTGGAGCGCGAGATCGACCACCTAGAGCGCACCAGCGAGCAGAGCCCCGAACACGGCTGGATCCGAACATGGCTCGACACCGTCACGGAGGTGCCGTGGGGGAAGCGCTCCGACGACCACCTCGACGTGGGTGAGGCCCGCGCCATCCTCGACGCCGACCACAACGGTCTGCACGACGTCAAGGACCGCATCATCGAGTACCTCGCCGTGCGCAAGCTGCGCGCCGACCGGGGCCTGGCCCCCACCGGCGGCAAGGGTGCCGGTGCCATCGTCGCCCTCGTCGGCCCTCCCGGGGTGGGCAAGACCTCGCTCGGCGAGTCGGTGGCCCGCGCCCTCGGTCGCTCGTTCGTCCGGGTCTCGCTGGGTGGCGTGCGCGACGAGGCCGAGATCCGCGGCCACCGCCGCACCTACGTGGGCGCCCAGCCCGGTCGGGTCGTGCGGGCCCTTCGGGAGGCCGCCACCATGAACCCCGTCTTCATGCTCGACGAGGTCGACAAGGTCGGTGCCGACTGGCGGGGAGATCCCTCCTCGGCTCTCCTCGAGGTGCTCGACCCCGCCCAGAACCACACCTTCCGCGACCACTACCTCGAGGTCGACCTCGACCTGTCCGATGTGTTGTTCATCGCCACCGCCAACGTGGCCGACACCATCCCTGGGCCCCTGCTCGACCGTATGGAGGTCATCCACCTCGACGGGTACATCGAGGACAAGAAGCTGGCCATCGCCACCGACCACCTGCTGGCCCGCCAGCTCGACCGCAACGGGCTCGATGCCAGCGAGGCATCGCTCACCGAGGCGGCCATTCGCGCCGTGGTCGTCGACTACACGCGGGAAGCCGGTGTCCGGAACCTGGAGCGTGAGCTGGGCAAGGTCCTGCGCAAGGTGGCCACCAAGCTGGCCGCCGGCGACGAGACGGCGCCGGTCACCGTCGATGCCGCCGACGTGGGCGCCTACCTGGGCCGGCCCCGGTTCTTCTTCGAGGCCGCCGATCGCACCACCGTGCCCGGAGTGGCAACAGGCCTGGCCGTCACCGGCACCGGTGGCGACGTGTTGTTCATCGAGGCCACCGCCCTGCCCGGCGGTGCGGCCGGGTCATCCGGTCAGCCCCGGCTCACCCTGACCGGCCAGCTGGGCGACGTCATGAAGGAGTCGGCCGAAATCGCCCTGTCCTATGTCCGCTCCCATGCCGGCGACCTCGACCTCGACACCGAGGTCGTGTCCGAATCGCGCTTCCACGTGCACGGTCCCGCCGGGGCCGTGCCCAAGGACGGCCCATCGGCCGGTGTCACCATGGTCACTGCCCTGGCCAGCCTGCTGTCGGGCCGGCCTGTTCGCTCGAACGTGGGGATGACCGGCGAGGTCACGCTCCAGGGACGGGTATTGGCTATCGGCGGGGTCAAGCAGAAGGTGCTGGCCGCCCACCGGGCCGGACTACGCGAGGTGATCCTGCCCGCCCGCAATGGGGCCGACCTCGACGACGTCCCCGAAGCGGTCCGCGCGACCGTCACGTTCCACCTGGTCGACGACGTCGGCCAAGTGCTCGCCCTGGCGCTGGAACCCGCAGCCGCCCCGGCCCCGGGGGCGGTGGCGGCCTGACCGATCGGAGCCCCGGTAGCAGCCTTCGGTTGAATCTATAGATGCCGGCGACATCTATAGGCACATTGTTCGCCAATCTCTTTCGGGAAAAGTGCCGGGAGTGGCGGTTGGCCTCCGGCCGGTCGCCGGGCTGCCCTTTGACCCATCACGCCTGAAGGGTTACCCTGATCCTAGGCGGTGCGCATCTGCGTACCTGGCTTGACGGAGGTGGGGTCAGATGGGTTCGAACTTGACGCGCGAGGTCGTTGCACGGGCACGGCGGAAGGCGAGCGTGCTGATCGTCGCGCTCACGATGGTGGCCACGTCGGCCATAGCGCTGGCCACGGCACCGCCCGCGACCGCGGCGGCCAGCATCTGCGATGCCATTGCCGGCAACCTGGTGCAGAACTGCGGGTTCGAGACAGGCACCTACGCCAACTGGACCCAGGGCGGCGATACGAGCTTCTCCCCCATCACCGGCGCGGTGAAGAACAGCGGGACCAAGGCCGCCCAGATCGCGCCAAGCAATCCCGGCACGCTCAGCCAGACCCTCCCGACGATCTCCGGCACCACTTATACGGTCGAGTTCTATCTGTGGAACAACATCGGTGGCACCAACTCCTTCAGTGCTTCGATCAGCGGCGTCGACATCGGTGGGGGCGTGGCCGGGACGAAGACGCTGGCGACCGAGACCAACGTTGGACCCCTCGACTTCAAGAAGTACTCCGTCGACGTCGTCGCCTTGGCCCCGCCGGCCACCCTCACGTTCCAGTACTCGAACGCCAACGGCATCTTCGTGCTCGACGACGTCTCGGTGACTCCGCGGGCCAACGCCGCACCCACACTGACGACACAGGCTTCGCCGTCAGTCCCGGTGGGTGGCGCCATCTTCGATAAGGCCACCCTCACCAACCTGATACCCGGTGGGACCACCGGCGCGGTTATCTTCAGGCTCTTCGGACCCGACGACGCCACCTGTTCCCTGCCCACCCAGAGCGGAATTTTCACCTCCCGGCACAACCTCGACCCCGACGGCACCTCCACCTCCTTACACTTTACCCCCACCGCCCCCGGCACCTACCGTTGGCAGGCCAACTTCACCGGCGACGCCAACAACGCGCCGATCGGCCGCACCGACTGCAACGACCCAGCCGAGCAGGTCGTGGTCACGCCCGCGGTCCCTGTGACGCCCACTCTCACCACCACGGCGTCCCCCCGGGTGACCATCGGCGGAGCCGTCCACGACGTCGCCAGCCTCGCGGGTGGCAACAGCCCGACCGGCACGATCACCTTCGCCCTGTACGGGCCGCTCGACTCCAACTGCACCAAGCCGCCGGCGTCGACCACCATGGTGACGGTAAACGGCAACGGCGCCTACGACTCGCCACCGTTCACGCCCACGGCCGTCGGCACGTACCGGTTCGTGGCCACGTACTCGGGCGACGCCAACAACACCGCGGTAGGACCCACGTCGTGCTTCGACCTCCCGGAGACCACCTTCGTCGACAAGGCCATGCCCACCATCGCCACC
>JBBRXY010000087.1:0-13392 GCA_038238185.1 Acidimicrobiales bacterium
ACGGCTACCGCCACCGGCCGTGGGACACCAGGGTCGGCTCGATCGATCTGGCCATCCCGAAGCTGCGGGAGGGTTCGTACCGCCCGGACTGGTTGCTGGTCCCGCGCCGCCGGGCCGAACAGGCCCTGGTGGCGGTGATCGACGTAGGTGGTACGCAAGGCTCGGATACGGGACGAGGGCCCCTTTCGGAGCCCTCGACACCAGTGCTGAGCTGCACCTTTGTGGAGCGGACGACGGGATTCGAACCCGCGACCCTCACCTTGGCAAGGTGATGCTCTACCAGCTGAGCCACGTCCGCAGTGACTCCAGCTTAGCAACCACCTGAGCCGGTGGTCTCCGCCCGATCACTTCCTGCGCAGCGTCGCCAGCATCTGGTCGCAGCCCCGGTCCATCTGGGCGCGGGCGGCCGGGGTCGACTGGCAGTTCAGCTCGTATTCGGCGGCGCCGTCGAACAGGAACACCACGCGGCTGCCCCGCTCGGCGGCATCGTCCTCGAGGGCGAACGGCTGGTACCGAACGGCGGGAAGGCCTCCGATGTCGGTGGTCTCGCCGACGAAGGGCCGTCCGGCGAACTGGGTGATCACCCCGTTCAGCTCCGCCAGCTGATCGGGGAGCTCGTTGGCCGTGACCGGGGTGCTCAGGTTGTAACGGGTCATGAGGACGGAGTTGTCCGGGTCGAGCCCGACGGCCATGCTCGCCGCCGGCCGCGCGCCAGCGGTCAGGTCGGCGTCGTACTTGAAGTCGCCGGTGCCCCATTCCTTCGGGTACCGGAAGTTGAAGCCGAAGCGAGGGTCGGCGAACACCGTCCCGGTGGCACTCGGTGATGTCGTGGTCGTCTTCGAGGCGCGGGCGGTGGTGTCGGAGGCGGAAGCGCCATCGGCGTCGTTCCCCGAGCCCCCACAACTGGTCAGGACGAGGCCGACGGCGGCCAAGACAACGGTGAGCTGTGAGGGCGACATGGTTGCCAGTGTCGCGCCTGGGCCGAGGAGCCCCGTTTTCCGGCACCCGAGGGGTCCGGCACGGTTACCGCTTGCGCAGCGTGGCCAGCACCTGGTCGCAGCCCTGATTGATCCTTTCCCGGCCTTCGGGGGTCCACTGGCAGTTGATCTCGTACTCCGTCTTGCCGTCGAACAGGAACACGATCCGGCTGCTGCGCGCCGAGGCATCGTCGGCGAGAGCGAACTCCTCGTAGCCGACGGCGGGCAGGCCGCCGATGTCGGTCACCGTCCCGGACGATTGGTTGCCGGAGAACTGGGACACGATGCCGTCCAGCTCGCTCACGTGGTCGGGGAGCTGCGCCGCGCCCACGTCGTCGGAGAGGTCGTAACGGAGCATGAGGATGGCGTTGTCGTTGTCGAGGCCGACAGCGGCGCGTGCCCCCGGCTTACCCCCGGCGGACTGGGCGGCGTCGTCCTGCGGTTCCCCCTCTGACCAGTCCTTCGGGTACGTGAAGTTGAATCCGAAATCCTTGTCGGAGAAGACCTGGCCCGTCCTGGTGACCGATGTCGTTGCCGGCTTGTCGTTGGCTGAAGACGTGGTGGCTTCGCTCGAACAGCCCATCAGGGTGACTCCGAACACGCCCGCCAGAACGAGGACCGAGGTGTGTCGGCCGCGTCGCTCCCGGTGTGAGTGTTGGCGGATCATGGTGCTCCTCTCCTTGGTCGGCAGCGCCCTTCGCCCAGCTCTCCGGGCGAAGTGTCGCATGTTCCTGCGACGCCGGGGAGGCTCTGGTGATGGGTGTCCTCGGCATCGACGTCGTCTTCAGCGGCCGGTGTGGCCGAAGCCGCCTCCGCCTCGCTCTGACGACGGGAGATCGCCGACCACGCCGAAGCGGGCCTCCTCGACTTGCATGAGCACGAGCTGGGCGATGCGGTCGCCCCGTCGCACCTGGTAGGTCGCCGTCGGATCGGTGTTGACGAGCAGTACCCGCAACTCGTCGCGATAGCCGGCGTCGATCAGACCCGGCGTGTTCAGGCAGGTGACGCCGTGACGTAGGGCCAGCCCACTGCGAGGAAGGACGAATCCCGCCCAGCCCACCGGGATGGCCACCGCCACTCCCGTCGGCACGAGGGCCCGACCCCCCGCCGCCGCCAGCGTGACGTCCTCGCGAGCCACCAGGTCGGCCCCGGCGTCACCGGGCCGGGCATAGGCGGGAATGGCCAGATCGGGGTCGAGGCGCACCAGGGGGACGTCGAGCATGCTGCGGCAGCCTACGATCGCTCGTCGTGCTCGTGTGGATGGACCTGGAGATGACCGGACTCGATCCGGCGACCAACGTGATCGTGGAAATCGCCACGATGGTCACCGACGACGATCTGGTGATCGTCGCCGAGGGCCCCGACCTCGTCATCCATCAGCCGGAGGCGGCGATGGCGGCCATGGACAAGGTCGTCCGCAAGATGCATGCCCACAGCGGCCTGACCGACGCAGTGGCGGTATCCACCCTGACGCTCGCCGATGCCGGCGCCGCCACCCTCGAGTTCATCAAGTCCCATGTCCCCGAGGCCGCCACAGTCCCGCTCTGCGGGAACTCCATCGCCACCGATCGCCGATTCCTCGCCGCCTACCTTTCCGAGATCGAGAACTGGCTCCACTACCGGTCGATCGACGTGTCGACGGTCAAGGAACTGTGCCGGCGTTGGTATCCCGAGGCGTTCGCCTCTGTGCCGCACAAGCGGGGCGCCCACCGGGCACTCGACGACATCCGCGAGAGCATCGCCGAGCTCGCCTACTACCGCCAGGCCGTCTTCGCTCACCAGGCGCGCTCGTGACACCGACCAGCTAATGCCGACGACCTGGCCGTTCCTCGACCACCCCGGGCCACTGGCCTTCGCTCACCGGGGCGGCGGCGGCGCCTGGCCCGAGAACACCATGGCGGCATTCGAGAACGCCGTGGCCTTGGGCTATCGCTACCTGGAAACCGACGTCCACGTCACCGCCGACGGCATGCTCGTGGCCTTTCACGACAACGTGCTCGACCGGGTCACCGACCGGCGGGGCCGCATCGCCGATCTCCCGTGGTCAGAAGTCGGCGCCGCCCGCGTCGACGGGCACGCCATCCCTTTGCTGGCCGACATCCTCGAGGCCTGGCCCGACGCCCGCGTGAACGTCGACGCCAAGCACGCCGCCGCCGTCGCTCCCCTGGTCGAGGTCATCCGGCGGCATGCGGCTCACGATCGCGTGTGCGTGGCCGCCTTCTCCGATCGCCGTCTGGCGCGCTTCAGGCAGCTCACCGACGGGGGAGTCTGCACGGCCGCCGGTCCCGCCGGCATCGCCCGGCTGCGCCTGGCCTCGTTCGGCCCGCCTGGCCGGAGACCGGCCGCCTGTGCCCAGGTGCCGGTGCGATTCGGTCGGGTTCAGATCGTCGACCCGTCGTTCATCGGGGCCTGCCACCGGCGGGGCCTCCAGGTCCATGTGTGGACGGTCGACGAGGCTGCGGAGATGGAGCGTCTCCTCGACCTGGGCGTCGACGGGATCATGACCGACCACCCGGCCATCCTGAAGGAGGTGCTCTCGGCCCGCGGCCAGTGGGCCACCTGATCGGTTCGTCCACGGAACGTCGTCGTTGCCCGATCGGGGTGTCATACCGCGTCGGTAGCCTGCGCAGGGTGGACATCGAGGTGGCGCTCACGGCCGAGCAGCAGGCGGTCGTCGACGACGATGGTGACCGGGTACATGTCGCCGGCGAGTCGGGTACCGGCAAGACGGTCACGCTGGTGGCCCGGTACCTACGCCTGGTGGCCGACCATCCGGCGTCGTCGGTGCTCGTGCTGTGCCCGACCCGGGCCGGGGCCGACCGCTTCCTCGACGCCGTCCTGCCCCATCTGGCCGGCGGGTTCGACGCCTTGCCGATCACCACGGTGTGGGGCCTGGCCTACGACGTACTCGCCCGCCACGACGCCGCGCCCGTGCTGCTCACGGGCTCCGACCAGGGTCACGAGGTGGCCCGCCTGCTCGCGGCCGAGGGACCGGGGCGGTGGCCGTCGGCCGCCCACTTGGTGGGGCGGCGGGCGTTCGCATCCGAGGTGGCCGGCGCGGTGGTCGACCTGCAGTCGTCGTTCCTGAGCGACGACCAGGTGCTGGCTCGAGCCGAGGCCGCCGCCTCCGTGCCCCAACGGATTGGCGGCCAGCCGGCACGGTGGGCCGACCTGGTGAGCTTCACCTCCCGCTATCGAGCCGCGCTCGCCAAGCGGAACCATGTCGACGGTGCCGGCCTGCTGGTCGCCGCCGACCGACTGCTAGCCGCCACCGTGGCCGAAAGGAATGACGCCTCCGTGCCCGAACGGAATGCCGGTTCCGTTCGGTTCGCTCACGTCCTGGTCGACGACGCTCACCGCAGTGTTCCCGCCACCGGCGAGCTGGTCGGCCACCTGGCCCGGCTGGGAGCGTCGGTCACCGTGGCCTCCGATCCCGGCGCCGCGGCGGCCACCGTCGACCCGTGGGCCAGCCTGGCACCAGGCGAGGCGGGACCGGCCCGTCTGACCACCACGTTCGGCGACCCCCCCAAACCGGTGCTCGTCACCTGCGGTCACCCGTCGGTGGAGGCCGAAGCCGTCGTCGGCGAGTTGCTGGCCGCCCACGACCACGGTGTCGCCTGGTCCGACATGGCGGTGGTGGTGCGTGCCGCGACAAGCCCCCGGGCCCGCTCGATCGTCCGAGCTCTGGCCCGGCACGGTGTTCCCACCGGTCCGATCGTGCGGGGCGGCGACGACGAGCCCGTCGTCCGGGGTGTCCTCGACGTGCTGCGCTGGGTGGCGGGCGACGTCGGCGCCCTCGATCGGCTGGTGGCCTCGCCGGTTGCCGGCCTCGACCCCTCCGAGGTCCGGGCCGTGCGCCGCCAGGCGACGGTACTGGGCATCCCCCTCGAGGCCCATCCCCGACTGGCCGGACTGGCCCGGCTGCGGGCCGAGCTGGTGGCGCTCGCCGCCCGAGCCACGCCAGCCGACCTCGCCTTCGAGGTCTGGCGCCAGCGCCTCGGGCACCTCGTCGATCCCGACGGTGGCGACGATCGTTCTCTCGACGCCCTGGTCGCCATGGTGAACGGGCTGCGGCGCCGGGCCGAGCGCCGGCCCCGCGAGCGGCTGGCCGAGTTCCTCGACCGTTACGGCGCGCCCGGTTCTTCCGCCGACGCCTGGGACACCGCAGTGCGCCGGCCGGCTGTCGGCGACGCCGACGAGGTCGCCGTCCTGTCCGTCGCGGCCGCCGCCGGTCGCCGCTGGCACACGGTGGTCGTGTCGGGGTGCGTCGAGGGAGAGTTCCCCCGGCTGCGCGTCCGGCCCCGATTCTTCGACAGGGCCGTGCTCACCGACGGGGGCGGGGCCGACGACGGCCCTACTCGTCGCCATCACACCCTGGCCGACGAACGCCGCCTCTTCGCCCTGGCGTCGTCACGGGCCACCCACCGGTTGGTGGTCACCGCCGCCCCCGAGCCTGGTGTGCTCCTCAGCCGGTTCGTGGAGGGCTGGGAGCCGGGCGCCGTTCGTCTTCCCCGCGCGCCCGGCCCGGCCCCGCTCGCCCACCGTCCCACCGAGAGCACCACGCCGGTGTTCCCCGACGGCCACCTGCGCCTGTCGGCCAGCCAGCTGTCGACCTACGACGACTGTCCCCTCCGCTACGCCTACGAGTACGGGCTCGGGGTCCGAGGTGAGGCCGGGGTCCATGCCGCCCTGGGCAGCCTGGTGCACGAGGTGCTGGCCCTCTTCAACGACCCCGATCCCGCCGCCGACCAAGTAGTCCCCCACACCAGGGAGGGCCTCCGGGCCCTGGCCGAGCAGCGCTGGCGCGACGACCTCGCCCGCTACCGGCCCCAGGTCGAAGAGGCGCGGCGCGACTACTTCGCCATGCTCGACGCCTGGTGGGAGGCCGAGGGAGGCAACGAGCGCCTGGCCCCGGAGGTGCTGGCCGTGGAGCGCCGCTTCGAGGTCGACGCCGGGGGTCATCGCCTGGCGGGCGCCATCGACCGCGTCGACCGGGCCGACGACGGCGAAGGCGTCCGCATCGTCGACTACAAGACGGGAAAGAGCGAGCCTCGTCCCGACGCGGTGGCCGACGACGTCCAATTGGCCATCTACCACCTCGCCGCCAGCCGCGACCCCGCGCTGGCGGCCCTGGGCCCGGCCACCCAGCTCCGACTGCTCTATGTGCGGTCCATGCACGCCTTCGACCAACCCGTCACCGAAGACCACGAAGCCGCCACCGAGGCCCGCATCGAGGCCGCCGCGGCCCGCATTCTGGCCGAGGAGTTCGAGCCGTCGGTCGACGCCAACTGCCGGATCTGCTCGTTCCACCGCCTGTGCCCCCTTCAGGACGAGGGCCGCATGACCGGTGCCGACGCGTGACCCCGTTCACGCCGACCCCCGAGCAGGAGGAAGCGATCTCCGCCCCCCTCGCACCCCTGCTCGTCGTCGCGGGTGCAGGCACGGGCAAGACCACGGTGATGGCCCAGCGCATCCTCCACCTGGTGAAGTCGAACCAGGCCCGCCCCGACGAGATCCTCGGCCTCACCTTCACCAACAAGGCGAGTCGCAACCTCAAGGAGCGGGTTCGCCAGGTGCTGGGGCCCGACGCCGACGTCACCGTGGCCACCTACCACTCGTTCGGCGCCTCCCTCGTGGCCGACCATCCCCTCGAGCTCGACCTCGACCCCGGCACCCAGGTCCTCAATCGGGCCCAGTCGTGGCAGCTGCTGTTCGCGGTGTTCGACGAGTTCCGCTTCCGGCGCCGGGCCACCCTGTCGCCCCAGTTCCTGCTCAACGACGCCCTCGACCTGGCGTCGCGCTGCGCCGACCACCTGGTGGCCATCGCCACGGTCGAGGACGACTGTCGCCGGGTGATCGCCGACGGGCGCTGGGCCGGCATGCGGGAGCAGGCGGCCAAGCGTCTGGAGCTGTGCCAGGTGGTGGCGGCGTACGAGCGCCGCAAGCGGGCCCGCAACCTCGTCGACTTCGGCGACCAGGTGGCCCTGGCCGTGCGCCTGCTCACCGAGCACCCCGAGGTGGCCGACGACTACCGCTGCGCCCAACCCGTGGTCCTGCTCGACGAGTACCAGGACACCAACTACGCCCAGCGCCGCCTGCTCGAGTTGCTCTACCGGACGGATTCGGCGGGCGTGGCCCGTGATCCCGCTCAGGGGGCCGCTCGGGCCCCGGCCGTCACCGCAGTGGGCGACGACATGCAGTCGATCTACGGCTTTCGCGGCGCCCACCTGGCCAACATCCTCCGCTTCCCCTTGCACTTCCCGCCGCCCAACACCCTTCCCCTCCAGGTGACGTTCCGGTTCGGCCCCCGGCTGGTGACCCTGGCCAACCGCCTCCAGGCCTGCGTCGGCGAGCACCTCACCAAGCAGCTCGACGCCGGGCCCGACACGCCCGACACCACCATCGAGTGCTTCCTGGCTGCCGACGACGCCGAGGAGGCCGCCACCATCGCCGCCGACATCGCCGGCCGGGGCGTTCCCTACGGCGAGACCGCGGTGTTGTGCCGCAAGCGCCGGCTCATCCGGCCCATCGTCGACGCCCTCGAGGAACGGGGGGTGTCGGTCGAGGTGGTGGGGGCGAGCGGCCTCCTCGACCGCCCCGAGGTGGTCGACGTCGTCTCCTGGCTCGAGCTGCTGGCCGATTCGTGGGCATCGGTGGCTGTGCTGCGGGTGCTCATGAGCCCCCGCTACGCCGTCGGCCGGCGCGACCTGGCCGCCCTCGGACGGCACGGCCGGGTCCGGCGGGAGCGGGAGCGGGCCGCACGCGAGGGCGACGATGCCGCCGCCCGCGACCGCGACCGGACCACGCCCCGGGCCGGGCTCCTGGCCGCGGCCCTGGGCGACCTCGACGGGATCACCGACCTCAGCGCCGATGCGCACCGGCGCTTGCACCGGTTCTGCTCCGACCGCCAGGCCCTGGCCCGGGCCGCCCAGACCATGCCGGTGTCCGACCTCGCCGAGACCATCCTCGAGCGCACCGGCCTGTGGCGGGCCGCCGGCGAGAAGGGGCGCGAGAACCTGCTCCGCTTCCTCGACCTGGCCGCCCGCTTCGCTCCGGTGGAGGGCGACCCCGGGTTGCCCGCCTTCGTGGAGTACCTCCAACTCCTCGACGAGTCCGAGGAAGACATCGCCGAGGCCCATCCCGCCGACGCCGACGCCGCCAAGGTCATGACCATCCACCAGGCGAAGGGCCTGGAGTTCGATGTCGTCCACGTCCCCGGCCTGGCCGGCAAAGGCCGCTCCCAGATCTTCCCCGACAGCCGGGCCGGCGAGAACGCCCTGTCCAACTCGGCCGCCCTGCCCTGGTGGCTCCGGGAGGACGACGGCCTACCCGATCCGGCCACGGCCGCCACCAAGACCGAGATCGACGTCGCCATCCGCGCCCGCCGCGACGACGAGGAATGGCGGCTGCTCTACGTGGCCGCCACGCGGGCCCGGCGCCACCTGGTGCTGTCGGCGGCGCACTGGTACCGGGGCCCGGCCGAGCCCCAGGGGCCGTCCCGGTTCTACGACTTCGTGGCCGCCCAGTCCGACTTGGTGACCGAGCGGTTCCGCCACGAGGCGGCCACCATCGACCCGGCCGTGGTGGCCAAGGAGAAGCACCGCGCCAATGCGGCTGACCGCTACCGTGACCCCGTGGCGGCGGTACCTCCCCCGGGCCCGAACGGCCTGCCGGCGCCGGCACCGGCCGCGGTACCTCCGTCGCCGAACCGCGAGCCGGGGCAGCTACACATCGACCCCGTCGACGATGCCACCGCGGCAGGCCCTGCTCCCCGCCCGGCACCCACCGCGCTGTCGGTCACCGGGCTCGTCACCTTTAGCCGCTGCCCAAAGGCGTTCTTCTGGACCGACGTCCGGCCCCTGCCCCGCCGTTCGTCATCCGCCGCTCGCCTGGGCACGGAGATCCACCACTGGATCCAACGGCGCAACGACCGCCAGCTCACGCTGATCGACCCCGGCGACGATCCCGACGACGATCCCGAGGAGAGCACCGCCGGCGGGCCCGGGATCGCCGCCCGGCTAAGGGCATCGTTCCTGGCCAGTCCGTGGGCCGACCTCGACCCCACGCGGGTGGAGGCCCCCTTCGTCCTGACCCTCGGCGCCCGGCACCCCGCTCAGGGGGCCGCTCAGGCCCACGTGGTGCGGGGCCGGATCGATGCCGTCTACGAGCGCGACGACCGCATCGAGCTGGTCGACTTCAAGACGGGCCGGCGGCCGGTCGCGGGCTCGCCGGGGGCGAACGTCCAGCTCGACCTCTACGGCCTGGCCGCCATCGACATCTGGGGTGCCGACCCGGCCCGGGTGCGCACCACCTACTGCTGGTTGCAGGGTGATGGTCCCCCCACGGTTGACAGTGTCGACTGGACCGAGGCCACGGTCGGCCGGGTCCGGGCCGCGTTGGCGGCCACCCTCGACGACCTGGCCGCCGGCGGCTTCCACGCCAACCCTGGTGCGTGGTGCGACGGCTGCGACTTCCTGTCGGTGTGCCCCGAGGGCCAGGCCCGCTACCTGGGCTCCGGGCCCGAACCGAATGCCGGCTCGTCGACCGAACCGGCGGCGGCGAGTCAACCGGGAGGGGGCTCGGCTTCGTAGAAGGGAGTGAGACTTCCCGTCGAGAAGGAGCCCCCCATGCGCCCTTACATCCTGTCCCTGGCCCCGGCGGTCGGTGCGATCGTGGCCCTGGTATCGACAAGGACGCTCCGCCGGTCGGGTGTGCCCGTGCTGATTCCCGTGCGCGTACGAGACGGGCGGCGGTGACGGCGGCGGCTACCCGGAACCACGACGAGGAGCCATCCTCCGGCCTGTTCCAGAATCTGGCCGACGACGGGCGGTTCCGACGCGATTCGCGATGGGGGAGGGTCTTCCACCCGAGGACCGTGTCCTACCGGGAGGCCCGGGCGACCGACAGCGTCCACCTGGTCGTCCACGACGACAAGGTGTCGGTCCACGTGGACCGCTTCTCCCCACTGGCCGTCCAGGGCTGCTCGTCGCGGCGCCGCTACGCCCCGCTACGGATGATCGCCCACGGGCTGGTCGACGTGGTGGGAGAGGCCGCCAGCGTGCTGCGGGGACGCCACGAGCATCTCCACGAGCTCACCTGCGAGCGGGTCTGGGTCGACGACGACGACGCGTTCGACGACGACCACGAGCACGAGGTCGACGATGACGACGAGTCGGCGGACGAGCCCGGCGGCGAGTGCGTTCCGTTCAACGTGGCCGACGAGGCCGTGCATCTCCTCGACTCGCAGGCCGAGCCGTGGAGCGTTCACGTCGAAGCGAGGGTCGAGGGTCGCCTCGACGACGACCGCCTGCGAGCTGCAGTCGGGGCGGCCATGGCGCGCCACCCGCTGACCCGGGCCCGCCGGGCGCCGTTCCACTGGTCCGACCACCAGTTCCAGTGGCAGATCGACACCATCACCGACGCCGAACCCTTCATCGTCGTCGACTGCAACGACGACCGGGACCTGACCGAGGCCCGGAACGCCCTGCAGAGCGTCTCGGTCCCCCTGGCCGGCTCGCCCCCGCTGCGGGTGCTGTTTGCCCACCGCCCGGCGGGCGACGTGGTGATGGTCAACGCCAACCATGCCGCCACCGACGGCTTCGGCGCCGTGCGCTTCTTGCGGTCGGTGGCCCGGGCCTACGCCGGGGCCGAAGACGCCGTCGCCGATCTCGACCTTCTCGGGGCCCGTAACCTCACCGCCGGGTTGGCCGACGCTCCCATCTCCACTCGTGTCGGGCGCGAGCTGGCCCTGGTCGAGAAGCTCCGTGACCTGGTGGCGCCGCCCGCCCGCATCGCCATCGACGGGGGCAACGACGAGCCCGGGTACGGCATCAACCTGGTGTCGCTGTCGGAGGCCGAGACCGAGGCCGTGACCGGACTCGTTCACCCGGGCACGGTCGACGACCTCCTCGTCGCCGCCCTCTGCATTGCCGTCGCCGGGTGGAACGCCGAGCACCGGGTCTCCTGCGGGCGGGTCAGCGTGTTGGTTCCCGCCAACCTGCGGCCCGAGCGGTGGTCCGACGAGATGGTTGGCAACTTCACCCTGCCGGCCCGGGTGTCGGCCCGGCCTGACGCCGCGGCCGGCCCTGGCGCCACCCTGGCCGCCGTCACCGCCCAGACGACGCGCAAGAAGCGCACGGGACTGGGTACGGCCGTCTGCGAGGCCTTCGGTGCCTCGCCGCTGTTGCCGCTGTGGGCCAAGCAGGCCCTGGCGCCGCTGCTCGCGGCCACCGGCAACCGCCTGGTCGACACCGCGGTGTGCTCCAACCTGGGCAGGCTCGACGAGGCCCTGTCGTTCGGCCCCGAGGCGGGGGAGGCCTCCTCCGTGCACTTCACCGCGCCGGCCCGGATGCCCGGTGGCGTCTCCGTCGGCTCGGTCATCTCGGGCGGCCGGCTGCACCTGGGCTTCCGACACCGTCACCCCCAGTTCGACGACGCCGCCGCCCGACGCTTCGTCGACCACTACCTCGACGCCCTGGCCGATCTGGTCGAACACCCGATCGGAACGGCTCAGGGTTCGTCGGGCGGGGCGTAGGTCCAGTCGGGGCGCTTGCGGAGGTGGGCCACGTCGTAGGTGACCCTGCCGCCTCCGAGCTCGACGATCTTGGGAACGATCAGGTCGTGGCGCGGAGTGGGACATTCGCCCTCGATATGGGCGGCGAATTCCTCGGGGAAGGCGGCGAGGATGCTTGACACGACCAGCTGTTCCTCGGTACCCAGGTAGCAGCGGTTGGCGTCGGTGACCTGGAGCAGGCGGGCGCCGATCACCGAGATGTCGCGGTCGGTTCCCCGGCAGGCCTCGATCTCGGCCAGGCGGGCGGTGATCTCACCGCTCGACTGCTTGCAAGGCGGGCACTGACCGCACGATTCCACCGACAGGAACCGAGACAATTGGTAGGCCAACTCGACCATGCACGTGGTCTCGTCGTACACCGCGAAGCCGACCGAGCCTATGCCGCTGCCGGCCGCCCGAAGTCCCTCGTAGCTCACGGGCGCGTCGAGGTGGTCGGGGGTGATGACGGCGTTGGCGACCCCCGAGAACACAGCCTTGATCCGGTGGCCCCCACGGATGCCGCTGCCGACGGCGTCGATGACGTCACCCAGTGGCGTTCCCAGCTCGATCTCGCCCACGTCGGGCGCCACCACGTCGCCGACCACGGTGGCCACCACATGTCCGGGCGACTTCTCCGTGCCCATCGAGCGGTGCCATTCGGCTCCCCGGCTGAGGATGTGCGGCACGTTGCACAACGTCTCCACGTTCGACACGAGGGTTGGGTTCGACAGGTGGTCGTCGCCGTGGCCGGGCTGGGCTTCGTGGGACTCCCAACCCGTCTGGGGGGCGGTGGCGAACAGCCCGTGCTCGAAGGGAGGGAGCAGCCGGGGCATGGGGGCGTGGCCCTCGATGACCTCTAGCAGGGCCTTCTCCTCGCCGAACAGGTACTCGTCGGGGCCGGCCACGATGGTGATGGCCACGTCGCCGGCCAGGCCTTCGGCCGACATCTCCTCCACGGCTCTGGTGAGGGCGGCGATCTCGGTGGTGAAGCGCTCCTTCACTCCGATGTAGGCCTCCCGGGCGCCGATGGTGAGCGAGGCAATGGCGAGGCCCTCCACCAGTTGGTAGGGGTTGGCCCGCATCAGGGCGCGGTCTTTGAACGTGGCCGGCTCGCCTTCGGCTCCGTTGGCGACGACGTAGCGGTGGGTGCCGGGTTGCTCGACGACGCCCGCCCACTTGCGACCGGTGGGGAACCCTCCCCCGCCCCGGCCCCGGAGCCGGGAGAGGGTCAGTTCCTTGATCGTCTGGGCCGGCCCCAACCGGGCGGCCCGAGCCAGTCCCTCGCCTCCGCCCAGTGCCCGCCACTCGGCCACCGAGCCAACGGGCTCGCGGGGAAGCAGGAAGCCTTCGCTCACGACTGCACCGACAGCGCCGCGACACCGGCCGAAGGGGTTCGATACCGCATCAAGGCCTCCCTGTTCGTTCGTGTCGGTCCCCCGGTGGAGGAACGATTGTCGGGGTGAGCACGATCGTAGGCTTGTTGAACGATCTAGAGCTACACGCCATATAGACGGCTGACAGTATGAGCAAATGATGGCGGAACCTTGACAAGAATAGTGCTGTCGAGAAAAGCAACCGTCGGCCTTTTCGGCCCGATTCAAAAGACGGCATCGCCATCGACGGTGCCGTCAACCCCTATGTGACGGGTCGCACAGGGTCCAGCGAGATCACGTTGGAGGTGTCGGTGTGGTGTTACCCGACGCCGGTCAGCCGATCGCGACGTCGTCGTCATCGTCGGCCACCCCGTACACGGGGTCGTCGAGGTCGATGAACGGGGGGTAGTCGCGGATAGGGCTGGCCAGGGTGGCCGCAGCCACCTCGGCGGCGGTACCGGGGGGCGGGGAGAACACGACGCAGTCGTCG
>JBBRXY010000088.1:0-13364 GCA_038238185.1 Acidimicrobiales bacterium
GGCTCCGTGCCCGAACGGAGTGACGGCTCCGTGCCCGAACGGAGTGACGGCGGGGACATGCTGGGTGACGAGGCCAGCGCCGACGCCTTCGGCGAGCTGAACCTGGCCTTCGGCCCCGGAGCGGTCGTGGTCCGGGTGCCACCCGGCCTCGACGTGGAGCTCCCGGTCCTGGTGTTCCACTGGCTCGACGGCGACGGAGTGGCCGCCTTCCCCCGCACGATCGTCGACACCGGTCCCGACAGCAGCGTCACCGTGGTCGAGCACCAGGGCTCGGCCGACGTGGCCGCCTTCGTCGACCCCGTCGTCGAGCTGCGAGCGGGCGACGCGTCCCGCCTCAGCTACGTCAACGTCCAGGATCTGGGGCCCCAGGTCTGGCAGATCGGCTACCAGGTGAGCTCGGTGGGTCGCGACGCCACCCTCCGCTCATCGATGGTCGCCCTCGGCGGTTGCTACGCCCGGGTTCGCACCGACTCGCGCATCGTGGGGAAGGGGGGCACCGGCTTCCTGACCGCCGCCTACTTCGCCGACGGGGATCGCATGCACGACTTCCGCACCCTCCAGGACCACGCCGCCCCCTCGTCCACCAGCGAGCTGCTCTTCAAGGGAGTGGTGCAGGACCGGGGCCGCTCGGTGTACTCCGGACTGATCCGGGTCCGAAAAGAGGCACGGGGCACCAACGCCTTCCAGACGAACCGGAACCTGGTGCTCTCCGAAGGTGCCAGTGCGGAGTCGGTCCCCAACCTCGAGATCGAGACCGACGACGTGCGCTGCAGCCATGCCTCGGCGGTCGGGCCCATCGAGGACGAGCAGCGGTACTACCTGGAGAGTCGGGGGGTGCCGCCCGACGTCGCCGAGCGACTGATCGTGCTGGGCTTCCTCGGCGAGGTGATCGACCAGCTTCCGACGCCCTCGTTCGTGGCCGGCCTGAGGTCGTCGGTGGCGCGGCGCCTGGCCACCCGGGAGGCCTGAGATGGGCCAACGTGAACGGCTGTGCCGCATCGACGAGATGCAACCCGGGACGGCCCGGCGCTTCGACATCGGTGCCCACCGCATCGCTCTCGTCCGCATCGACGACGCCTTCTACGCCGTCGGCGACCGGTGCAGCCATGCCGACTTCTCCCTGTCCGAGGGCGAGGTCTGGCCCGATACCTGCGAGATCGAGTGCTGGAAGCACGGCAGCACGTTCTCGCTGAAGACGGGCGAGCCCCAGTCCTTCCCGGCCACCCGGCCCGTCCCGGTGTACGACGTGACCGTCGACGGCGACGACGTCATGGTGGACCTCCGTTGAGCCCCCTCCGCCTTCTTGGCACCCTCATCACCCCCTGGCGTCGTTCAGCGCGCCAAGAACGCTTGGAGTTCCTGCGATGAGCACATTGGTGGTAGCAGGACTGCGGGCGACGGCCGAGGGCAAGGAGATCCTGCGCGGGGTCGACCTCGAGGTGTCGTCGGGCCAGGTCCACGCCGTCATGGGGCCGAACGGCTCCGGGAAGTCGACCCTGGCCCACGTGATCATGGGTGGCCCCGGTTACGAGGTGACCGGGGGAACCGTCACCCTCGACGGTGTCGACTTGTTGGGCCTGCCGACGTGGCAGCGGGCCCTGGCCGGGCTGTTCCTCGCCATGCAGTACCCCATCGAGGTGCCCGGCGTGTCGCTGGCCGACACCCTGGGCGAGGCGCTCGCCGCCCGGGGCCGCGACTTCGCCGCCGTCCGGGAGCAGGTCGTGGCCGAGGCCGGTCGGGCCGGCCTGTCCGACACCCTGCTGACCCGCGCCATGAACGTCGACCTTTCCGGCGGTGAGAAGAAGCGCAACGAGACGGTGCAGATGGCGGTCCTCGGACCTCGTATCGCCGTCCTCGACGAGATCGACTCCGGTCTCGACGTCGACGCCCTCGGCATCGTCGCCCGCCGGGTCGAGGCCCTCACGACCGAGCAGGACCTCGGGGTGCTGGTGATCACCCACTACAGCCGCCTGCTGCGCGAGCTCCTCCCCGACCGCGTCTCGGTGCTTCGGGCGGGGCGCATCGTGGCCTCGGGCGGACCCGAACTGGCCGAAGAGCTGGAGCAGACGGGCTACGCCGGCTACAACGACGTCGAAGCTCTCCCCTCCGCCTCCGACTGACCCTCAGGGGCTCTTCGGTCCGAAGGGGTTGGAGCGCCGAGGGACCGTGGTGGCGCCCGGGACAACCGTGGTGGTGGGGGCGGTCATCGCCGGGGTCGTCGGCGCCGGTGACAGCGTCGTGTCGGGTTGGGGATCCGGCGGGGGAAGGGGGGGCGGGACTCCGTCGGGGCCGGCCACGTACACCGGGGTTCCCAACGGGGTGTGGGCCGGGAACCACTCGGCCGCGTGCATCGGTATGCGGACGCAGCCATGGGAGGCGGGCGACGCGGGAACCGAGGTGGCGCCGTGGATGGCGATGCCGCCATCGAAGTAATTCGGGTTGTAGAGCGATCCCAGGGGGCCCTCCTCCCAGCCCGAGGCCTGGCGGTAGACCTTGAACCCGCCCGTTTCGGTTATCGCCTTGCGGCAGTAACCCTCCGAGCAGTACCGCTCACCCGATCCCGTGGACACGGTGAGGATCTTGACGAGATTGTCGCCTTCGTAGAGGAACAGGACCTGGCGGGCCAGGTCGACCTCCACCCGGTTGGGACCCCCGCCGGCCACGAGCGCTGGGGGGCTCGAGGTCGCCGCGGTGATGGCGGCAACCACGTCGTCGGTGGCCCGACCGGTGCGTTCCATGCCGGTGAGCTTCTGGAATGCCGTCACTGCGTACGCAGTGTCCTGGTCGTAGGTGTCGTCGACCGATCCCACCTCGTAGTGCAGGCTGGCAAGCTTGGCCTCGATGCTCGCCACCACCGCACCGCTGGCCCCAGGGCCGAGGCCGGGGGGCGGGGGCGCCTCGGTGGTCGGCGTCGGGGCGCCGGTGGTCGGCGTGGTGCTGGCGTCGGGCGCCGTCGTGGTGGTGGATGCCGTGGTCTCGAGCTGGCCGTGAGCCATGATCGACAGCCCACCGTCGGCGCGGCCGCCGCCCCCACCGCAGGCCCCGAGCCCGCCGACGACTGCCGCCGCGGCCAGCAGAGCCACCGCAGACCGGTGTCCCCGGACAGACGATCGCCAGGCGGAAGCCACGGCGTTCACTGTAGGCCGGGTTCGCCTCGTGATTGGCGCTACGGTGGGAAGGTCCGAGAGCCGTCCGATTGGCAGGAGGAGGGCTGGTGAGCGGCTACAGAGACCTCATCGCTGCAGCAGAAGCCGACTACGACAGCAAGCTCTTCAAAGAGGCCCACATCAAGTACGGCCGGGCCCTGTCGGCCGGTGGCGACTGCGACTTCTACTGCCGCCAGATGCGCGGCGTCTGCTCACGCCTGGTCGGTGAGCAGCGCCTGCAGAAGGCGACGGAGCAGCCCGACGACTCGATCCACTTCATGAACCAGGCGGCGAAATGGCTGGCGAAGTCGGAGGCCAACCTCGATGCCGCGCTCGAATACGCTCCCGAGCCCGAACGGCGGGCGATCCGGCTCGAGCAGGCCCGGACCGAGGAGGCCATCGCCCGGTTCCTGGAGATGTCGGGTGGCGATCCCCACCGACGGCTCTCGGCGGCCCGCAATCATCGGGAAGAAGGCGTCGAGCTCCAGCCCCGGAACTAGCGGGGAGCGCGCCGGCGCGTGTTCAGCACCGTGGTCGCAGAGACCGTCAGTCTGGACGGGGGCGCGCTCCTCGTCGCCATGCTCATCGTCCTGGCGCTCCTGGTCGTGGCCGTCGTGGTGGTGACCTCGGGGTTCGTTATCGCCGTAAAGGCCGCAGGGGGTTCCCGTCGGGCTATGGGCTGGTGGACCGCCATCCTCGTCGTCGAGGGCCTCGTTTGGCTCACCTGGGTCCCTGCGCTGCTCCGAAGCCAAGCCCCCTGGCTCGCCCTGGTCATCCCGGTCATCGTCGCCGGGCAGGTGGGCGTGTTCTTCCTGACCCGTCGATAGGCGTCGCCGCCGGTCGCCAGCGCGACCCAACCCGCCAGCTCCACTGTGATGGGGTTGCCCGATGCACGCGGTCCATCCGGGGCGTACGCAACGGGCGCGGGATCGTCGGGCGGGACCCAGGTGCCTGCGATCCGGTCCCACCAGGTGAAGAAGGGCCCCAGGTTGACCAGGCCGCCGTCCCGTCCGTGGTGGTGGCGGTGGGCCGCCGGGGTCATCACATGGGCCGCGACCCACGTCGGGAACCGCACCGGCAGGCTCGTGTGCTCGAGCACCTGCCAGCAGTTGGAGACCGCCGCGCACACGAACGCCACCCTGAGGTCGAAGCCGGCCAGGGCCAGAAACGGATAGATCGCCAGGCCGTGGAACGGCGCCCACGACTGCCGCAGTCCTAGGGTGGCGTCGTAGCCTTGGCCGGAGTGGTGGGCCTGGTGGGCCGCCCATCCGACCCTCGTCCGGTGTCCGACGAGGTGGTAGCACCAGCCGGCGAGGTCCCACGCGACGAATGTGACGATCGCCCCGACGACCGCGTGTGCGCGCCAGAACCCCGCCGCCGGTTCCCAGCCCACCGAGGCCACGGCCTCCCAGAGGTGTCGGAGGATCGCGGTGTAGAGGATCCCGACGACGAACGCGCCGGCTGCCATGGCTGTGGCCGTCGCCGCCGACCGGGTGATCGCGCCGCGAGTGGGCCCCGCCGGGGTGGCGAGCCACGCCACCTCGGCCGCAACGAGGGCGAAGGCCAGCGCGTACGGGACGTTGACGGCCAGCTCATAGGGCGTCGCCGAGGAGAACAGGTCCTGGACCGCATGGATCCCGACGTCGAGTCCGAGCATTGGCGACCGATGCTAGATCGACGGCCCGGTGGTCATCGATTGGTGGCTGCGGCGACGGAACACCATCAAACTGCTTGCCAAGGAATGAATGGCCGTCGAGACTCGAACCTGTGTTCGCCACGGTCAAAGAGGCAGGAGACGGCCCGGCGCCTGGAGACCCTGCCCGCCACCGCCGAGGCCCACGGGCGTAGTCGCACGCTCGCCCAAGCTCGACCTGGGCCTCGCCGGCCAGCCGCGTCGTCGCACGCAGCCGGGCCGGCTCGACCTCGTCGCCTCGCGACGGGTAGACCGCCACGGGATTTCTGAAACCCGCTTCCCCGCCCTCGTCAGGTGCCGCTTGGCGCGGGTGGGGCGGGCGTCGCGTCGGGCGCGCTGACCTCGATCAGTCCCATCATTCCTGCGTCCTCGTGGGCGAGGATGTGGCAGTGATAGACCCACTTGCCGGTGAACTCGGTGAAACGTTGGCGGATCACGACTTCGCCGTGGACGGGTAGTACCTGCGTGTCCTGAAGACTTCGGGCGTCATAGGGCCGGCCGTTGACGGAGATCACCTGGAAGTCGTTGATGTGGATGTGGAACGGGTGTTCCTCGCCGGAGACGTTCTTGATCAACCACTCCTCGGTGTCGCCGAGCGTGGCGTGGATGTCGACCCGGTCGGGGTTGTACTGCTCGCCGTTGATGAAGAACTGGTTGCCTTTGGCGGTCTCCGAGAAGACGAGGGTTCGGCGCCGGACGACCTCGGCGGCGGGGATGTCGGGCCGGGGACCGAGGCTCTTCGGCATCTCGCGTGGCTCGACGGAGGGGCCGGTCGCCTCGACCGTGGCCAGCACGCGCTCCGGGTAGCTGTCGCCGTCCTTGCCCGTCGAATAGGCAAGCGTATTCAAGCCGTAGGTGCCCACCTTCGGACCGCGGACGAGGACGTCGTATCGCTTGCCCGGCGGCAACAGGAGCGCCGTGGTCTGCCAGACGTCACCCACCGGGTTGGCGTCCTCGCCGATCACGTGGAAGGCCTGGCCGGCGAAGGCGACGTGGTACCAGATGTCGGCACCGATGTTGGCGAAGCGCCACATCTGCGTCTCGGCCGGCGCGATCGTGACGTTCGGGTCGACCAGGCCGTTCACCGTCCGGGTGGTCGGCGCGTCGGAGTTGATGTTCTGGGTCACGATGGCGCCGTCTTTGACCTGGAGGTCTTTAAGGGCGAACACCCGCTGCTTGACGTCACGAAGGTCTGGCGGCAGCTTGGCCTCCATCCCTTTGACGATGATCGCACCGGAGAGTCCGCTGAAGACCTGCTCCTCGGACATCCCGTGTTCGTGGGAGTGGTACCAGTAGACGCCCGGGGACATATCAGGCGGTATCGGGACGTCGACCGCCGCGGTGGTGTTCGCCGGGATCGTTCGCAGGACGTTGTCGGCGATCCCCGACGGCGAGGTGTGAACGCCGTGGAAATGGATGTTCGTCGGTTCGGCGAGGTTGTTGACGAACTCGAGGAGGATCGAGTCTCCGGGCGAGACGACCATCGTCGGCCCGGGGTAGGAACCGTCGTAGGACTTGGCGAGGACGGAGGTGCCGCTGACGACGACCTGGCCCTGGCTGACGGTCAACTTCGCCGCCAGAACACCGTTCTCGGCGCGCAACTGTCGCGGCTCGGTGACCGGTTGGTGCTCGGTGACGCCGAAGGTGGCGTTGCCACCCTTGCTGGAGCAGGCGGGAAGGGCGAGGGCGCAGGCAAGGGTCACCGCGGAAACGACGAGGCGCACGAGATACCGGTGACAGGCGTGGATCCGGGGATGCTATGCACAGCCGTCAGGGGTATGCCGGGATTCTGGCGGTGGCGTCGGTCAGAGACGAGCGCGGATCGGGCCGGTCACGTCTGCCGTTCCCACCGTTCTGGTCAGGTTCAGGGTGGTCAGGCCCGCCCTACACCTGCCCAGAACGGGGAATGGCCGGCGCCGCACCGGCCCCGGCCGACACAGATCCACCGGTGCCCTCCTCGAAGGCGTGCCACATGGCTGCGTACCGTCCCTCCCGGGCCAGCAGCTCGTCGTGGGAGCCCTGCTCGGCCACCCGGCCGTCGTCGATCACGATGATGCGATCGGCGCCCATGGCGGTCTGGAGCCGGTGGGCGATGAGCAGGCTCGTCCGGCCCGTGGCCACGAGCCGCATGGCCTGAGTCACGCGAGCCTCGCTGGCCAGGTCGAGGGTGGACGTGGCCTCGTCGAGCAGGAGGATGGCAGGGTCGACGAGCCGGGCCCGGGCCAGGGCCACGAGCTGGCGCTGGCCCGACGACAGCGAGCGGCCGCGCTCGGTGACGGCGTGGTGGTAGCCACCGACGGCAGCAATGAACTCGTGGGCGCCGACGGCCCGGGCCGCCTCCTCCACCTCGGCGTCGGTGGCGTCCGGGCGCCCGTAGGCGATGTTGTCGCGCAGTGACCCCGAGAACAGGAACGGCTCCTGGGGCACATAGCCGAGCTGGCGGCGGAAGGACCCGAGGTCGAGGTCGGTGAGCGGATGACCGTCGATCAGGACCCGACCCGACGTGGGGTCGTAGAACCGGGCCACCAGCTTCAACACGGTCGACTTGCCCGCCCCCGTCTCGCCCACCAGTGCCACCGACTCCCCGGCGGCGATGTCGAGGTCGATGCCGGCGAGGGCGTCGGCCTGGGCGTCGCGGTAGCGGAACCGCACGCCTTCCAACCGGATGGCCCCCTGCAGCCGTCCCGGGTCGACGGGTTCAACGGCCGTGGCGACGGTGGGCGCGATGGCCAGCAGCTCGCCGATCTTGGCCAACGACGCCCGTGCCTGCTGGTAGGTGTCGAAGACCTGCGACAACTGCTGGATGGGCGAGAACAACAAGTCGAGGTAGAGGAGGAAGGCGATGAGCTCCCCCGCGCTCAGCCCGCCACCGTCGACCAGGCTGGCGCCTACCCCGAGCACCACGGCCGCCGCCACCTCGGACAGCATCTCCACGAACGGGAAGTAGGTGGCCACCAGCCGCTGGGCGCGCATGCGGGCATCGAGATGGCCTTGGGCGTCGCGACGGAAGTCGTCGATGTTGCGCTCCTGGCGGCCGTAGGCCTGGGCCACCCGCACGCCCGACACGCTCTCCTGCAGGTTGGCGTTCACCGTGGCGATGCGCTCCCGGGCCGTGCCGTACGCCCGGTCGGACAGCCGCCGGAACCAGATGGTCGCCGCCACCAGCGGAACGAGCACCGTGCAGGTGGCCAGCCAGAGCTCCACGTTCATGACCATCAGCACCACCGCCACCCCCACCAGGGTCAGCACGGCGACGACGCCGGTGATGAGGCCGTTCTGCAACAGGGTGGACAGCGCCTCCACGTCGGTGGTCATGCGGGTCATGATCCGCCCGGCCATCTCTCGCTCGTAGTAGTCGATCCCCAGTCGCTGGAGGTGGGCGAAGATGCGGATCCGCAGCGCGAACAGCAGCCGCTCGGCGGTGCGGCCGGTGTAACGCTGCAGGGCCCAGACGTCGACCCAGTCGGCCAGCACCAGGGCCAGGAACCCGGCGCTGGCAATCCAGAGCCCACGTTGCGATCGGGCGACCACCCCCTGGTCGATGCCGACGCTGACCAGGGCCGGTCCGGCCAGGGTGGCGAGCGTGTCGAGCACAACGAGCACCAGCCCGCCGACGAGTGGCCATCGGTACGGCCGCAGGAAGCGCCTGAGGGTGAACCCCGGGTCGGACCGCGACTCGCCGGCGACGTCGACATCGGGCCGGTCGACCGGTGGGGGCAGGGCGGCCACCGCCGCGATCAGGTCAGGGGTCGGCGCCAGGGCCATCCCGTCGCCGGATCGTGCCCCCATGCCACCGCCGCCCCCCCCGAAGACTGAAACCGCCGAACTGGTCGGGTTTCGGGGGCCTATGGCCCCCTGAAACCCGACCGGTTCGGCGGGGGTCTGCCAGGCTGCCGGCGTTACCCCATCGCTGGGCTCGAGCCCTTCCCCTGCGTCGGCCTCGTCGACAGCCGGCTCCTCGATGCCCGTACCGGGACCGGCGAGCAGCAGCCGGTACAGCCGGCAGCGGGCGAGGAGCTGGTCGTGGGTGCCGATGTCGACCACCGTGCCCTTGTCGATCACCGCGATGCGGTCGGCGAGACGCAGGGTCGAGCGGCGGTGGGCCACGAGCAGGGTGGTCCGCCCCCGCATCAGGCGACGCAGGGTGGCGTGGATCTCCTCCTCGACGCCGGAGTCGATGGCCGAGGTGGCGTCATCGAGCACCAGGACCCGGGGGTCGGTGAGAAGCGCCCGGGCCAGGGCCAGGCGCTGGCGCTGGCCGCCCGACAGCGTGAGGCCCCCCTCCCCCAGCCGGGACTCGTAGCCTTCGGGCAGGGCGACGATGAACTCGTGGGCTTCGGCGGCACGTGCCGCGGCCACTATCTCGTCGTGGGTGGCGTCGGGGCGGCCGTAGGCGATGTTGGCCGCCGCCGTGTCCGAGAACAGGAACGACTCCTCGAACACCACCCCGATCTGGCGACGCAGGGAGTCGAACGTGGCGTCGCGCACGTCGACCCCGTCGAGGCGCACACTGCCCGACTGCACCTCGTAGAAGCGCGGCAGCAGGAGCGAGATGGTCGACTTGCCCGACCCCGAGGGACCAACGAGCGCAAGCGTCTCCCCCGCCGTCACGGTGAGGTCGAAGCCGCGGAGAACCGGCTCGGAGCGCAGGTAGCCGAAGGTCACGTCGTTGAAGACGACATCCCCGGTGACCGGAGGAAGCTCTCGGGCATCGGGTCGCTCGACCACGACCGGTGTGGAGTCGAGCAGCTCGAAGATGCGCTCCGCCCCGGCCCGGGCCTGCTGGGCCACGACGGTGAGAGCGGAGAGCATGCGGACGGGGGCGACCAGCTCGAGCAGGTACGACGAGAAGGCCAACAGCGTGCCGATGCTGAGCTGGTCGTGCAGCGCCATCCAGCCCCCGAGGGCGAGGACGGCGACCTGGCCCAGGGCGGGAACGGCCTGGAGGGCGGCGCCGTAACGGGCCTGGATCCGGACGGCGCGCAGCTTGGAAGCGAAGAGGTCCTCCGACGTGGCCACCAGGTGGTCGAGCTCGCGCTGCTCCTGGCCGAAGCCCTTCACCACCCGGACGCCCGATACGGCCTCGTCGACCACCCCGGCGACCTCGGCGGCCCGCTGCTGGGCGTCCCACGCGGCCGGGAAGACGCTGGTCCGCAGGCGTAGGGCCACGACCAGGATGACGGGCACCACAACCAGCGTCACCACGGTGAGCAGCGGCGACAGCACGGCCATGATCACCAGCGAGACGACCAGCATGACCAGGTTGCCGCTCATCAAGGGGAGGAATGCCAGGAGGCCTTGCACCAGGCCGACGTCGGCGCCGGCACGCGACACCAGCTGGCCGGTCTGAAAATCGTCGTGGCGGGCGAAATCGAGTCGTTGGAGACGCTCGTAGATGTCATTGCGCAGGTCGAACTGCACGGCCAGGGCGACCCGCCCACCTACGAAACGGCGGACGTGGGCCACGCCGAAACGAAAGACTCCGGCGACCACGAGGAGCACCAACCAGGGCCACAGGGGCTGGCGCCCGCCGGACACCACCTCGTCGACGATGACCTTTTCGACGACGGGCGTGAAGGCCGAGACGGTGAGACCGGCGACGGCCGCACCGAAGGCCCAGAGCACGTCCCTGCGGTGAGCGGCGAGGTACGGCCGCAGGCGCCGGATCCAGCCCGAGCCCGCCGGCCCCGGAGGCAGTGGTGAGCCCGCCGGCCGCGGCGGCACCCCCGCGCGTCGTTTCGTGTCGAGAGGTCCAGTCAGGCTTGTTGACCCAGTTCCTTGAGGAGGTTCAACAGGTCGTCGGCGTGCTCCTCCTCGACACCGAGGATGTCCTCGAGCAGGCGCCGGGTGGTGGTGTCGGCGTCGCCCAGCCAGCGGATGATCTCGGCATACGACGCGATGGCCACCCGCTCGGCCACCAGGTCCTCCCTGATCATGTCGACCAGGTCGCTACCGGGGACGTACTCGGCGTGGCTGCGGGCCACGAGGGTGGCGGGGTTGAAGTCGGGCTCGCCCTGGAGCTGGACGATGCGGGCGGCGATGCGGTCGGCGTGGCCCTGCTCCTCGTTGGCGTGCTGGAGGAACTCCGCGGCGACGGGGCCGGAATTGAGTCCCTCGGCCATGTAGTAGTGGCGCTTGTAGCGCAGCACGCACACCAGCTCGGTGGCCAGTGCCTCGTTGAGCACGGATACGACGCGCTCGAGGTCGGCACCGTAGGAGGAGGTGATCGGTCCGAGGTCGATGTGGGTGCGGGCATTGCGACGGAGTGTCTCGATGTCGGTCAGGAACTCGCTCATCTGGCCAAAACTACCGCCCTAAAGGTGCATTCGGGTCGGTTGGATCGTCGGGCACCCCGCAGACCTCGCACGCGCACCACGATCGCAACGTGGGCCACGTGTAGATGCCGGTGGTGTGCCCGTCGTTCCAGTGCACGTTGAGGCCCCAATTGCCCACGTGTTCGGCCGTCTCGATCCGCAGTGGCTCCGGCGCCCCGGGCAACGGCCACGCCGCGCCCCCTGCCTGGCGGACACCCCGGCACTGGGCGCACGGGCAGTTCATGCGCAACTCCTCGAGACCGAACCGGCTCACGTGGCCGTCGTCCCAGGTGATCGTGACGCCCCGTTCCCGTTCCACGTCGACGGTGAGGGGGTTGTCGGCCATTGTTCGCACAGTAGGGCACGATGAGGTGATGGCCGCTTCGGAGGACCGCCCCATCGACCCCACACCCGTCCACACCTCAGCCCTGCCGGACACGCCCCAACGCGACCGCAACATCCCCGCCACGGCATGGGTCGAGGCGCCCGGCGAGCTCCTCGGTCTGGGCGACGACATCGGCCGGCCGCTCGTGGCCTACAAGCGGCGCATCGGCTGTTGGCTTCTCTGGCGAGCGGGCCCCGCAGCCCGCAGTGACGCCCGCTACATGGCCTTGGCCGAACACGACCTCTCCGAACAGTGGACCTTCCGTCTCTTCGCCGACGGGACCGGCGAAGGCAAGGGGCCCGACGGTGCCGTGCACCAGCGGCTCCGCACCTGGAAGGAGTCACTCCGCGATACCCAGGTGGGCTAGCCCAAGGGCTAGCCCGGCGCTAGGGTTCTTGTCGACGGCCGGATGCCTCCGACCACTCAATGGGGGAATCGCGATGGCGGCAATACCAAGAATGGGCATGGGAAGCCCGGGCGGCGGCCTCCCGCGGCGGGTCCGGTCGGCGGTGGTGGCGGTGGCGGCATTGACACTGGCGGCGGCGGCGACGGTCATCCCGGCGTCTGCGGGCACCGTTGCTTCCGTCCAGGACGTTCCGGGAACCGAGTTGCTCTTCAACGCGGCCTGCGACACCACCACCACCTGTGTTGCCGTGGGACAGCAGGGCTCCGCACCTCAGAAGTCCGTCGTGGTGGCCATCACCAACGGCACGGCCGGCGCCGCCCAGTACCCGACGGGAGCCCAGGTGCTCAACGGCGTGGCCTGCGCCAGCGTCGGCTCCTGCCTGGCCGTGGGCTTGATCCTCGTGCCTCGACCCGCCCCCGACGCGGGCAGCTACGGCGTCCTCGTGCCCATCACCAACGGCATCGCCGGTGCTGCCCAGCGGGTCCCGGGAACCTCGAGGCTCACCGCCATCGCCTGCTCCAGCGCAACCACCTGCGTGGCCATTGGCGACAACGTGGTTGTGCCCATCACCGACGGCGTCGCCGGTGCCCCCCAGCCGGTGGCCGGGGTCGGCCTCAATGCCGTGGCCTGCTCCAGTGCCACCTCCTGTACGGCGGCCGGCACCGTCCCCGGCGATCTCTCCGACTCCGGCGTCGTGGTGCCGATCACCAGCGGGACCCCGGGGCCGCCCCAGACGATCCCGGGCACCGGCGGTCTAAGCGCCATCACTTGCCCGAGCGCCTCCACCTGCGACGTGGTTGGCCCCGGCGACTCCGTGGACATCTTCGAACCGGTGTTCGTCGCTATCACCGACGGCATCCCGAGTGCCCCCGTCGCGTTGGCCGGTCTCGGCACGGCCACCGGGGTCGCCTGCCCCAGGAGCACGACTTGCGAGGTGTCGGGGCTAACCGACACCGCCGCGGTCGTGACCGTCGTCAACGGCATCCCCGGAACCGTGCAGCCGGCCCCCGGAGGCACCGGGCTCTATGGCATCACCTGCGCCACCGCCACAACCTGTGTGGCCGTGGGCGGGGGCGGCGCCTTCCCCAACTATGTCGGCGTGCTGGTCGCCATAGTTGAGCCCCCGGTCCCCGGTGACTACACCGGCGACGGCAGGACAAACTTGGCCGTCTACCGCCCCTCCAACGGCACCTGGTACGTGAACGGCGGTCCCAGCGGGCCGTGGGGCATCGACGGCGACATCCCCGTGCCCGGCGACTACAACGGCGACGGCAAGACCGACTTCGCCGTGTTCCGCCCGTCCACCGGGGCGTGGTACGTCAACGGCGGCACGAGCGCCTTCTGGGGCATTCCCGGCGACATCCCCGTTCCCGGCGACTACGACGGCAACGGCACCACCGACATCGCCGTGTTCCGGCCC
>JBBRXY010000089.1:0-13140 GCA_038238185.1 Acidimicrobiales bacterium
GACCGCGTCGTCGGTCTTCGGACCGAAGATGCCGTCGACAGCCACGGTCGCTCCATGCTCGCGGAGCAGGTACTGGACCTTCCGTACGTTGGTGCCCTCCTGATCCTGGTCGCCCTTTTTCACATTGGGAAAGTCGGAATCACTCATTTGCCGCTCCTCCGTCTATGGCCGCCAACGCCGTGTCGCCGTGCCGATGCAGAGGCTAGTGCGGCCCCTTGCCGTCGGGTCGGGTGAGTTCGGGCTGCCGGGGACCGGTGACCCGGGCGCTCCGCCCAAGGGTTGGTCATCCCGGGCCGTCCTCGCCGCGCACGAATGTAGGAGACGCGCCCGCCAGGGCTAGTCGGCGTCATGTGCTCGACCCGGCACGCCGGAGTCGACGTCCGGCCACACTCGTCGACCTTCAGACACCCCTCGTCGGTGAGGCGCACCCGAGCGCGCCGGCGAGACCGGTCTGGGAGTGGCGGGCGATGGAGAAGAACGCCAGCTCGCATGGGAGCCGTCGCCCGTCAGACAGCGACACCGCCTGGAGGTCGTGGCGGGGGCCGACCAGCCCGGTGGCCTCCTCGCGACCATTCCGGGAACAGGCGGCAGCTCGTCGGTGACACCGGTGGCCAGGACGAGGCGACGGGCGACCAGCTCGGCACCGTCGTCGGTGGTCACGACGAACCGGCCGACACCCTGGGCATCCACCCCAATGGCCCGGGACTGTCACCGGCTGGTCGTCGGGTACGCCGCCCTCGTCGGAGGGGGGGCGGCAAGCCACCGAGGTCTACCCGCGGTGTCGCCCTGTCCATACCGGACGTAAACTGGAGGGGTTGGGAGAGGAGATCACCATGACCGTTGACATTTTGGCTGGAGCCGTCTGCGGGATGTGTTCGCGCGGCGTCCACTGGGAGGCGGGCCGGGTCGCGTGCGACGGTTGCCAGCTGCCCACCGATTGTTGCCTGTGCGAGCCCGAGACCGCCGGAGTCGGCAGCAACCAGCAGGCCCCGCCCGACCGGTGACGGTCCCACGCCCGGGTCCGGCACCCCGTGCAGGGGGCCGCTCGGGCCCGGCACCCGCGTGATCCCGGTCGTCGAACCCGACATCGACCGTTACGCCACCGAGCACACCACCCCCGAGCCCGATTTCCTCGCCGAGCTTGCGGCCGAGACGCGGGAATCGGTCGCCAACCCCCAGATGATGGTCGGGCCTCTCGAGGGCCGGTTCCTCCAGACCCTCGTCTTCGTGACGGGCGCCCGCCGGGTGCTCGAGATCGGCATGTTCACCGGGTACTCGGCGCTGTCCATGGCCGAGGCCCTGCCGCCCGACGGGCGCATCGTCACCTGCGACGTCGACCCGAAGGTGGAGGCCGTGGCCCGACGTCACATCGAGGCCAGCCCCTGGGCCGATCGCATCGACATCCGCATGGGCCCGGCCCTCGACACCCTGGCCGGCCTTGAGGGGCCGTTCGACCTGGTGTTCATCGACGCCGACAAGGCGCAGTACCGCCACTACTTCGAGGCGGTACTGCCTCTCCTGTCCGAGCGGGGGCTCATCGTGGTCGACAACGTGCTCTGGAGCGGCAAGGTTCTCGATGCCACCGACGAGACCGACGACACCCGGGCCCTCGTCGCCTTTAACGACCAGGTCGCCTCCGACCCTCGGGTGGTGGCGGTCATGCTCACCATCCGCGACGGCGTCACCCTGATCCGCCGTCGCTGACCGAACCGCAGGGGCCGGCGGGCGCCGACCTCAGGCGGCTGCCGCCGGCTTCCTCCGGAGCAGCAGGCCACCGACGATGCCCAGCAGGATCATGCCGATCGACAGCCCGAAGTGCAGGACGTTGTCGGCCTGGTTGAAGGGAAGGAAGTTGGCCGACGTGGCCCGGTCGATGACCGACCCGTAGAGGCCGACGACCAGGTAGAGGACCCCGCCCACGATCAGGTACAGCTGGGCCGTCGCCGCCTTGCGGGCGGCCAGGATGCCGACACCGAAGAGCAGGTGGACGACGTTGTGGAGGGCGCTCACTTGGAACAGCCCCAGCAGCTCGGACTTGGAGTCCCGGCCGAAGATGGCGAAGTTGCCGAACATCCTCGTGACCCCGGGGACGAACCCGAGGATGCCCACGAGAATGAAGACCGCACCGATGACACCGGCGAAGATCTGCACCAGGGCAACGTCGGGGGCCTGCCGGGGGCTCTTCGCCTTCTTCGATCGACGAGCCGTAGGAGCCGGGTCTGGAGCGGGCGCGGGTGCGGGCGCTTCCTGGCGAACCCGTGTCTGCTCCCAGTATGCGTACGACATGGCGGAGTACCTCTTTCTTGGGTTGAGCTGCGGTCGGTTGGGCGTTCGTCGGGGGACGGGTTCGGCGGCGGTCGTGGAACGGAAGGCGGCAGTTCAGCCTCGGCGGGTACTCAGGCGACCGCTGGCGCCTCCACCGGTGTGTCGGTCGTCGTCGGCGCCGCCATGCCGGAGGCCGGTAGCGGGCGGCGGGGCCCGGACCGGCGGAACGCCAGCGCCTCGTCGCCAAGGTGGGACATCCGCTCCTGGCCGGCGGCGTTACGTAGTGCCGGCAGGAGCGTCTCCTCCTCCTCGCCAATGTGGGCCTCCACGGCGTCCTTCAGTCGCCCGAGCGCCGTCCTGAAGGTACGGCTGTCAGCGCTCATCAGGGCCGACGACAGCCATGCCAGGTCGGCGTGTTCAGCCTCGGCGGCATCGGCCTCGTCGAGACGGCCGGAGGCCTGGATGGCCGGGTAGAGGATCGTTTCCTCCATGGCGCCGTGCGCCTCGAGGCTGGCGACCAGCTGCTCGACGAGGCGCTGGCGGTTGCCGGGCGCAGAGCCGGATCCGTCGCCGACCAGCCCAGCCTCCAACAGGCGGAACATGGCGGCCACTCCGGCGTGCTCGGAGGCGATCACCTGGAACAGGTCGGGACGGGTGGCGGGAGCGGCCTTGCCCTTCAACCCGAAGGCCCGACGAAGATGCTCGGCCGCCAACGACACGCCGAGCTGGGCCTGGTCGACCACCGGGTTCATCACCATGAACTCGTGGGTGACGCCTTCGATGCGCAACGTCGTGCAGTCGACGCCTGCCTGCACCATCTTCAGGCCGAGCTCCTCGCCCTGGTCACGCAACGGGTCGTTCTCGGCGGTGATGACCAGGGTGGGGGGCAGCTGGGCCAGCTCGCCGGGATAGGCCAGCACAGGTGACAGGCGGGGGTCGGACTCGTCCCTCGAGGTCGCCACGAGGTGGCGGGCGAACCAGTCGACCATGGCGGTGTTGAGGGGCTGGGCCGAACGGAACTCCGTGAAGGAGGGCCAGGTCCGCCGGGACAGATCAGTGACCGGGTTCACCAGGAGCTGGAAGACCGGCAGCGGCGCCCACTTCTTCGTCAGCGACAGGCAGGCGGCGACGGCCATGTTGGCTCCCGCGCTCTCGCCTCCGATGGCTACTCGCGACGGGTCGCCGCTCATTCCTGCGATGTTGTTCATCACCCAACTAGTGGCGGCCAGTACGTCGTCGTGGGCAGCCGGAAAGCGGTGCTCGGGCGCCTGGCGGTAGTCGACCGAGACCACGATGCAGCCCGCCCGGTTGGTCAGGGCGCGGGCCGATGCATCGTAGGCATCCAAGTCGGCGATGACCCACCCGCCGCCGTGGACGTACACAAGCGCGGGCAGCGGCCCCGGCGCGTAGCCGAGCGGCCAGTAGACCCGCAGCGCGATGCTGCCGCCGGGCCCGTCGATCTCCATGTCCTCGACCGCTCCGACCGGCTCGGGCGCCAGGTTCGAGCCTTCGGTCCATAGCACCTCGCGCACGGCATCGGCGGGGCCGGGCTGCAGCCTGGCCTGGTCGGGCGACAGTGATTCGATGGGAGCGCCACCGAGGCTCTCCAAGCTCCGGATGACGGTCTGGGTCTGGTTGTCGAGGGCCATGTGCACCTTTCGGGCTGCGTCGTCTGGAGTGGTGAAAAGCGTTCGGACCCCGGGTAGATGGGCCCTCTTCGCGCCGTCCCCGAGAGTCCGTAGCCGAGGCGCAGTCGGGATGACCTGAACCCGTCGAGAGCCCGGTCAGCCTCCGACGGCGCCCCGGGGCGGCTACGCGGGGACGCCTGGCGCCGGCTATCGGGTGGCGTTGGTGGCATCCTGTGCACGACGTTGCTAGAAGGGAGCCGGCCATGGACCGAGATGCGTTGCGTGCGCTTCAGGAGCCGCTTAAGACCCGGTACCGGGAGGACCCGGCGGCGGCGCAGATCACCCTCACGGCCAGCGGGACGGTCGGGGACGGGCTCACCTGTTCGGTCGCGACGGGACAAGCCATCGCCGAGGCTGGACTTCACCCGGCTACCGGCGGCGATGGCACGGCACTGTGCTCGGGCGACATGCTCCTCGAGGCACTGGCGGCGTGCGCGGGCGTGACCCTGAGTGCCGTGGCCACCGCCCTCGATATCGACATCCGCTCGGGGACGATCCATGTCGAGGGGGACATCGACTTTCGGGGGACGCTGGCGGTGACGAAGGAAGCGCCGGTGGGGTTCACGTCGATCCGTGTCCGGTGCGACCTCGACTCCGACGCGTCCGACACCGACCTCCAGACGCTGGTCCGCCTCACCCAGCGGTATTGCGTCGTCCTGCATACCGTGGTCCACTCCCCGGCGATGTCGGTCGCCTTCGAGCGAACCTGACCGTGTAACCCAACGTTTGCCCGTCGGTAACACGACGGGCATACGTCGGCGCCGGTAGGTTCGACCGCACAATCGAGAGTGTGTGCACCTAGGGTTCCGCGCCAGCGTCGGCGGTCTGGTCCGAGAGGTGTCAGCGGCCTCGGCCGCACACGGAGGGCCAACTCGTTGCAGGCGGTGCCCGCCTTTCAGGCCTTCGTGGCCGACATCGGCGAGCGATGCGACCCCCCACCGCCGGCGAAGGGGGCACGATCGTCGGCGGCTACAACTGACCTCGCGCCACCCCTGGGCACTACGGTCTGGGTGCCGGCGATTCGGAGCTCTCGGGGGTGGCGCATGCCAGGCACGATCATCGAGGTCGTCCTCGGGCTCGTCTTCGTCTACTTCATCTTCAGCATGCTCTGCTCGGGGATCAACGAGTTCATCTCCCGGACGCTGGGCAAGCGGGCCGACTTCCTGACGGCCGGGCTCTGGAGCATGCTCGACAACTCCCCCCCGGTGAAGGAGGGCGAGAAGGCGAGCAACGAGGACCTGGAACGGGCGAGGGTGCACTTCGAGGCGTTCCAGACACACCCGTTGGTGCGACAGCTCGGGCAGGTGGTCAGCGAGACCAGCGAGGCGAAGGGCTGGCGGAAGGCATCGCGCTGGTTGTGCGGCGGGGTCCGCAGGGCGTTCACCCGCAAAACCCTGAGAGATGCGGTCGCGCCGGTCCCCGGGGGAACGCGCCAGTTCGAGGACGGGCGGCACCGACCGCCGTACATCCCCCCGACGATCTTCGCCTCCGTCGTGAACACGTTCATCCGCGCCGACAACGACCTCCCTGACGTGGCCAGCTCGGCGCAACGGCGGCTCGATTGGAAGGAGGCGACGACGGAGCGGCCTGAGCCGGTATCAGGGAGCCCACTGGAGCGATCGTTGCAGGCGCTGGTCGCCGAGGCCGGAGACGATGCCAAGCGACTACGGGCCAACCTCGAAGGTTGGTACGACGCCCAGATGGAGCGGGTGTCGGGCTGGTACAAGAGCGAGTCAAAGCGCGTCCTCCTCCTTCTCGCCGTCGTCGTCGTCGTCTTCATGAACGTCGACACCATCTCCATCACCCGCACCCTGTGGACCGACCCGACGGCCAGGGTCACGTTGGCCGACGCGGCCCAACGACAGATCGACGCGGCGGCGAGAGCCACCACCACGCTCACGACGACGACGACGGTGGCGGTGGCACCGGGAGCGGCGGCACCACCGGCCGCGCCGCCGACCACGGAGGCGAAGCCCGCACTGGTCCTGTCATGTCCCGGAACCGACACGACCACCACGGACACGGGCGTTTCGCCAACCACAGCCGTCGCGCCCGCGAGCTCCGCTCAGGTCGTGAGCAACGCGCTCAATTGCGCCGAGTCGTTGCCGATACCGATCGGTTGGCACCTCCCCAAGAGTCACTTCTGGAACTCCGTGTGGACCGGTTTCACGGATGCGCTCCCGGGTGGCGTGTTCCTGAAGCTCCTGGGTTGGGGCCTCACCGTCGGGGCCCTGACCTTCGGCGCGCCGTTCTGGTTCGACCTGCTCAATCGCATGGGATCGTTGCGGGCGTCTGGGCCCAAACCGAAGGCATCGGACGAGACGCCGAACTGACGGTCAGCCAGGTGACACCCGGCTCGGGCGCAGTGGGAGGCCGAGCGCCGGCGGGGGCAGGATCAGCCCAACGCCAGGGTGATGGGGCCGGGCCAGCTCACCGAGTGGCCTTGTCGTCGGTCATTTCACCGACCCTGAGGGCACCCTGATCGGCGTTGCCGGCGTCGCCTGAAGGCAGTTCAGCGGGGTTGATCGGGTAGACCGGAGGAATGCGTCGGGAGGAGCTGGTCGCTGCCAAGGGCCGGACCATCCCTGACGTCATCGGCCCAGGTCTCCGGGTGCTGTTCTGTGGAATCAACCCTGGATTGTGGTCTGCGGCGGTCGGGCAGCACTTTGCCCATCCGTCGAACCGGTTCTGGAAGGTGCTCCACCAAGCGGGCTTCACCCAACGGCTCCTGGCGCCGGCGGAGCAGGGCGAGCTGCCCGGCGCGGGGGTCGGCATCACCAACCTGGTGGACCGGGCGACCCGCACGGCCAAGGAGCTGAGCGTCGACGAGCTCCGCGCCGGCGCGTCGGCGCTCGATGAGAAGGTGCGACGATACCGGCCGAGCACCGTCGCCGTGGTGGGCCTGCAGGCCTACCGAGTCGGGTTCGGCCGTCGCAACGCGGTCATCGGGTCCCAGTCCGAGTCGCTGGCCGGAAGCCGGCTGTGGGTCGTGGCCAACCCCAGCGGCGCCCAGGCCCACTACCAGCTTCCGGCCCTGGTCGAGGCGTTCACGGAGCTCCGGCAGGCGAGCTAGTCCACGAGCTGCACCTGGCGATCGTGCCCATACTTCTGGGCGGTGGCGAGCGGCTCTTCGACCGCGCTCGGGTCGGACGAGGGCAGGTCGAACCCACCTTCGTCATCGGTCAATTCGAGGCCCTGCTCGGCCCTTTTTCCTTATGGCCGTAAACGCCGGCGCCTCTGGCGGCTTGTACCGGGTATGGAAGAAGACGCCGACCTCACCCACCTCCTCGGCCAGGCCGCCGACCCGCCGATAGCCACGCCGGACGCGTTCCGGGAAGTCCTGGTTCGCCACCGCGGGGGCAGGACGCGGGCCCTCCTCGCCGCCTTGGCGGCCGTGGCCCTTGTCGGTCCGGCGGCCGGAATCGCCGTGGGTCGGGCTACCGCCGACCACCCCACGCAGGTGGCCACTGGAGGATCGCCTACCGCGAACAGCGCCAGTAGCTCGGCTGGGTCGAGCGGATCGGGTGGCACCACCGACTCGGGGGGCATAGGCGTCGCTGCGAGCGGCGGTACGCCGTGGTCCCAAGTCCCCCAGCCCAAGAAACTGTTCGTGCGCACCACCGCCGACGGGGTGACGATCCGGGCGTACCTCCTGGAGAACCTCCCGGCCCCGGAAGAGTCCCATTGCGCCACCGACAAGGGCGAGGTGCCCTGTCCGACGATGCCGCCCGAGTGCTCGCCTCCGACCGCCCAACTGCAAGCCGGACTCTCCGACGACGGGGCCGTCGACCCGGGTTTCGCCCCGATGACGACGGCTGACCACAGTGGTCCGCTGGCGGTGATGCACACCTCGTACTTCGGCGTGATGGAAGGTGACCCGGCGGCATGGGCGGTGGTGAAGGCCGATGCCGGAGTCGCCACCGTACGGGTGCACTTCTCCGACGGGGCAACCGACGAGATGGCCCCCGTCGACGGCTACGCCGTGTTCGCCCACCGCACCCCGGCCCCGACGCCGCCGACCGAGGCGAGGCTGCCCGCTTCCCCCGCAGAAGCAGAGGCCATGATGAAGGCGGGGATGCCGCAAGGCAGCGTCGAGGCCCTCGACGCTGCCGGGGCCGTGATCGGCACCGTCGACCTGGCATCGGTCAACGGTCCGTTCTCCGCCCATTGCGCCATCGCCGGGGAGCCGACGGGGCCGCCATTGCCCGGTGGCGGGATCGATTCCTCGGCACCGCCGGCAACTGCCACCGCCGTGACCGCCACGACGCGTCCCTGACGCGTTGTCTCTCTCCGAGGTTGCCCCCGCCCCGGCTCCCGGGCAGCCGACCTGGCAGGCTGGGGGTACGGAGCACAACCTGAACGTCGCCCCCCAGTACGGCACCGACGACTTCGCCGACTTCTACCGCTCTGGCTATCCGAAGTTGGTGGCGGCCTTGCGCCTCGCCGGCGCCACCGACGGCGCCGACCTCGCCCAGGAGGCGTTCGCCCGAACCCTGCGCCACTGGCGCCGGGTTCGCCAGGGATCGAACCCGGCGGGGTACGTGACCACCGTCGCCTTCCGGCTGTTGCGTCGACATCGGCGGGGACAAGCGGTGCCGCTGGAGGATGCCCACGGCGCCGTCGCCGGACCCGAGGCGGCAACGGTGGCGGCGATGTCGGTGCAGGCGGCCCTCGCCGCCATGCCCGCCCGGCGGCGGCAGTCGGCCGTGCTCTGCCTGTATCTCGAAATGTCGGCCGAGGAGGCGGCGGAGTCGATGGGCGTCACTCCCTCGACGGTCCGCGTCCAGCTCCACCGGGCCCGCCACGACCTCCACGCCGCGCTGGGCGACACTGCCTCGAGAGAACGCAAGCCGACTCTCGAGCCTCCCGTCCCTGGAGCCAGTCGCTAGGAACTCGGTTTCGTCAGGACCGACCTCAGCCGTCGGGGGGGGCGGCGACGCCGACTTCGCAGCCGGCGGAAACGCATCAACTCGATGAGCCAGGTGTTCTCCACCCGTCGGGAAACAGCCGGTCGAAGGACGCCCGGCCCGCCTACCGCCCGATGCCGGACCTGCCTCGAGCAGGGACGTCGCTCATTGGCCCAGTCGGAATCGGGCCCAGGTCCCAACTGCGGACACCTCGCTCGAACAGCCGTAGCCCTTGACCTCGGTGGGCGGAAATGCGCTGCACTGCGCTGGGGGTTCGTCAGCGACCGCCGTGAGGCCCTAGAAAGCAGGTGTTTGCACGGACCAGCCGCCGACGCCACCCGCCTCGCACAGCAAATCCGGTAGCGTTCGGGACGCGGTCCGGGATCTTCTGAAGGAGGTGGCAGGGTGCGAGTGGTGGTCGACTACGACAAGTGCGAGTCCAATGCCGTCTGCATGAGTCTCGTCCCTGAGGTGTTCGAAGTGCGGGACGACAACTTCCTCTATGTGCTGAACGAGCATCCCCCGGACGACTTTCGCGCGCAGCTCGAAATGGCCGTCCGGTCGTGCCCGACGGGAGCCATCTCGCTCGAGGACGAGTAGTCGGGCGTGCGGCGGTGAGCCTCGGCACCGTCGCCGTGGTCGGTGCCTCATTGGCGGGGTTGCGGGCGGTCGAGACCTTGCGGGCAGAGGGCCACGACGGGCACTTGGTGCTGGTGGGCGCCGAACCACATCTCCCCTACGACCGGCCCCCGCTGTCGAAGCAGGTCCTGGCCGGCTCGAGGTCACCGGCCGACACGACGCTGCGCCCGGCGAACGACTACGACAGTCTCGACCTCGATCTGCGACTCGGTACCCGGGCCACCGGACTCGATCTCGACAGCCGCCACATCGTGCTCGACAGCGGTGAGCCGATCGGCTTCGACGGCTTGGTCATCGCCACCGGAGCGAGCCCGCGGCGACTTCCCGGCATGGCCCCGCTCGCCGGTGTCCACGTGTTGCGCACCCTCGACGACTGCCTGGCCATCGTCGCCGAGCTCGACGACGGGCCCAGGGTGGTCGTCGTGGGTGCCGGCTTCATCGGATCAGAGGTGGCTGCCACCTGTCGCGGTCGCGGGTTGGAGGTCACCGTCGTCGAGGCTCTCGACGTGCCGTTGGTGCGGGCGGTGGGTCCGGTGATGGGGCGAGTGCTGTCACAGGTCCACGTCGACAACGGCGTGGCCCTTCGCACGGGCGTGGGCGTCGCCCGATTCGAGGGCAATGACCGCGTCGAGCAGGTGGTGCTCGACGACGGCTCGACCATCGACGCCGACCTCGTCGTGGTCGGCGTAGGGGTGGGTCCCGAGGTGGCATGGCTCGAGGGGTCGGGCCTGACGCTGGCCAACGGGGTTGGCTGCGACGCCAACTGCGCGGCGTCCCCCGGCGTGGTGGCCGCCGGCGACGTGGCCCGCTGGCACAACCCGCTGTTCGACACCGACATGCGGGTGGAGCACTGGACCAACGCGGCCGAGCAGGGTGTAGCTGCGGCCCGCACGCTGCTGGCCATGGCCAAGCGGGTCGAGCCCGAACCGTTCGCCCCCGTCCCCTACTTCTGGTCGGATCAGTACGGTCTGAAGATCCAGTACGTCGGGGCCAGCCGGCCCGACGACGAAGTGGTGGTCGTCGATGGATCGACCGACGAGCGTCGCTTCCTCGCCGTCTACGGCCGAGGCGGGCGGGTGGTGGCGGCCCTGGCCATCGGCCGACCCGGCCTGCTGATGACCTACCGCAGTCTCATCGCCAAGCGCGCCAGCTGGGAGGAGGCGCTGGCGCCGCGACCGCCGAGGTAAAAGCCGAGCACCGTGGCCATGAGAAAGTCTCCGCTGGTGGTCAGATGAGGTCCCCGCTGGTGGCCAGCGGAAGTCCACACCCCCTCGCGGTACCATCCACCAGAGCCATATCGAGCTCTGGCTGACCGGTCCTTCGGGCGACGCCAGGTCCGGGGACTTCCTGCGTTGGGCCTGTCGTCATCGGCTGGCAGGCGATGTCGAGATCTTCCACCCTCCGCCATGTGAACGACCTGGCACACCAGTTTCTCGACGACGACTCACTGCCGCTCGTCGATCGGGTGGCGGGATTGTTCGTGCTCCGATACGGACAGGTCCCGGCTCGGATAGTGCGCCTGACGACGTCACAGTCGACGCCGGGGCCACGACGGTCACCTTCGGTCCCACCCCAGCGGTGCTGTCGACCTCCGAGGCCGAACCGGTTCTTCAGCTGGTGGCCAGATACCCGGATCGGCTCTGGATGCCCTCTCGATGGGGCGAGCGTGGCCCATAATGCTCGGCCGGCCGGAGTCAACGGATCTGTTGACCAGACCGACCGACCCATCTAGCTTCAGCCCTGAGGATCGACACTCTTCGGGAGGGGAACTGATGGCGAGCATCACGGCTGAGGTTGTCGCGGGATTGCAAGCGGCGATCGGAGGCCGGGTCTCGCAGCCCGGCGAGCCTGGCTACGACGAAGCCGTCAACATATGGAACGCGGCTGCGGCTGCAACTCGCCGACCTGCGCTGGTAGCCAGCTGCACGAGCAGTGCCGACGTCGTCGCGTCCCTCGCCTTGGCGCAGCGGGGGGGCCTCGAAGTCTCGGTGCGTGGTGGCGGCCACAACTACGCAGGTTTCGCGCTGTGCGACGACGGGCTGATGATCGACCTCACGCCGATGAAGCAGGTGACCGTCGACCCGGAGGCCCGCCGGGCGCGCTGCGGTGGCGGCACCACGTGGGGCGAGCTCGACGGGACGACCCAGGGCCACGGCTTGGCCGTGCCCGGCGGGTTCATCAGCCACACGGGTGTCGCCGGGCTGACCCTGGGCGGGGGCATCGGTTGGCTGTCACGTTTCGCCGGGCTGAGCTGTGACAACCTGGTCGGCGCCGAGGTCGTCACTGCCGACGGGCGGGTGCTCCATGCCTCGGCGAGCGACAACCCCGACCTGTGGTGGGCATTGCGCGGCGGAGGCGGCAACTTCGGCGTCGTGACCGAGTTCGAGTTCGTCCTCCACCCGGTTGGGCCGATCGTGCACCTCGGCCTATTCCTCTTCAGCCCGGACGACGGCGGCGAGATGTTCCGCTTCGCTCGGGAATTCGTGAAGGACCTCCCCGACGACTGCGGTGTGTTCCTCGCCGGCTTGAACGCGCCACCGGCGCCCTTCGTCCCAGCCGAGCTGCATTTCGCACCCGCCTTCGCACTGATCGTGGTCGGGCTCGGGAGCGCGGAGGCGCACGCGGAGCTGATCGCCCCCGTCAGGGCGGCCCTCAGTCCGATCGTGGACATGGTGACGCCCATCCCCTATGTCGCGCTGCAACAGATGTTCGACGAGGCGGCACCATGGGGCATCCACGCCTACGAGAAAGCGGTGTACCTGCGCGAGCTGACAGACGGTGCGATCGAGGTGATGCTCGACCACCAGCTCATGAAGGCGTCGCCGCTGTCGATCGTGCCGATCTTCGTCCTCGGCGGTGCATACGCCCGTGCGGACCACGCCGACACGTCGTTTGGTGGGGGCCGCGACATCGCCTACGTGGTCAACATCGAGGGGGCCACGCCCACGCCCGAGGGCTACGAGGCCGAGCGGGCGTGGGTGCGCGACTACTGGTCGGACCTCGTCGAGCACGCGGGCACCGCCGGCAGCTACGTGAACTTCATGACGGAGTACGAGGACGACCGGGTTCGCGCCGCCTATGGCGACAAGTACGAACGCCTCCAGCAGATCAAGGCCGCCTACGACGCCGACAACGTCTTCCACCTGAACGCCAACATCCCGCCGGCTTCATAGCGGAGGCGAGGAGGCGGCGGGATGACCCGGGGTCCATCAGAATCCATCCTCCGCGTCCACCGCAAGGGGTGATAGGCCGGGAACCCGAGGGTATCGACCACGATCAGCCCAGATGTCGACGGTCACATGGTGAGTTACCGAAGAGACGCCGTCCAGGTCGAACAGCCTCCGCAGGCGCGGGGAGCGGCGCGGCAACACTCACATGATCCACTCCCTCTCGCCAGTCTGACACCTGTCGATCGCCAGGCCAGCGAGATTGCACCCCCCTCTTTCGGACGTTCTGCGTCGGACCGCCGTGGCGATCGGTCGCAGTCTGTGTGATTAGTCAGTGGGCATCCCCCCTTTCCGTGGAGGCGTCGCGTAAGGAGATGCGATGCCAGAGCAACGAAGGAAGTACGACCGAGACTTTCGGGAGGGCTCCGTTCGAGTCGTCCTGGAGACTGGTCGGTCCATTCGCCAGGTTGCTGA
>JBBRXY010000090.1:0-13002 GCA_038238185.1 Acidimicrobiales bacterium
AGAACCCGACGCCGTTCGTATGGCACAAGACCGCCGAGCAGATCCTGGAGCGGATCGCCGGCTACTGCGCCGCCGTCAACGAGGCGACCGGAGCCTGATGCCTCCCTATTTGGTGGCGCTCCAGGTTTACAGGACACTAGTTGGCCTTGTCGTTGTTCCCATGATGGTGGCGGCGGGTGCCGTGACGATCGGACTGAGAGGTGGGTTTCTAAGCGGCGCCGGGGCCGGCGGCCGGGGCTCGTCGCCCGGCGCCCCGGGCCCGGCGAGTGACAAGCTGAAGGCCGACGGGGCCAAGATGCTTGCCGGCGCGCCACTGTCGTTCATCGAGAACAAGGGTCAGCTCGATTCAAACGTCGACTACTACGTGCAAGGCTCGAGGACCCAGCTCTACTACGGCGCCCAGGGGATGACCTACGCCCTCGACAATGCCAAGGCTTCGAGCGATTCCGACACCGCCGCCTCACCGCGCTGGGCGGTCAAGGTCGACTACGAGGGGGCCAACCAAGTACGACCGGTTGCCTCCGACTCTAAATCGGGGGTGATCAGCTACTTCAACGGGCCGTCGTCGAACTGGAAGACAGGACTGTCCAGTTACGGCCGCGTCACCTATCCCAACCTGTGGCCCGGCATCGACATGGTCTACTCGGGCACCGGCGACAAGCTGAAGTACGACCTCGTCGTCCAGCCCGGCGCCGACCCCTCCAGGATCCGCATGACCTACCGGGGCGCCACCGACGTGAAGATCAACCCCGCCGGCCAGCTCGAGGTCACCACTCCGGCGGGTGGCTTCGCCGACGATAAGCCCTACGCCTACCAGGACGCCGGCGGCACCCGCGTCGAGGTTCCGTCCTCCTACGCCCTCGAGCCCGGCCCCGAGCCCGGCACCTGGACCTACGGCCTTCCCGTCGGCGGCTACGACACGTCCAAGCCGCTCGTCATCGACCCCACCGTCTTCGTCTACGCCGGTTTCATCGGGGGAACGTCGCGCGAAGACGGTGAGGCCGTCGCCGTCGACGGCTCGGGTGCCGCCTATGCGACCGGCTTCACCCAGTCCAACGACTTCCCGGCCGTCACCGGGCCCGATCTGACCCGCAGTGGCGGCCGTGACGTCTGGGTGGCCAAGGTCCGGCCCGACGGCAGCGGCTTCGTCTACGCCGGCTACATCGGCGGCACGAGCGACGACGAGGGCCGGGGCATCGCCGTCGACGGCCAGGGCAACGCGTATGTCACCGGCGTCACCTCGTCCGACGAGAACTCCTTCCCCGTCCACCTCGGTCCCGACGCCCACTACAACGGCGGCATCAGCGACGCCTTCGCGGTCAAGATCAACGCCTCCGGCGTGAACCTCGACTACGCCGGCTACATCGGGGGCGCCGACACCGACGTCGGGGAGGCGATCGCCGTCGACCCCGGTGGCAACGCCTTCGTGACCGGCACCACCGCTTCCACCGAGTTCTCGTTCCAGTCGATCGTCGGCCCCGATCTCACCGAGAACGGCGGCACCGATGCCTTCGTGACCAAGGTCGGCCCCGTCGGATTGGCCCTGGGCTACTCGGGGTTCATCGGGGGCAGCGCCGACGAGCAGGGCACGGGCATCGCCATCGACGGCGCCGGCGCCGCCTATGTCACGGGCCGAACCTCATCGACGGAATCCAGCTTCCCGGTGTTGGTCGGTCCCGACCTCACCTACAACGGCGGCGTCAACGACGCCTTCGTGGCCAAGGTCAGAGTCGATGGCTCCGCCCTCGCCTACGCCGGCTACATCGGCGGCGCCGACATCGAGAACTTCAACGGAAAGGGCCGCGTCGCCGTGGACAGCGGCGGCACCGCGTTCGTGGCTGGGAACACGAAGTCCTCGGAGGCCACGTTCCCGGTCCTGGGTGGGCCCGACCTGACCTACAACGGAAACCAGGACGCCTTCATCACCAAGGTGAAGCCCAACGGCTCTGGCCTGATCTACTCCGGCTACATCGGTGGCGATCAGGAGGAGGACACCTCGGGTGTCGCCTTGGACGGCAACGGGAGCGCTTACGTCGTCGGGAACACCGACTCCACCCAGTCGACCTTCCCCGTCCACGACGGCCCCGACCTCACCTACAACGGCGCGATCGATGCCTTCGTGGCCAAGGTGAAGCCCGCCGGCACCAGCCTCGCCTACGCCGGTTACATCGGTGGGAGCGGGTTCGAGGACGCCGAGGGGGTCGCGGTCGACGGCGCAGGCAACGCCTACGTCGCCGGTGACACGATCTCGTCCAACTTCCCTGCCGTCGTGGGCCCGATCACCACCTACGTGGGCATCGGGAGCCAGGGCGATGCCTACGTCGCCAAGATCAGCAGCGGTGACGTGCCTCCGACCACCACGTCGACGAGCACGTCGACGAGCACGTCGACCAGCACCACGTCGACCACGATCCCGCACAACGCCAAACCCCTGGGTGACTTCAACGGCGACGGAAAGTCGGATCGGGCCGTCTTCCGGCCGTCGACGGGCGTGTGGTACACCGACGCCCCGCCCTTCGCCCTGGGTGGTGGCGGCGACATCCCCGCCCCCGCCGACTTCGACGGTGACGGCATCGCCGACGAGGCCCTGTTCCGGCCCTCCAACGGGTTCTGGTATTTCACCGCGTCCAGTGTCCCGAACCTCACTCCGCCTCCGGCTGCCTGGGGTGTCAACGGTGACGTCCCCCTGCCCGCCGATTACGACGGAGTCGGCGCCGCCGAGTTGACAGTCTTCCGGCCCTCCACCGGCATCTGGTACATCGACTCCGCCACCCCCAGGTACGTCGCCTGGGGCACCAGCGGCGACCAGGCCGTGCCCGCCGACTTCGACGGTGACGGCAAGACCGACCTCGCCGTTTACCGCCCCTCCACCGGCATCTGGTACATCCAGAGGTCCAGCGGTGGAACCACCACCGCCGCCTGGGGCGGCAACGGCGGCGACCAGGCCGTTCCCGCCGACTACGACGGTGACGGCAAGGCCGACCTCGCTGTCTTCCGCCCGGGGAGCGGCACGTGGCTCATCTCCTACTCAGGTGGGGGCACGAACACCACCGTCTTCGGCACCCTCGGCGACAAACCCGCTCCCGGCGACTACGACGGCGACGGCAAGTACGACATCGCCGTCTTCCGCCCCTCCACCGGGGTCTGGTACGTGTTGAAGTCGTCCGGGGGCTCGACGGCTACCGCCTTCGGCGGGCCGGGCGACGTCGCCGTGCTGCAACCCCCGGCGCAGCGCTCGTAGAGACCGGGCCCGGCGGCGGAGCAGCCGCCGGGCTCGACGGCCCTGATCTCCACCGGGGCTCGCACCACCGGGGCAGACCCTTTCCAAAAGTCCCACGCCAACCGACGAGGCTTCGTACGAAGCGAATCGGCGCGCTCTCGATGGAGGCGACAAGCACCACGACGGATCTCGATACCACCGGTGACGAACCCGTGCTGCAACCGACGGCGCTGCGCACGCCTTGGCACGGTCAGGTTCGTGGGCCCTTCCTCGCCGGGGTCATCGGAGGTACGGTCCACATCTGGCGCAAGGTCTCGCCCACACCGGGACGCGCCTCGTGAAGCTCCTGGGCGGCGGGCTTGACTGTCAGAGGCCATGAGATCCTGAACGGAGACGGCCAAAGCGCACCGGGACGTAGCGCTCGATGCAGTGGTGGTATCGCCGGTGGTTGCGGCTTCGCACCGAGATCGCGTCCTCGGACAGCTCGAACGACGGCGACATCGGGTACGAGAACTCGGTCAACTCGCACGACAAGATCGCCCACTCGACTCTGATCACCGTCGAGCAGTTCGGCCACTTCATCTGGTGGGGCGACCATCCGTGGCCCGGGACTTCGAAACGCGGATCGAGGAGTTCCTGGCCCAGCACGTGCCTGCCGCCACCTGAGCGCCCTGCCCGGTAGGCCCATCCGACTGCGCCTCCCGACCGTCGAGGTGGCCGGGATGCTCGTCTGAACCCCTCAGGACTCCCCGTTACAGCCAGGGATGCCGAAGCCGGTCATGGCCTCGTCGGTTTCGGTCATCACCCGGTTGAGCTCCGCGAGCTCCGCTTGCATTCGTTCAACGTCCAAGTCCGAACTGACCGAGGTGACGAACGTGACGACCGGGGCACCCCCGTGACCCGCCGGCGGATGGTCGGAGACTCATTCCGACGCCGGCCCTGCCGGTCAAGGACCGATGGAGGTGACGACGAGTCGGGAACGTATCCAAATTTGGAGGTGGTCCAGTAATGGGCTAGAACTATAGCTTGTGTCCATGAAGTCATCAGTTGACGCGGCTGAGCTTCTCCGGGAGCACGGCCTGCACGTCACGCCCCAGCGCCTGGCGGTGCTGCGGGCCGTGTCCGACCGACCGCACAGCACCGCCGACGACATCGACAACATTGTCCGAGCCGAGATCGGAGCGATCTCACATCAGGCCGTGTACAACGCGCTCGGCACCCTCACCGAGAAGGGCCTCCTGCGGCGCATTCAACCCGCGGCGTCGCCGGCCCGCTACGAGGACCGGGTCGCCGACAACCACCACCACCTCATCTGCCGAAGCTGCCGCCGAACGGTCGACGTCGACTGTGCGGTCGGCGACACCCCCTGCCTGACGGCCGCCGACGACTCGGGCTACGAGATCGACGAAGCCGAGGTCATCTACTGGGGCCGATGTCCCGAGTGTGTCGCAGCACCGTCAAGCCCAACCAACCCTCAGAAAGAAACAGCGAGACAGGAGAAGCACCGACGTGTCTGACAGCAACAGCGATAGCGAGAACCCAGCAATCCCCACCCCGACCCCCACGGGGACTCGGCCCAAGTCGAACCGGGACTGGTGGCCGAATCAGCTGGACCTCCAGGTCCTCCACCAGCACTCGCCCCTGTCCAACCCGATGGGCGAGGACTTCGACTACAGAAAAGAGTTCAAGACCGTCGACCTCGACGCGCTGAAGCGGGACATCACCGAGGTGATGACCACCTCACAGGACTGGTGGCCAGCCGACTACGGCCACTACGGGGGGCTCTTCATCCGAATGGCGTGGCACAGCGCAGGCACGTACCGAATCGCGGATGGCCGGGGCGGCGGCGGGAGCGGCGCTCAGCGCTTCGCCCCCCTCAACAGCTGGCCCGACAACGCCAACCTAGACAAGGCGCGCCGGTTGCTCTGGCCGGTCAAGCAGAAGTACGGCCGCAAGCTCTCCTGGGGCGATCTCCTACTCTTCGCCGGCAACTGCGCCCTGGAATCGATGGGTTTCACGACCTTCGGCTTCGGCGGCGGGCGGGAGGACATCTGGGAACCTGACGAGGTCATCTGGGGCTCGGAGGACACGTGGCTCGGAGACGAGCGCTACAGCGGCGACAGGGAGCTCGGCGGTCCGTACGGCGCCGTGCAGATGGGCCTGATCTACGTGAACCCGGAGGGGCCCAACGGCAACCCGGACCCGCTTGCTTCGGCCAGGGACATCCGCGAGACCTTCGCCCGTATGGCGATGAACGACGAGGAGACCCTCGCGCTCATCGTCGGCGGCCACACCTTCGGCAAGTGCCATGGTGCAGGCGATCCGGACCTCATCGGTCCGGAGCCTGAGGGTTGCCCCGTCGAGCACCAAGGCACCGGTTGGGTCAGCAGCTTCGGCACGGGCAAGGGCGCCGACACGATCACGAGCGGCCTCGAGGGCGCTTGGACCAACGAGCCGACGAAGTGGGACAACGGGTACCTCGACAACCTGTTCGCCTACGACTGGGAGCTGACCACGAGCCCCGCCGGCGCCAAGCAGTGGACCCCCAAGGATCCCTCGGCCCAGGACACGGTGCCCGATGCCCAGGATCCGTCGAAGCGGCACGCCCCCATGATGCTGACCACGGACCTTGCCCTGAAGGTGGACCCCATCTACGCGCCGATCGCCAAGCGCTTCCACGAGAACCCCGACCAGCTCGCCGAAGCGTTCGCCAAGGCGTGGTTCAAGCTGACGCACCGCGACATGGGGCCCGTCGCGCGCTACCTCGGCCCACTGGTTCCCGCCGAGCCGCAGCTGTGGCAGGACCCCGTCGCCGATGTCGACCATGACCTGATCGGCGATGACGACATCACCGCCCTCAAGGCCAAGATCCTCGCATCGGGACCGTCCGTCTCCCAGCTGGTCGCCGCCGCGTGGGCGTCGGCAGCAACCTTCCGCGGCACCGACAAGCGGGGCGGGGCGAACGGGGCGCGGGTTCGCCTTGCGCCGCAGAAGAACTGGGAGCAGAACGATCCGGCCGAACTGGCCACGGTTCTCCAAGCCCTCGAGCAGGTCCAGCAGGACTTCAACAGCTCACAGTCCGGCGCGACGTTGGTCTCGCTCGCTGACCTGATCGTCCTGGGCGGGTGCGCGGCCGTCGAGCAAGCGGCGAAGAACGCCGGACACGACGTCACCGTCCCGTTCGCGCCGGGGCGCACGGAAGCCTCGCAGGAGCAGACCGACGTGGAGACATTCGCCGTGCTCGAGCCGACCGCCGATGGCTTCCGCAACTACCTCCGAGCCGGAGAGAAGTTGTCGCCGGAGACGCTGCTGCTTGATCGGGCCAACCTGTTGACGCTGACCGCTCCCGAGATGACGGTGCTCATCGGCGGTATGCGGGCCCTGAACGCCAACTTCGGGCACTCCACACTCGGCGTCTTCACCGACCGGCCTGAGACGCTGACCAACGACTTCTTCGCCAACCTGCTCGACATGAGCGTGGAGTGGAAGCCATCAATGTCCTCGGAGAACGTGTACGAGGGTCGCGATCGCATGACGGGTGAGGTCAGGCGGACCGCCACCGCCGTCGACCTCGTCCTCGGCTCGAACTCTCAGCTCCGAGCTATCTCGGAGGTCTACGCCTGTGACGACTCGAAGGCGAAGTTCGTGGGTGACTTCGTGGCCGCGTGGGACAAGGTCATGAACCTCGATCGCTTCGACCTCGCTTGATCGACGTCCCCGGTGTGGTGACCGGTTCATGCCGAACCGGTCACCAACCGGACTGAATCTCCTAGTCCGATCGGCCCTACTCAGGTGACCGCGTCCGCGTGGGGGTGTCTCGAATAGAACTTGTGCATCACCTTGGGGGCCGGTGTGGCCCGGCCAGAGTCCTTCCCGGTCCCCCCGGTGCCGTCCCAGCGGGGATGCAGGCGCTTGTCGGCCCTCGGCGCGCTGCGCATGCGCCGGATCGCCCCGCCGACGACGCGAGAGGTGGTCGAGGCGATGACGCTGCTGGCGGGATTGGCGGTGATGGGGCTGAACTTGTCGGGGAAGCCCGGCATGGTGCACCCGATACAGATGCCTCCCATCTGCATGCAGCCGCCGCGACCATCGACCATGCCCCGCACGTCGATGTTGCACTGCACTACCGGGCCCCAACAACCCAGCTCCACCAGACACTCCTTGTCGCCGTACTCCTTGGCGAACACGCCTTCTTCGTAGTAGCCGGCCCGGGGGCAGTGACGGTGGACGGTCTCGCCGAACAACCAGGCCGGGCGTCCCAGCCCGTCGAACTCGGGCAGCGGCGCCAGGCCGTTCAAGAACAGGCTCACCGCCGTCACCGTCTCCAGCACGTTGTCGCCGATGGGCGCGCAACCGGGCACGTTGACCACGGGTACGCCGAACGCCGAGCGGTAGCCGTCGCCCAGGTAGTCCTTGACCCCCATGGAGTTGGTGACGTTGCCCGTGGCGGCGGGGATGCCGCCCCAGGTCGCACAGGTACCGACGGCGATCAACGCCGCCGCCCCCCGGGCCAGGCGATCGAGCCACTCGAGCGACGTGATCTGGCGACCCGTGTCGCGATCCTCGCCCAGACCCATCCAGTAGCCGTCGCCGGCGATGGCCTCGTCCATGATCGAGCCCTCCCAGCAGATCAGATAGGGGGCGTCGAGCTCACCACGCTCGGCCATGAACAGGTTCTCGGTCCACTCCTGGCCCGCCTCGACGGACAGCACCGTGGAGATCAGCTCCACCCTGGGCAGTCCGGGGATGCTGCCGGTCAGAAGATGCTCGATCCGGGGGTGGGTGGCGCCGGTGGCGGCCACCGTGCAGCCGTCGCAGGACGCGCCGGCCAACCAGATGAGGTAGATCTTGTCCAGCGGTCCCAGGCGCAGGTGCGCCGGGTCGGTGGGCGTCGCCCGGGAGCGGATCCCGATGGGCGCCAAGGGGTCGGCGGGGTTCAGCCGCCAATCCTCCATCTGGCCGCCGGCGCTTTCGACGTTGCCGCACCCGGCCTTCGACTCGCCACGCCGTCCATGGACTACCGGGAGGGCCATGACACCCCGCCGCTACCCGTCATTTGCGAACAGACCCGACATCTCCCGGCGTTCGAGCTCACCAGGGACCTCCTTGGTCGCGCGTTGCACGGAAACGGCCAGTGGATTTTGAGAGGCACACAGCTAGTACTTCGATGTCCAGCTTACTCCACCGAGAGCAAGATTCAGTGTGAATCCAACCGGGCTATTTGCGCTAGTCCGAAAGAACTATTTCAGTAGTTAAATATGACCAGTGGTCGGTCGTATTTGGGATCACGCGTCGCGATGATCGGGTCGCCCGACGCTCTCGACGGGCCTAGGGGTACGGCGGCGAGAAGAACGCCCGGCCGATGGCGTCGGGGAGCGGCAGCGGGATGTCGCCGCCGGTGCCCCAGCCGGCGGTGATGCCGCCTCGGACGAACCACGTGCTCGTGGAGAGACGGAACACGCCGATGTCGGTGGTGCGGTTGCCGTCGTAGTCACCGGGCACAGGGATGTCGCCGCTCGCTTCCCAGCCGCTGGTCGTCCCTCCCCGCACGTGCCACGTGCCCGTGGAGGGGCGGAACACCGAGATGTCGGTGGCGCCACCGCTGAGGGTCATCGACGTGCTCGCCGTCGCGGCTGACGCCACGCCGTCGGAAGGGGTGACCTGGCACCGGAGTTGATCACCGGCGTGGGCCGTTCCGCTCGGGATGGCATCGCGTATGGCGGCAGTGGTCACGTCCCGCACCGTCGACCCGTTGACGGTCCACTGGTAGTGGTAGCGCATGATCTGGTAGTCGGGGTCCTCGGTGATGAGCGAGGTGTTGACCAGGCAGAAGACCACGTCGGACAGAGAGGGCGCAGCGGGCTCGAACGACAACGCCACCGCGTTCGGGGGGCGGTTGGTGATCTGGCCGGCCGAGGCCACCACGTCGAAAGGTGTGTCCACCGCCCGCGCACCGTTCACGTCGATCCAGGCGCGCCATGTGCCGGTCTGATTGAGGTTGACCTGGACGTTCCACCAGAACCATCCCGACTCGCACGGCCTGGTCCTGGGGAGGGTCGTTGGTGCCACCGAAGGGGTTGGGGGAGAAGGTGAAGTCGCGCACGCGAAGGGTGGAGGGGATCGGGATCTGGTTGACCCAGCTGCTGGCGCCGGGCCGGCACGGCCCGGCATAGGGCTCGTAGTAGGTGCCCTGGTAGCGCGACTCGAAGCGGAGGTGGGGGCCGGTGCTGTTCCCGCTGCTCGCGGTCAGGCCGAGCTGGGTACCGGCCTTCACGGACTGGCCCACTGAGACGGCGACGCCCCCGTTCTTGAGGTGGAAGTACCACGTCTAGTGGGTGCCGCCATGGGCGAGGCGCACGAAGTTCGCCGGCTGTCCGGACGTGGACGTGTTCATGTCGGGTTCGCCGTCGTGGGCGTCGGAGACGATCCCGTCGAGTGCGGCGAACACACGGGCACTCCGATGGCCTGCTCCTGGAAGCTGCGAATGAGCGAGTCGATGCCCGTGTGGCCGTCGTAGGAGTGCTGCGTGCAGTTGAAGTCCTGGATCGTGGCGCCAGGCGCGAGGTCGACGTAGTTCTGAATTGCGAGGTCTTCCCACAGCGCGCCGGCCTGGGGATGGAAGGGGTATGGCTGGGGCGGGGAGGCGGCGACCGAGTCAGGCGCTGGAGCGGGCGCCGAGAGCGCGGGCTGCGGCGCAAGCTGCCCGGTGTCGTCGTGGACGACCATCTCGCCGCTCACCGGCCCGTGCACGGGTTGGCCACCCGGCCCGGGCGCGGCACCCGACGGTGCGAGGAAGACCGTCGTCAGGGCGACGGCCACCAGCAGGGCCGTTCTCGTGGACAATGACCTGAGAGCCATTCTTCCCTCCTCCGAGGACGGTACAGCGGGCAGTATCAGTCGTCGTCGCCGGCCTTAGCTGTGACCTCCGGACGGCGAGCCCGCAGGTGAACCCGACGGTCTGAATCATCAACGAAGCCGCGGTGATCCGCCTCCTCGGCGCGCTGCTTGCGGAGCAGGCCGACGAGTGGGCTATCGCCAAGCGCTACATGAGCGCCGAGACACTCAAGACCCCGCGGCACGCCACGACGCCCGCCACCGACCCGAGACCGGCGATCGAGGAGGTGACCGCTGGCTGACCCACCCTCGAGCTCGCAATCGCAGCGTCAGCCGGTGCCACGCCGGACGAGCGCGCACGGCCGCACCGACCAACATCAAACACGAAAAGAGGTGCTTCACAACACAGACGATTCGTGATATATCAATCATCCCGAGCTGGCCGGCAAGATCGGTGAGCTCACGGTTGACGAGATGACCGCCGCCACGGCCTCGTAGACCACCGCGCCGGACTCAACCCGCCCGCCATCCTGCGGGCGGGCGACACGTGACGACCGTTGGAGCCAGTGCTACGGTGCGACACTACTGGGCAACGCCGTACTCGAGCCCGAACGGTGGCTGCGGGGGGACGGGAGCATGTTCACTGCTCTATTGCGGGCGGGAGGCTTCGTCAGGCTGACGACGGCGCTCATTGGTTTGGCATTGCTCGTCGCCGCCTGCTCCGACTCGGACAAGGCGACGTCTCCGGAACAGCCCGCTTCGACCAAGCTGGGGGCTGCGCGGTTCGAGCCGGGCCCCTGTCCGAAATCGGATCCGCCTCTGAAGGAGCTCGAGGGTGCCGATTGCGGCTTCCTCGTCGTGCCCGAGAACCGAGCCAAGGCTGGCAGCCACGCTATCAAGTTGCCAGTGGCGACGATTCATGCGGTCGCCAAGACGGCCGACGATCCCATCGTGTACATGGCCGGTGGCCCGGGCGTCGACCCAATCAGCCAGGAGACGGTCCTGCTCGTGCAGGCCGGGATCAATCGTGACCGCGACCTCATCCTGATGGGGCAGCGCGGAACGTTGAATGCCCAGCCGGCGCTTCTGTGTCCTGAAATCGACCGCTTCAACGCCGAGGTCGTTGGCCTGGACTACGACGCAGAGACCACGGGAAGGGCGCACGTCGAGGCCACACGCGAGTGCCATGACCGCCTAGTGAAAGAAGGCAACGACCTGGGCGCGTACAACACAACCGAGAACGCAGCAGACTTCGCTGATCTTCGCACGGCCCTCGGCAAAGCTGAATGGAACGTGTACGGCACCTCGTACGGCACCGACCTCGCGCTCACCTACATGCGCGCGTACCCGCAGGGCGTGCGAAGTGTCGTCCTTGACTCCGTATTCCCTCCGGATTTCGCCGTCCAGAGCACCACCTGGAAGAGCGTCAAGGAGGCGGCCGACAACACGTTTGCGGCATGCAAGCAGCAGCCAGCATGCGCCCAGCGCTACCCGGATATCGAAAGCCAGTTCGCGCGACTGGTTTCGGATCTGGAGGCGAAGCCAGTGGGTACGCAGGCGCCACCGTCGCCGGGGATGCCGCCCGTGAAGGTCGTCCTCGACGGTGGCGCCTTCCTCCAATGGTTTGTCAGCATCGGCGGCTTCGCCACCGTTATCCCCTCGTCGATCGCCGCGCTGGCCGAGGGGGACGCCTCGCAAGTCGCAGCAGTCCGCGCCGTTGGCGCCGATCCGTCCCGCGCCGGCTTCGACGGCACTGGCCTGTTCTACGGTGCCTTCTGCAGCGAATGGGTGCCATTCGAGCCACCCTCGGAGATCCTCACCGTAGGCAAAAAGCTCTTTCCGACCTTCCCCGACTCAGTCCTGCGACAGGCCCCGCAGCTGGCCTTCTTGGCCGAGGACTGCGCGGTCTGGAACGTGCCGAAGGCGCCCGTCGCGCAGCGATCCGACAAGTCCAGCGACATCCCGACCCTCATCGTTTCCGGCACTTTCGACGCTCGGACAGCTCCGCAACTGGGTGAGCACGCCGCGAGGTCGCTTTCCAGGTCGACGGTCGTGAACATCCCCGGTGCCGGCCACGTCGTGGTCCCGAGGAATGAGTGCGCGCAGCAGGTCTTCCATTCCTTCCTGACGGCACCAACGAACTCGCCGGACACGAGCTGCGTTACGACGCTCACACCGGCTCCCTTCAAAGACCAATAGGAGCGTGAACCAATGAACAGCCACCAAGTCCTGCGAGCAGCGGCCCTCTCGCTGGCCGCCATCGGGTTTCTGTCGCTGAGTGCGTGCAGCCATGACCAAAAGGACGGGAAGTCGCCGCCGACGACAGCAGCCGGCGCGCTGCTGCCTCGCGACACCGTCGTTTCGCTGACCGCCGTGACCGGGTACTTCCCCGAGGTCACGAAGGAGGCAAGCACGGGGCCGAACGAGACGAGCGCCGGCAAGCCCACTGGGTCGAGATCGGTGGTGTTCACCAGCGACGACGGCAACAAGAAGGTGACGGTCTCCGTCGACCAGTACGCCAACGCTGCTGACGCCTCGGCCGCCTTCGAAACGGCGGTGCAGGGCAGCGAGGTAGCGCCCGGGTTCAAGCCGGCTACCGCCCCGAGTCTCGGTCAGGGGGCGTTCGCCGGCACGTCACAGGTCGGCGCCGAGATGCACTTCGGTGTGGGGACGCGCGACGGCAGGCTGCTCGTGAACCTCACCCACGCCGGCGGGATCCCCGTAACCCCCGCCAACTCGAACAACCTGAGCGCCCTCGCGGGAGCGGAACTGGCTGCCGCCAAGCAGGCCCTCGGGCCCAGCGGAAGCAACTAGCCTGGTGTTCCGCACATGAGTGGGCGTGGAGTGTTGTCCATGGTTGTCCTCCGGTGTTCAGCGGGTGGTGATCGGGTCGACGGCGAGGAGTTCGAGGATGCGGCCTGCGAGCCCGCCTGGCGCAGGGATGACGG
>JBBRXY010000091.1:0-12933 GCA_038238185.1 Acidimicrobiales bacterium
CAATGTCGACGAGGCGGCATGAAACCGCCCTCCAGGAAGCCCGACACGGCCCGCAATCGAGCCGGGTGGTATCGGAGTGCCCGGCGATGACATGCTCAACCAACTATCCGGAAGCCTCCACGCTCCGGGGGGAAGCCCAGTTGCGGGACGTGACCAGCCGAGTGCCGTTAACGACAGGCCCTGTAGCGGTGGTGTGATGGGTGTGATGGCGAGTGGCGACGGGCCAGGACGATCAGGCTCCGGTACGCGGCGACGTGCGCGACCTGTGGTGTGGCCCTGGCGTCCGGAATACGGGCCGTGTGGGACATGGCGGCAGGCGGCGCGTTCTGCTCGTCGTGCGCCAACCCGAATGCCCTGCCGCCATTGTGGGATGTGAGCACCTCCGACGAGCTGCCCAGTGCTCGAACCAAGTGGACCGTGCCGGCGCCGGCCCAAGATCCGTCCACATCGGTCGCCGGCGCCTCGTCGCAAGCGGAGTTCGATCGCCGACTCGGGGTTAGGGGTGGGTTAGGGGGCTGTAGCCCCCCCTAGACCTGACCAGTTCGGATGGCTGCTTCATAAACCTCCCTCTTTGGTACACCCAGCTCGGCGGCGACCTCGGCGATGGCCGCCCTCTTGTCGATCCCGGCGTCGAGACGGAGCCGGAGCGCGTCGTCGACGTCGCCGGCGGTAGCCGGCGGAGCCTCGGCGGCCCCGTCGAGGACCACCACGTACTCCCCCCGGGGCTCGGTCTCGTCCAGATGAACACGGGCATCGGCGAGGGTCCCCCGCCACACCTCCTCGAACGCCTTGGTCAGCTCCCGGGCGACGGCGACGCGCCGCAGGGGGCCCACGGCCTGGCCCAGATCGGCGATCGTCTGGCGAATCCGGTGGGGCGCCTCGAACAGGACCGTCGTGCGACGTTCGACGGCCAACTCGGCCAGGCGCTCGGCCCTGGCCCGGCCCTTGCGGGGCAGGAAGCCCTCGAAGCAGAACCGCCCGGTGGGCAGCCCGCTCACGACCAGGGCGGCGAGGGCGGCCGAGGGCCCGGGCACGACTTCCACTCGGTGGCCGGCGGCGGCGGCCGCCGCCACCAGCCGCTCGCCGGGATCGGAGACGGCCGGCATGCCCGCGTCGGTGACCAGGGCCACGCGCTCGCCGGCGTCGAGGCGAGCCAACAGGGCCTGCACCTGGGCCACCTCGGTGTGATCGTTCACCGTGACGAGGCGGCCTCCGGCCGGAATTCCCTCGTGGCTGAGCAGCTGGCGCGTCCGGCGGCTGTCCTCGCACGCGATGACGTCGGCGTCGGCGAGGGCCTGGGACGACCGGGGGGAAAGGTCCCCGAGGTTGCCGATCGGCGTGGCCACGAGCACGAGGGTCCCGCCAGATCGTGGTGGCGGGGTCATGGCCTCACCTCGAGGCGGTCACCGGTCTTCAGGGCCCACCGGCCGAAGGCCCCCGCCTCGGCCTCGATCACGCATCGACATCGGATCGAGGGACGGGTGATGCGTCCCGGGGGCAGCGACACCATTCGGCCCACCACCAGGTCGCTGGTGCAGAAGGCCACATCGAGGGGGAACCGCATCCCGAACGAGTGCACCTGGCGGGCCGGGCGCAGGAGTATCGCCCCCTCGATGCCGTCGCGCCCCAACAGCCCGCGGGAACGATCCCGGAACGACTCGGCCACCTCCAGCGCCGCCAGGACCGTCTCGTCGCGTACGAGCCAGGACACAGCTACACGTTGAAGCGGATCTCGAGCACGTCGCCGTCCTCGACCTCGTACTCCTTGCCCTCCACCCGCAGCTTCCCCGCGTCGCGTGCCGCGGCCCACGAGCCCAGCTCCAAGAGGGCGTCCCAGTGGATCACCTCGGCCCGGATGAACCCCCGCTGCAGATCGGAGTGGATCACTCCGGCACACTCGGGGGCCTTGGCACCGGCCCGGAAGGTCCAGGCCCGCGACTCCTTGTCGCCGGTGGTGAGGAAGGTCCGCCGGCCCAACAGGTGATAGGCGGCGCCGACCACCCGGGGCAGGGCGCCTTCGCCCAGGCCCAGACCGTCGAGCAACTCGGTGCGGGATTCGGCGTCGAGCTGGGCCGCCTCGGCCTCCAGCTGCACGCTCACACCCAGCACCTCGGCGGAGTCGCCCAGCTCGGCGGCCACCGGCTTGACCACATCGTCGGCACTGCCGACCTGGTCCTCGCCCAGGTTGACCACCACGAGCAGGGGTTTGTTGGTGAGCAGGAACATGGGGCGTAGGGCGTCGCGCTGATCGGTGCGCAGCGTCGACCGCCACAGGGGGGTTCCGTCGTTGAGGGCCGCCACCGCCGCCTCGAGGGCCTCGACCTCCTCGGCACCGGAGCGATCGAAGCGCAGCAACTTCTTGCGCTTGACCAGCTGCACCTCGGCCGACTCGACGTCGGCCAGCACCAGCTCCAGCTCGAGGGTGTGGAGGTCGTCGAGCGGGTCGGTGGCGCCCATCACGTTGTCGTCCTCGAACGCCCGCAGCACCAGGAGTACGGCGTCGACCTCGCGGATGCCGCCCAGGAAGCGGTTGCCAAGGCCCTCACCACCCGCCGCACCGGCCACCAGGCCGGCGATGTCGACCAGCTCGGCGGTGGCCGAGATCACCTTCTGGGAGTGGCTCATCGCCGCCAGCGCGGCAAGACGCGGGTCGGCGACCTGGGCGATGCCCACCTGGGTCTCGGTGGTGGAGAAGGGATGGGCGGCCACCGTGGCCGAGCCGCCGGTGAGGGCGTTGAACAGGGCCGACTTGCCGGAGTTGGGTAGCCCCACGAGGCCCAGACGTTCCACGGCGCCTCAGGCTACTGCCGACCGGGTCGGGCCCCCGCCGGGGGGCGGATAGCCTGACCGGATGTCCAAGAAGACGAACAAGCGCAAGATCAAGGCCAAACGCAACAAGGCGAACCACGGCAAACGCCCCAACGCGGGCCGATAGCCACCCTGCCCCAACCCGTCTCCCAGCCGGTCGTCCCCACGGCGCCCGTAGCCCGGGTCGACGATGTCGTCGAGATCCTGCACGGTACGCCCGTGGCCGATCCCTACCGCTGGTTGGAGGACGGGGACGATCCTGGGACCGTCGCCTGGACGCGAGCCCAGAACGATCGCACCAGGGCAGTACTCGATGCCCTACCTGCCCGAGCCGTCCTGCACGAGCGCCTGCTCGCGCTCCTCAGGGTCGGGACGGTCGGCGCACCGGCGGTGGCCGGCGACCGTGTCTTCACCCTCGACCGCGAGGGCCATCAGGACCAGGCCGTGGTGGTCGTGCGCGGCGCCGAGGACGGCGGTGAGCCCCCCCGGCTGCTGATCGACCCCCAACAGCTGGCGTCCGACCATGCCGCCGCCGTGGACTGGTTCTCCCCCTCCCCTGACGGGCGGCTCCTGGCCTACGGGGTGTCGGAGGCGGGGACCGAGCGGGGCACCCTGCGGATACTCGACATCGACGGCAACACCATGTTGGACGACGCCATCCCCAATGTCCGCCATCCGTCGGTGGCCTGGCTCCCCGACGGCTCGGCCTTCGCCTACAGCCGCCTCCCAGACCCGGCCACGGTGCCCGAGGGCGACGATGGCTACTGGGAAACGGTGTGGTGGCACGAGGTGCAGGGCCCGAGCGGCCCCCGGAGCGGGGTGCAGGGCCCGAGCGGCCCCCGGAGCGGGGTGGCCGGAGACCGGGACAGCCTCGTGCTCGGCGACCTCGATCGCACCGCGCTGCCCATGGCCGCCCTCTCCCCGGACGGGCGCTGGCTCCTGCTCCACGTCCACCTCATGCCGACCCGTACCGACGTCACCCTCGTCGACCGGCAGACGGGGACGACCACCGTTGTGGTCGCAGGCGAAGAAGCCTCGACCTGGGGCCAGGTGGTGGGCGACCGCCTCGTCGCCGTCACCAACCTCGATGCCCCCTGCGGACGGGTGGTCGGCGCGTCCGTGCACGATCCCGGCGTGGCCGGGTGGACGACCCTCGTGCCCGAGTCCAGCGCCGTCATCGAGGCTGCCGTCGTGGCGGGGGGATGGCTCCTCGTGGCCTCCACAGAACATGGCGTCTCCCGGCTCGATCGCTACCGCCTCGACGGCTCCGGGAAAACGAACATCGCTCTTCCCGAGACGGGGTCGATCGTGGGCCTCGACGCCGACCCCGCCCACGAACGGGCATTCGTCACCTTCACCTCCTTCACCCGGCCCCCGAGCCTGTTGCGTTGGACGCCGGCCGGGGGGATCGAGGCCTGGAGCCGTTACGGTTCGCCCGTCGACCCGACCGCCTTCGTCACCGAGACGGTGACGTACGCCTCGACCGACGGCGTGTCAGTGCCGATGTTCCTCGTGCGGGCGTCCACCACCACCCCGTCCCCGGAGACTCCTACCGTCCTGTCCGGCTACGGCGGGTTCGCCATCGTGTCCTCCCCCGGCTTCAGTCCCGGGCTGGTGTCGTTCTGCCAGGCCGGCGGCGTCTGCGCCGTGGCCGGCATCCGCGGAGGCGGCGAGTACGGCGAGGAGTGGCACCGGGCGGGGATGGGCGACCGCAAGCAGCAGGTGTTCGACGATTTCGCCGCTGCTGCCGACTGGCTGGTGGCCACGGGCCGCACCAGCCGGCCCCGCCTGGCCATCCGCGGGGGTTCCAACGGAGGTCTCCTGGTGGGCGCCACCCTCACCCAGCGACCGGACCTGTGCCAGGCCGCGGTCTGCGCCGTCCCCCTCCTCGACATGCTCCGCTACCACCGCTTCCTGATCGGGGCCCTGTGGGTGCCCGAATACGGCGACCCCGACAGCCCGGCCGATTTCGCCACTCTCAGCGCCTACTCGCCGTACCACCACGTCGTCGACGGCACCCCGTACCCAGCCGTGCTGGTGATGACCGCAGAGTCGGACTCGCGCGTCGACCCCATGCACGCTCGCAAGTTCACCGCCCGCCTTCAGGCGGCGACCGACGAGCCCGTCCTACTTAGGATCGAGACCCGAGCCGGCCACGGGCAGGGAAAACCCGCGTCGAAACAAGCCGACGAGCTGGCCGACAGCTGGGCATTCCTGGCGTGGCAGCTCGGACTCGACCTCTAAGCAGAAGGTCGTCACCTAGCGGCCGGCGAAGGCGCGGGCGGGATGCACATCGACGTTCGCAGGCAACTGGGCGGCGACGGCGTTGATGGCTTCGGTGGCCACCGCCAACATCGGCCTCTGCAGTTCGTCGTCGTTCAGGCGAGGGGCCAGTTCGTGCACCGACGCGAGGATGGAGAGGTCGCTGAAGTAGGGGTCGGGACCAGGATCGGGCTTCTCGTTGACCAGGGTGGGGATCACGAAGCAGTGCTCGGTGCCATCGGGCATCGTCCAGCAGAACTCGAACATGTCACTCTTCTCTTCGAGATGAGTCAGCCGCACCTTGCCGCCGACACTCTTAGGAGCGAGACGGGCCCTCGGTGATACGCGGGGGAGCAAAGCCGTCGGTTTGACCCCTTCTAGCGGTCAGATCGCCACTATGGGTCAGATTTAAGAAGGATTTCACCTGGTGGAGGGCGAATTCAACGGCCGAGGGAGCCGGTTCACGTCCACCTTGGGGGGACGGCATTCGGTAGCCCACCTTACCGATGCCTGCCGAAACCGCCTCTCCGCCGATACCTGACGGCCAAACCGCCACTCCGGCCAGCCGGCTTTTCGCCGTCTGGCCGGCGCACCGGCAACGGCTGGTGGCCACCATCTGCCTGGGCGCGTCGATCAGCCTGGCCACGTTCGGGCTGGCGGCGGCGGCCGGACGTCTGTCCGGGGTGCCCGACGGCGTGACGGCGGGATCGATTCCCCGGGTCCTCCCCCGGAGCCTGCCCTACGGCAAGGGGATGTGGATCTGGCAGCCCGAGAAGACCGAGAACAACGACGCCGGGGCAATCGTGTCCCGGGCCGTCGATCTCGGTCTGACCCACCTCTACGTGCGAACCGGTTCCTCGTGGGACGGCTTCTACGCCGGTGACTTCCTGAACCGCATCCTTCCCGCCGCCCACGCCGCCGGGATCCGGGTGTACGGGTGGGACTTTCCCCGCCTGATCTCCACCACCGACGACGTGGCCCGCGCCGCCGCGGCGGTGGACTACCGCACTCCGGACGGCCACCACATCGACGGCTTTGCCGCCGACATCGAGACCGCCGACGAAGGCACCCACGTCAGCGTCGACGCCGCTGACGCCTACGGCGACGGCCTACGGGCTGCGGTGGGACCGGCCGTCCCGCTCGTGGCCGTCGTACCCCGGCCCTCGACCCATACGGCCGAGATCTCGTACCCGTACGCCCAGGTCGTCGCCCGCTTCGACGCCGTGGCGCCCATGGTCTACTGGCTGAACCGCGAGCCCGGATCCGACGTGGCCGGGGCGCTGGCCGACCTCCGGGGGTACGGCAAGCCCGTGTTCCCAGTGGGGCAGGCCTACGACGGAGGCCCCGAAGGCGGACGTCCCGGTGTCCCGCCCCCGGCGGAGCTGCTCCGGTTCTTCGAGGTGTCCTACGACGAGGGTGCCGAAGGCGTGTCGTTCTGGTCGTGGCAGGAAGCCGACCAGCAGGCCTTCGACACGATCCGGGATGCCCCCGAGTTCCAGACCCATTTCACCGGGGCAGGAAGGACCGTCCGGGTCGGACTCGCCCACCGCAGGTAGGTCGCCGGGCGTCGGCGGGACGGCCGCCGGGCCTGCGGCAAGCCGGTGGCCGATGTTGGTCGTGTTGTCGTTGTGGCAGATGTTGTCTATTCTTCGTCAGCCTGGCCGGTGTCGCGCTGGCCGGGCCGATCGCCGCCGTGGCTCCCGGAACCCTGCTCCACACCCATGCAAGGCGTCTGCCTGTCCGGCGGCGCCCCCCGTTGGTAGGGCCGCGCTCCTCGACCATCGTCGCCCTCCTCCTGGGTCTCGTGGTCATGGCCGCGGGGGTGGCCCCCACAGCCCGGGCCGACGACAGTGACGCCACCCGGCAGAAGCAGGCACAGGTGAAGACCCAGCTCGATCTGGCCAAGGCCACCGATGCCGGTGTGGAGGCCGAGCTGGGTCGCCTCGACCAGGCGGTGACCACCCAACGGGCCCGAGCCGACGACGCCCACCAGGCCGAGATCGTCGCCCTGGTCGGGGTACAGACCGCCGCCGCCAGGCTCGTCGCCATCGACACCCGGGTCCGCGACCTCCGAGCGGACCTGGCCCGCCGGGCCGTCCAGGCGTACACCGACCCCGCCAGCCAAGGCGGCATCATCGCCATCAGCCGGGCGGCGACCTTCGACGAAGCAGCGCGCCGCAAGGCTCTGCTCGACGTCGTGCAGACGAGCACGACGGGCGCCGTCGAAGGCCTGAGAGGAACCCGCCAGGACCAGGCCGAGGCCACCAAGACCCTCCAGGCGGCCGAGAAGCTGGCCAACCAGCGGGCCGCGGTCGAGGCCGATCGCGCCAAGACCCTGCAGGCGACGCAGGCCGCCCAGCAGGCCACCCACGCCGAGCTGGCCAAGCGCATCGCCAGTCTCGAGGCCGAGAGCGCCGAGCTGAACGCCCATCAGGCGGAACTACAGACCCTCATCCGTGAGCGTTCCGCGGCGGTGGCGGTGGCGGCGGCGGGGCCTGCGGCGCCGAGCAGTGCCGGCCCACCGGCTGGCCCCGGGACCCAGGTCGGCAGCGGCCCGGCGTCGTCGGCCGGGATGATCTGGCCCCTTCACGGCCCGGTGACCACCGAGTTCGGGCGCGGCGGCCACCCGGGTATCGACATCGCCGCACCCAACGGCACCCCGATCGCCGCGGCCAAGGCCGGCACAGTCGTGTTCTCCGGACCGAACGACGGCTATGGCAACTATGTGTGCATCGACCACGGTGGCAGCCTGTCGACCTGCTACGCCCACCAGTCGCGCATCGCCGTCAGCGAGGGGCAGAAGGTCGGCCAGGGCGAGACCATCGGGTTCGAGGGCTCGACGGGCAACTCCACGGGACCTCACCTCCACTACGAGGTGCGCGTCGACGGGGTGGTCCAGAACCCCCGCAACTACGAGGTGGGCAACCCGTAGCGAGAGGCTGACCTACGGAGTCGGCACGTCGGGCGGGCGCAGCCACTCCGACCATCCCCACCCGCGGGTGTCGCCCACCGAGAACGAGCACAGGGCCCGTACCAGCACACCCTGGCGCGACCCGGCGGCGTCGAGGGGCACCGGCGCCAGGGCCACGGGCACGACGCCCACCTCGACCTCGCCCACCACCAGCTTGGCCGCGTCGGGGAGCCCGTCGTGGCGCCACGTCGTGTCGAGGGAGCCGGTCGCCTCCTCCGGCTCCGACTGCGCGCCGTGCCCCGACGGCCAGGTCGACGTCCATCCCGGGCTCCGAGCATTGACGGCCGTCCCGTCGTCGAGGCTGGCACTCAGCGCCCACCAGCGCCGATCCCGCCACCCGGGAGGCCCCCAGGCGTGCGTGTACCAGCCCGTCCCTGCGTCGACGGCCAGCCGCTCGGCGCCCACCAGCACCTCGCCGTGCACGGCGGCGGGCTGGACGTATCCGGACTGCGGAAGCGGGCGGGCCGGCGCCCGCATCTCCCATTCGAGGTCCAGACCCAGCGCGGTCGGGTCGCCCCGTTCGTCGCCCCACGCCCGGGCGGGGTCGTCGATGGCCACGGCGAACGCCTCGAGCCCCGCACTCCAGTGCTCGAACGGTGTCTCGCAGATGACCTGGGCCCACAGGCCGTCGCCGCGCACTTCGAGCTCGCGACCCCGGGGAGCCTCGACGTCGTGGTCGCGAACCACGACCACGGGCTGGCCCGGGCGGGCCAGATAGGCCCAGTACCAGGCCCGTCGTCCGGCCCGATGCAGGGCCAGACGCACGAATCCCCCGAGCCCGCCGTCGCCGGAAACGAAGTCGAACGACCACGACTCTTCCCAGTCGGCCTCCGGACCGGGTTGATGACGTCGCTCGTCCACCGCGGGCACGGTAGATCTTGGGCAACAATGGTGGCGTGATCCGGTTTCTCAGCCCTGAATGGCTGGCCGCCCTCGGAGCGGCCGCCTCCGGGAACGAGCGCCTCTGTCAGGCCGTCACCGACATCGACCTCACCGTGCGTCAGGTGGTGCGGGGTGGTCCGGACGGCGACGTGTCCTACTCGCTGCGCCTGGCCCACGGCACCGCCTCGGTGATCGCGGGCGGGGACGACGCCGACATCGAGGTGGTGCAGGACTACGACACCGCGGCCGCCATCAGCAAGGGCAACCTCACCCCGGCGGCAGCCTTCGCAGCCGGGCGGCTCAAGCTCGGCGGTCAGGTCGGTCGGCTCATCCGTCACGGCGACGTGGTTGCCGGCCTGGGCGACGTCTTCGGTTCGTTGCGGGCCTCTACCTCCTACTGAGCGGCTGGGTCACCGGACGGCATGGGGCACTACGAGGAGTTGGGCGTAGCTCGGAGTGCCACCCACGACGAGATCAAGCGGGCCTACTACCGGCTGGCACGCCGCCACCACCCCGACGCCCACGGCCAGTCGTCGTCGGCGGTGCAGGCCTCAGCCCGGCAAATCATGGTCAAGATCAACGCCGCGTGGGCCGTCCTCGGCGAGCCTGCGGAGCGAAGTCGGTATGACCTCGAGTCGGCCCCGCCCGCACCAAGCGCCAGGCCGGCGTCGGCCGCCGGTGGCGCCGAGCGACCGGTCAGGGCACGCGTGTTTCCCGACTGGTTCGAGCCCGACGACTGGTCCGACGCCGACGAGGAGGTGCCCGCTTACCGGCTCCAAGAGGACGTCGATGACGGGGTGCGGGGTGCGGCGGACCTGATCGTGTTCGTCCCCGTCGGCCTCGCCGGCCTGGCCGTGGTCTGCTTCACCTTGGGCATGGTGCTGCAGTGGACGGCGCTGTTCGACCTATCCTTCCTGCTCGTCCCCCTGTCACTGGTGGGCTTCCTGGCCGCCCCCGTGGTCACCATCGCCACCCGGGGACGATCCCGCCCCGCCCGCGACTGACCGACGGTCCCCCAGCTGCGTGCCGAGCGGCGGGCCAGGCCCTACCGGCCGGAGGGACAGGCTCCGGCCGGTCGGCCCTGGCGGGTTCCGCCCCCATTGGTGCGCTGCTACAGCGTCGTCTTGTCCCAGATGGCCGCGTAGCGGTCCTCGCCGTTCAGCGAGTAGCCGCTCACCTGCACGAGACGAAAGCCCTGCGCGACGAAGTTGTCGAACTCCTGCTGGTAGCCCTGCGAGGACATGCCGTGGCGGGCCACCCAGCCGGGGCTCGATGACTTGTCCCAGATGGCGGCGTAGTGATCCGAGCCGTTCATCTCGTAGCCGCTCACCTGCACCAGGCGGAAGCCCTGGCCGACCAGGTTGTCGAACTCCTGCTGGTACTGGGCCGACGAGAGGCCGTGGCGGGCCACCCACTCAGTGCTGCGCGTCTTGTCCCAGATAGCCGCGTAGCGACCTTGGCGGTTCCCCGTGTAGCCGCTCACCTGCAACAGGCGGAAGCCCTGGCCGACCAGGTTGTCGAACTCTTGCTGGTACTGGGCCGACGATAGGCCGTGGCGGGCCACCCACTCAGTGCTGCGCGTCTTGTTCCAGATGGCCGCATAGCGGTCCTGACCGTCTACCGTGTGGCCGTTCACCAGGACCAGGTGGTAGCCCTCGCCGACAAGCTTGTCGAACACAACCTGGTACTGGTCAGAGGTCATTCCGTGGCGGGCGGTCCATTCCGTCGTCATCAAACGTTCCTTCCTCTTCTCCATGCCCGTCGTTCTCCGGGCATGGAGACAGAGTCCGCAACGGGTGTATTGATACCGGATTTCGAGGCAATTCCGTTCGCGAGGCGACGAGCAGCCGGCGGGTCTATGACGGCGTTCAGGCGTATTCGGCAACCTCGGACTGGCGCGCCCGTACCGCATCGGCCGCCCGGCGCAGCGCCGCTAGCTCGTCATCGGCCAGTGGTAGCTCGACGATTTCGACCACCCCGGCGCAACCGATCCGGGCGGGAACGCCGAGCCAGACACCCGCGATCCCATAGGACCCGTCGACCAGCGTGCTCACCGGCATGACCGCACCGGTGTCGAGGGCGACGGCGCGGACCATGGCCTCAGCCGCCGCCGACGGGGCGAAGTAGGCCGAACCGGACCTCAGCAACGCCACGATCTCGGCGCCGCCGTCACGGGTGCGGGTGACGACGTCAGCGATCCCGGTGTCGTCGAGGACCTCGGTGAGAGGCCGGCCACCCACCCGGGAGAGCGACGGTACCGGCACCATGGCCTCGCCGTGGGATCCGAGGGTGAAGGCCTCCACATCCTTCGTCGACACACCGAGGCGCTCGGCCAGGAAGTGGGCGAAGCGGGCGGAGTCGAGCATGCCCGCCTGGCCCATCACCCGGGCGCTGGGTAGTCCGGAGACCTCGGCCGCCAGGGCGGTCATCTCGTCGAGCGGGTTCGACACCACGATTATGACGGTGTCGGGCGATTTGTCGACAAGACGACGGGTGACGCCCGCAACGATCCGGGCGTTCGTGTCGAGCAGGTCGTGGCGGCTCATGCCCGGCTTGCGGGGGACGCCAGCGGTGATCACACAGATGTCGGAACCGGCCGTCTCGTCGTAGCCGTTGGTGCCCACCACCCGGGTGTCGGTGTCGTCGATGGGCCGGCACTGCATCAGGTCGAGGGCCAGGCCCTGAGGCCGGCCTTCGATGATGTCGGTGAGGACGATCTCGTCGGCGTACCCGCCCTGGGCGATGCGCAGGGTGAGGGTGGAGCCGTAGAAGCCCGCACCCACCACGGTGATCTTCATCAGCTGCCGCCGCCGGCCGCCATGCCGACATTGTCCTGGGGGCCGGACCGGCCGAGACGATCGACGATGGCCGAGGCGAACTCCGAGGTCTTGACCTCGGTGGCCCCCTCCATGAGGCGAGCGAAGTCGTAGGTGACGATGCGGTCGGCGATGGTGGCTTCGAGGGCGGCCACGATGTCGGCGGCGGCGTCGGTCCACCCCAGGTGCTCGAGCATGAGCACGCCCGACAGGAGGAGCGACCCGGGGTTCACCTTGTCTTGTCCGGCGTAACGGGGGGCGGTGCCATGGGTGGCCTCGAAGATGCCGCAGCCGGTGAGGTAGTTGATATTTGCGCCGGGAGCGATGCCGATCCCACCGACCTGGGCGGCCAGGGCGTCGGAGGCGTAGTCGCCGTTGAGGTTGGTGGTGGCGATCACGTCGAACTCGTCGGGCCGGGTGAGCACCTGCTGGAGGAAGATGTCGGCGATCGTGTCCTTCACCAACACCCGATCGCCCGGCTGACCGGCGCAGTCGTCCCAGCTGACGGCGACGTCGGCGAACTCCTCCCGGACCAGCTCGTAGCCCCAGTTACGGAACGCGCCCTCGGTGTACTTCATGATGTTGCCCTTGTGCACGAGGGTGACCGAGCGGCGCCCCCGCTTCACCGCGTAGTCGACGGCCGCCCGGATGAGGCGCTTGGAACCCGTCTCGGACACGGGCTTCAGGCCGACGCCCGAGTCGGGCCGCAGGTCCCAGCCGAACTCGTCGTGGAGGAACCCGATCAGCCGCTTGGCCTCGGGCGTCCCTTCCTGGAGCTCGAAGCCGGCGTAGACGTCCTCGGTGTTCTCCCTGAAGATCACCATGTCGACCTTCTCCGGATGGCGCACCGGCGACGGCACGCCGGGGAACCAGTGGATCGGGCGGAGGCAGACGTAGAGGTCGAGAAGTTGGCGCAGGGCCACGTTGAGGCTGCGGATACCGCCACCAACCGGTGTCGTAAGCGGGCCCTTGATGCCCACCACGTGCTCGGCGAACGAAGCCACTGTCTCGTCTGGGAGCCATGAGCCGGTCTCGTCGAAAGCCTTCTGGCCGGCCAGGACCTCGGTCCAGGCGATGCTCCTGCCGACACGGGCCACGGCGGCGTCGATCACCAACCGGACAGCCGGCCAGATGTCGACGCCCGTTCCGTCGCCTTCGATGAACGGGATTATGGGCTCGGCAGGAACCGACAGC
>JBBRXY010000092.1:0-12904 GCA_038238185.1 Acidimicrobiales bacterium
AGCTGACCAGCGCCGAGGTGTGCCTGACCTCCGACGGCATCGCCGTGCGGGTCAATGCCGGCCCCACCCACGTCGAGGCCACGTCGATCAACCGGGGCCGGCCCCCAGACTCGGTCTTTAAGCTTCCAACCTCGCCCTAGGTAGCGTGCTCTTAATGAGGCCCGAGGATGTACGGGCGGAGCCGCGCCAACAGGTCGGCCGACCCGGGCCCTGGCGGGGCGGCGGCGAGCTCGGCTTCGATCCCTTCGATGGTGGCCATCTCGTGATCCTCGTAGCGAAACCCGGGGCTCACCGCCTCGCTGATGAGGCAATCGGTCGCTCCCGCGGTGAGGATGTGCGACGCCTTCCACCAGCCGCCGGGGGCGGTGAACGACACGACGTGGCCGGCTCCCAGGTCGGGCCCGAGGACGACCTCGTGCAGCACGGCATCGGGGGCGACGAGCAGGTAGGTGGCGGGCCCACCATCGTGATGGAAGTGGGTGATCGCCGAACGGTTGCGATGGAGGTGCCCCACCGGCGACTCGGAGGTGAGGAGGTAGTAGATACTGTTCAGCAGTGGTCGGAGACCGCCGTCGGTCTCCGTTGCGGCCGTCGACTCGTAGGTCTGGCGGAACCAGCCGCCTTCGGGATTGGGTTCGAGGCCGAGCCGATCGCGCCAGTCAGACATCGGTGTTGTGCCGGACGAGTGGTGCCAGAGCATCGCCAAGGTGGGGGTGGTCCCGCTCGTATACCGCTGGCGTGGCCTCGGCCTGGTCGGTGGCCTCCCATCCCGGAGCCACGGCTTCGCTGATCAGCGCCCATGGGCGGCCGACGAGCTCGAAGGCCTTCCAGGTGCCCCCGGCCACCACGAGCTGGAGCGAGTCGCCATGATCCAGATCGCGTCCGAGGACCTGACGGCGAAGCTCGCCGTCGGGGGACACGGTCACCACGGCCAGTGGGCAGCCTTGGTGGAAGTAGTGGATGGCGTCGGCCGAGGTCCGGTGGAGGTACGCGACGGGCCGGGAGCTGTCGAGCAGATAGGTGATGACGGTGACGAGAGATCGACCCGTTCCCCGTGGTGGTCGGCACTCGTGGACCTGCTTGTACCAACCGCCGAGGGGGTTGACCGCCAGGCCGAGGCGCTCGATCACCGGCTCGGCGTCAGGGTGCGCCCGTGCCACCGGCTGAGTCACCGGCCGACGGTACCAGCCCCTTCGGGTAAGACTGGAGCATGGCAACGCCCGTCGGACCGGTGGCTCCCGACCCCGACGATCCCGACCAGTGGGACGAGTGGTACGACCAGGACGACGACGATGACATCGCCCACTATCGCCGGGCGACGCCGGTTCGCCTGATCGCCCTGGTGGTCGCCATCGGGATGGCTCTGGTGGTGGTCCTCGCCCGCTGAGTGGTCAGCCGGCTCGCTGCTGGCGGCGACGGGCGAGCCACGTCTTGCGGAGCTTTCGGCGTTCGTCTTCGGAGCTGCCGCCCCAGATACCCGATTCCTGGTTCGTCTCGAAGGCGAACTCGAGGCAGTGGGTGCGAACCGGGCACAGTCTGCAGACGGCCTTGGCCGAGTCGATGTGGTCGATGGCGTCGCCGGTGCTTCCCGCCGGGAAGAAGAGCTCCGGGTCGGTGTCGCGGCAGGCGGCCCGGTCGCGCCAACTCTCGATGTCCCAGTTGGCGATGGGGCGACTCCATATCAGGGCCGTACGTTCGATGACCACGGTCACCTCCTGCGTCAACGATCTAAAGACGCTGCCAGGGGCCGGGCAGCCGGGTATGCCCATCAACATGAGCGAACGCCCCCAAGGGGCTGGCCCTGTGCGGTCAGCATAATCGAGGGCCATCGGTCTGTCTATGGCGGTAGCTGCTTCTTGATCAGCCGAACGACCGGTGGGTTGCGGCCCACCCCGCCGGCATGACATCGTGGCCGGTCGCGGTCGCCGGCACCACCACAACACGGGCGCGTTCCGGGGGGAGAGCCGATGACCATGTACAAGTCCCGAGCCGCGACGTCGGTCGGGACGGAGCCGGCCCTGGGTGCCGACGCGGCTGGTGATCTGCAGCGCCGGGCCATGCACCTGTTTGTCGGAGCGGAACCCCATGCCGATGTTGTTCCCTGCGATCTGCACCTCCGGCAGGCGCTCAGCCAACTGTCTCTCATCGAGCGCCCCGAGGAGAACACAACCGTGATGGAGGCGGAGACGACGCCCGGCCTGGGGAGGCACTGAGCGGCGTGGCCGCCCCGTTGGGTCGAACCGCGGATGCCGCCCGGTGTTACAGTGTCGAACTGATGTTCGGGCCCGACGACCAGCACCTCAATGACCGGCAACGGTCGGCCGTGGACCACGATGGCTCACCGCTGCTGGTGGTGGCGGGGGCGGGGAGCGGCAAGACGGGGGTGCTGGCCCACCGGGTGGCCTCACTCCTGCGGCGCGACGTCCCACCCGAGCGCATCTGCCTGCTGACCTTCAGCCGACGAGCTGCTCACGAGCTGCTTGCCAGGGCGGGTCGGCTCTCCGACACCTCTGCGGCCGGTCGGGTGTGGGGGGGCACGTTCCACGCCGTGGCCAACCGGGTGCTTCGTCTCCTCGGACAGCGACTCGGCCTCGACCCCGGGTTCAGCATCCTCGACGGGGCCGATGTCGCCGAGGTGTTCGGCCTCGTTCGCCACGACCTGGGCTTCGACCACCACCCCGGTGATCGCCGTCGCCGCTTTCCCCGCGCCGCCACCCTCGCCTCGATCTACGACCGCGTGGCGAACACGGGTCAGACCCTGGCCGTGGTTCTCGACCGATCGTACCCCTGGTGCGCGGCCGACATCGAAGGGATCCGAACCATCTTCGGCGCCTACACGGCGCGCAAGCGCGAACGCCAGCTGCTCGACTACGACGACCTCCTGCTGTGCTGGCGCACCCTGGGCGCGGTACCCGGCCTGTTGGCCGGTCTGTTCGATCATGTGCTGGTCGACGAGTACCAGGACACCAACGCCGTGCAGGCCGACATCCTTGCCGCCTTGTGTCCCGACGGCATCGGCCTCACCGTCGTAGGCGACGACGCTCAGGCCATCTACGGCTTCCGGGCAGCCACGTCTGCCAACATCGTCGACTTCCCCCGGCGTTTTGCCGACACCACCATCGTCCGCCTCGAGCAGAACTACCGGTCGACGTCGCCGATCCTGGCCGTGGCCAACGCGGTGATGGCCCAGGCCGACCAGGACGCAACGCTGGCCAAGCAGTTGTGGTCGACACGGCCCGGTCGACGCCGGCCCCTGTTGCGCACGTGCGGCGACGAGGGAGCCGAGGCCGAGGCGGTGTGCGATGCCGTTCTGGCCCATCGCGACGATGGAGTCGCGTTGCAACAGCAGGCCGTGCTCTTCCGGGCGTCGCACCACGCCGACCTCCTCGAGCTCGCCCTCAGCCGTCGGAACATCCCCTACGTCAAGTACGGCGGCCTTCGGTTCCTGGAGGCGGCCCACGTCAAGGATCTCCTCGGTCTGCTCCGGATCCTCGACAACCCGTCCGACGAGCTGGCGTGGTTCCGGGTGCTGCGTCTTCTCGACGGCGTCGGTGCTGCCACTGCCCGTCGGGTGATGGCCGACCTGGGCCTGGCCTCGAGCCGCCCGGCCAGTGGTGAGCCACCTGCCGTCGCCGATCCGGCGGTGACGCCTCTGGCCCGGCTACTCGCCGCCTCGCCGCGGGTGCCGGCGTCGGCCCGTGCCGAGCTCTCGACCCTGCGCTCGGCGCTCGCCGACTGCGCCGACGGTGGGCCGCCGGGCACCGCCGCCCTGCCTCCGGGGGCCCAGGTGGCCCGACTCCGCCAATGGTTGGACCCGATCGTGGAACGGGTCTACGACGCCGTCGCCGCCCGGCTGGCCGACCTCGCCCATCTCGAGCACGTCGCCGGTCCCGCGCCTTCGCGGAGCCGATTTGTGGCCGACCTCACCCTCGACCCACCGGCGTCGACATCCGATCTGGCCGGGCCTCCCCATCTCGACGAGGACTGGCTGGTGCTGTCCACCATCCACTCGGCCAAGGGCGGCGAGTGGGACGTCGTTCACGTCCTCCATGCCAGCGACGGCATGTTCCCCTCCGACATGGCCACCGGCGACGTCGAGGGAATCGACGAGGAACGCCGCCTGCTCTACGTGGCCATCACGAGGGCCCGACTGGGCCTCGAGGTCAACGTGCCCATCCGGTACCACTTCAGCCACCACCCGCGTGGCGACGCCCACAGCTATGCCCAGGTCAGTCGCTTCCTCACCCCGGCGGTGCGCGATCTCATGGACGAAGCCCACGTCGAGGGACGCGCCGGCGCCTCCGACGATGTCGACATCGCCTGGGGCGAGCCCGCCGACGGCGCCGGGTTGGCGAGCGTGGATCAGCTCCTCGCCGATCTGTGGGCCTGACCCGGCGAGCAGGTCCGAATGATCGCCAGGGCGCTGGCCATCAGCCAGACGTCGACGAGGGTGAGCCCGGCGCGCTGGTACAGCCCATGGTTGGGACCAACCAGGCTCGCCGCCAGGCACGCGCCGGCCAGCCCGGCCACCACGAGAGAGCTGACACCAGCGGCGCGGTGTTGGCCCACCAAGAGGGGATGGGCCGCCAGGAAAGGGATGGCGGCGAGAGCCAGGTATCCGGACGCGGCCATGGCATTGTGGGCCCCGTCGATGGCCGACGACGTGCCGAGGGGGAACAGTGCCACGCCGAGGGTCGCCGCGCCGCTCGTGACCGCAGCGATCCACGCCGGGCCGGCCAGATGGCGCCGGAGGGCAATGGCGTAGACAGGCACGCCGATGCCGAAGCCGACGAAGCCTGCGGTCATGAGCACCCGTGCCGGAGCGCCGACCGCAGCCAGACGGCTGATGGCGTCGTCGGTCCACGAGTAGCCCGCGGTCAGCGTTCCGGCCACCACCCACGCAGTGATGAAGGCCGCCGGTCCGACGATGCCACCCAGCGGCACCAGGCGGGCACCCGGCTCGGCGGGTCGCCCGATCCCGGTCACCTGCGGGTCACATCACGGGGCGAGGCCCTGGTCGTCGAGCTCGGGGTGGATCGACCCGCTGTCCACATATTTCTCTCCCGGGCCTCCCCGCTCGCTGTCCTCCAAGGCCTTTTCCAGACGCTGGATACGTTCCTCGAGCGCCTCCAACCGCCCTCCGTGGTCAACGAGCTCGTCGTGGGTATGGTCGGTCATGGTTCCTCCTGGGCTCGTGTCACGGTAACGCCGCCTGGCCGGGTCATTTGTCGCGGCCAGGTTGTCATAGCAACATGGCCGACACGATGGCCGGGATGACCCATTACGTCTTCAAGAGCATCTGGCTGGTGAACGCGCCGTTCGACGACGTCTTCTCGGTTCTGGCTGACGTGTGGACGTACCCGGCATGGTGGCCGGAGATCCAATCCGTGGAGGACCTCGGCGACGGCCGGTACCAGATGGTGGCCCGATCGCTCCTGCCCTACGAGCTGTGCTTCGTCAGCGAGGACCGCGCCGCGATTCACACTCCGGGTGTGATCGACGCCCGCATCACCGGGGAGCTGGAGGGCTTCGCCCGATGGACCGTGAAGGCGCTCGGTTCCGGGTGCCGGCTCGTCTACGACCAGGAGGTCGAAACGCACAAAGGCCTGCTGAACGCCCTCGCTCCGGTCGCCCGGCCCGCCTTCCGTTTGAACCACGCCCTAATGATGCGTCATGGGCGAAACGGCCTGCGGACCTTCATGGCCGGCTACCGCCGGGCCCTCTCCGGACCGGCGGGAGGCTGACGCTGGGCTGCGCCCGGCTCTAGCCTCGCAGCGTGCCGTCCCTCCTCTCGCCATGGTGAACGTCACCTTCCACGGCGTGCGCGGCGTGTCGCCGCCCCCCAGGAGTGCCGGACACTTCGGGCGCTACGGCACCCACACCACTTGTGTGGCGGTCGAGGTTCCGAAACGGGAGCCGATCCTGCTGGACCTGGGAACGGGCGTGGCCGGGTGGTTGGCCAGCCTCGACGGGGAACTGTCATCGCGCGTCCACGCCTTCGTGTCCCACGTGCACGCCGGCCATGTCGAGGGTCGATCCACTGTGGCCGCCCTCCAGGCTGCCGGTACCCGGGTGGATGTCTACGGCCCCCCCGAGCCTCGGCGATCGGGGGTGACGAACGACGGCTACCGCTCCGTCGCCGTGCAGGACGAGGAGCTGGCCGTGGGCGACGCCAAGGTCATGGTCCGGTCGGTGGCCCACGAGGGGCAGACCAACGGTTATCGCCTGGAGCTCGACGGCGTCAGCGTTGCCTATGTCAGCGACCATCAGGCACCGTCCGGGCTCGACACCATCTCCCATCAGGTCCTGGAGCTGGCTGACCGGGTCGACCTGTTGATCCACGACGCCCAGCTGTCGATGGCCATGTGGAGGGATCGGTCCCACGACGGTCATTCGACCGTCGACTACGCCGTGCTCGTGGCGCGGGAGGCGGGGGCCCGCTGCTTGGCCCTGTTCCACCACGACCCGTGCCACGACGACAGCGACATCGACCGGCTGCTCGCCGGGGCGCGGCGCACGGCTGACCGCCTCGGCGTCGAAGAGGTCATTGCCGCAGCCGAGGGCACGACCGTCTCGTTCGACCGGTGACCGACCCCGTCGACCCGGCCCGGTACCGCCAGGTCCTCGGCCACTTCGCCACCGGGGTCACCGTGGTCACCACCGCTCGAGATGACCGGCCGGTGGGACTGGCGGTGAACTCGTTCACGTCGGTGTCCCTCGACCCACCCCTGGTGGCGTTCTGCGTGGCCCGGACGTCGACGACCTGGCCCACGATCCGCACCACCGGTTCGTTCTGCGTGAACGTCCTCGCTGAGGACCAGGAGGCGATCTGCCGGGCGTTCGCCGGCCACAGCCACGAACGGTTCCGGGGCGTCGGCTGGCGCCCGGCCGAATCGGGCGCGCCGATCATCGCCGGCGGCCTGGCGTGGATCGACTGCACCATCGAGGTCGAGCACGACGGCGGCGACCACCTGATGGTCGTGGGCCGGGTGCGGGCGATGGGCGTCGATCACGAGGGTCGGCCTCTCGTGTTCTACCGTGGGGGATATGGCCGATTCGAACCCTGAGCCCGCGCCCGGACCCATGGCCGACATCGTGGAGTCCGACACCATCGTCGGGGTCCTGATCGTCAGCCCCATGATCTTCGGCGACGACCGCGGTCGCTTCACCGAGACCTACCGCCGGTCATGGTTCGCCGAGGGCCGGGAGATGGTGCAGGCCAACTGCTCGGACAAGATCGCCGGCAGCGTCGTGGGCCTGCACTACCACCTGTTCCAGGCCGACTACTGGTACGTGCCCCACGGCCGGGCCCGGGTCGTGCTCCACGACCTGCGGGAGTCCTCGCCAACCGAAGGCGCCACCTTGACCCTCGACATCGGCGAGGCCCAGGAGCAGGGCGTCTACATCCCCCCGGGCGTGGCCCACGGCTTCGCCGCCCTCACCGACATGACCATCACCTACATGGTCGACCAGTACTACAACCCCGACGACGAGTTGGGCGTGGCCTGGGACGACCCCGAGATTGCCGCCGACTGGGGCGTCAGCGATCCGGTGCTGTCCAAGCGCGACCAGACCAATCCGGCCCGGCGCGACCTGCCCCGCCGCCTCCGCCCGCTCCTCGGTAGTCCGCCCGCGCCCTGAGCGCGGGGCTAGTTCAGGCCCGGGCCGACATCCAGCGGTAGACGGCCTCGGCGCCGACGAGGCGAGCCTGTACCTGTCCGTCGGCGTCGGCGAGCACGACTGTGGGCGCGCTGCGGACCCGGAAGGCGTCGGCCAGCATCGGTTCGCGAGTGGCATCGACCCGCACGACCCGGGCTCCGGGATCGGAGGCTCGCAGGCGAGTCTCCACCGGGGCGCACGAGGCGCAGTAGGGAGTGGTGAACACGACCCAGGTGCGCTCGGCGCCCGCCCGAAGGGAGGCAGGCACTAAGGGGTGGTCGGGGCGGTCGGCCACCATGCCGGCCCGCCACATGCGGTAGACGCGGGTGGCCAACAGCACCCCGAAAGCGAGAATCACCACCACCACAGCTCGCACGAGCATCATTCGGAGTGTGCCTTTCCGGAACCGAGGCCGGGGGGCCGGGCTACCGACAGGCCCCGCATCCGGGCTACCACCAAGTAGATCTCGCAGCCCACGCAGATGCCGCTACCGGCGGCCAGGCCGGCGAGGACGGCCACGATCAGGGCGAGGACCCAGGCCAGGTTGATCTGGTCGGCGACGAAGGCGGCGGTGGAGGCGGCCAGCACCAGCGTGCCGAAGAAGGCGGAGAAGCGAGGTGGGCGGGGATCCTCCAACTCCGACGGCGGGCCCAGGCGGGGCCTGATCATCGTGGCGTAGATGACCAGGAAGGGACCGAAACGCGGGCCCAGGGCGGCCCCGGCCAGGATGACGACGGCCACGGCGGGTACGGCCCACGGCCAGTTGCCCACGAAGGCCACCAGGAGGACGATAGCGATGCAGGCCTGGTTGAATCGAGGGCCGCGAGGATCGATGGCCTTCGGGGCCCTGCTCATCTCGGATACGCGACCATTGTGAGCAGTGTAAACCCGACCAGGCCAGTCGGCATTCCCACGGGTAGGGTCGGCGTCCATGTCGAGCCGGCTGTCGGGACGGGTGGCCTTCGTCACCTTGGGTGAGGGCGCCGGCGTCGATGTCCGCAGCGAGGCGCTGGCGCGGGCGCTCGTCGGCGAGGGGGCGCTGGTCGTGCTCGTGGCCCCCGACCCCGAGGTCGGTGGACGCCTGGCCGAGGCCGTCGGCGCCCGAGCCGTCTTCTGTACGAGCGACGATGTCGAGGCCGACGCCAGCGCACTGGTGGCGTTGGCCGATGATCTCGTCGGTCGGGACGACCCCGGGCCTCCCCCGGCCTAACCCCGCCGCCACTGCCCGGGCGCTCGGGTGCCGGAGGGTCCGTGCCTCCCGTACTCTGGACCCGTGAAGCCCGTCATCGGCATTTCCGCCTACCCGCGGGTCGTGGAGACGAGTATCGGGCCGACCCTGCTGCATACCGCCTCCCGGTTCTATGTGGAGGGTGTCGAGCGCGCTGGGGGGGTGCCCGTCGTGCTGCCGGTGATGCTGCCCGACGCCGTCGGCGACGTTCTCACTGCCGTCCACGGCGTGCTGCTCACGGGAGGAGGCGATGTCCAGCCGTCGCGGTACGGGTCCAAGCCGGTTGCCGAGACCGACGGCGTCGACCCGGCCCGCGACGACTTCGACATCTCCCTGCTGGAGCGGGCCATCGCTGCCGATCTCCCTTTGCTGGCCACCTGTCGAGGCATGCAGGTGGTCAATGTCGCCCTCGGGGGCTCGCTCATCCAGCACGTCCCCGCCGTCACCGGCCAGGTCCATCACCTCAACGATCGTTGGCGCGAGGGCGTGCACCGGGTGAAGATCGAGCCCGACAGCCATCTGGCCGAGGCCTTGGGCGCCACCGAGGTTGTGGTGAATTCCATCCACCACCAGGCCGTCGACGAGGCCGCCCCGGGGACGCGGGCGGTGGCCTGGGCGGAGGACGACACCATCGAGGCCATCGAGATGCCCGGCAGTCCCCACGTCGTGGCCGTGCAGTGGCACCCCGAGTTGCTGGAGGATCGTCCCGAGCAGCAGGGCCTGTTCCGCCAACTCGTCGACCATGCCCGTTCCCGGATGCCCGGGGTCGGTTCGCCGTCGCCCCGCCGTGGGTAGGTTCGGGGCGGACCAGGAGGTCCTCTCTTGAACACGCTGACATTGCTCATCCTCATTCTGCTCGTCATCGCCATCGCGTTCGGGGCGTTCGTCCTCGTTCAGCGCAGGCGAAGAGCGGGCGGCGTGATCGCCTCCAAGCCCCGCAGGACCCGAGGAAGCTCATGAGCGAGGACCGAAGCAGGGCGGAGGACCGAAGCAGAGCGAAGGACCGCGGCGGCCAGGGACGGAGCGAGGCCCAAGCCGGGGCACCTGAGGCACGACTCCTCCTGCGGGCCACCGAGCTGGCCGGCCTGCCCGTAGTGAGCATCGCCGAGGGCGAAGCCCTCGCCGATGTGAAAGACGTCCTGTACAACCCCGACAAGGGCCACCTTCTCGGGTTCACCCTGAACAAGCGGGGATTTCTGCGTGGACCCATGAAGGCGGTGCTGCCGATGTCGGGAGTGGTGGCCATCGGGCGCGACGCGGTGATGGTGGCCGATGCCGGCGCGTGCGAGGAAGAGGGTGGGCTGGCCGCCGAGGCGCACTCGTCGGCGGGACGCAATGTTGTGGGCAACGACGTCCTCACCGACGCCGGCCAACGCCTGGGCAAGGTTACCGACATCGTGGTGGCCGCCGACAGTGGCGAGGTCTTCGGCTACGAGCTGGAGGGCGATCCCAAGCTCCAAGCCCATACCGGTCGGCCGCTCTTCCTGCCCATCCCGGCCACCCTGGCCGTGTCGGGTACGGCCTTGATGGTGCCGGCCACGGCCGAGCCGTTCATTCGTGACGACCTGTCGGGCTTCGGTGCTGCGGTCGAGGAGTTCCGGGCCCAACTCTCGGGGAGCTCCACGTGATGGGCCTCCGCGATGCCATGGGTCGGGCGGTCGTGGCGCGCGACACGGCTGAGACCGCCGGCGAGGTCCACGGCGCGGTGGTCGATGTCGGCTCCCGGCGGATCACGGCCGTCCAGGTGGGCAAGGGCCACAAGGCGCAGTTGGCCGACTGGTCGGCCATCGTCGGTGTCGGACCCGACGCCATCGTGGTCGATAGCGAGGCCGGCCTCCGGAGCGCAGAGGGCGAGCGTGAACAACGGATCGTCAAGGGCGACATCGCCCTGCTCGGCGGCCGGGTGCTCACCGACCGGGGCGACGCCCTCGGCACGCTCGACGACGTGGAGTTCGACGAGGAAACAGGCGAGGTGGTCGCCCTCGTTTGCGGCGACACCTCGGTGCCCGCCGCCCGGCTCCGGTCGGTGGGGGGCTACGCCATCGTGGTGGCCACCGGGGACTGATGCGGCACTAGCCCGAGGTCGCTCCCGCTCCTGTTGCCGCCGGGTCCACGAGGTGGACCACCTCGGCGGGAGGGGCGGTGTCCTGCGGGGTCGTTCGGGTCCGAAGTCGCCGCGAGAGCCGGCGCCCGAAGCTGTTGGTGGGCATTTCGACGGCGAAGTGCACCCCGGTGGCGAGGACAACGGAGGCTGCCACTGCGGCAGCCAGGCTGACGTAGTAGTTGCCGGTGACGGTGTAAGCGGCGCGGATGACGATGTAGCCGTTGACACCGTGGAGGAGATACAGCGGGTAGCTGATGTTGCTCAGCCGGTCGAGCCACGCCGAGTACGGCAGGCGGGCCCGCACCAGGTACAACCCGGCGAAGACAGCGAGGGCGACCGTGGAGGTGACGATGTAGACGGTCGACAGCGCGCCCAGGCCCTGGTGGTCCATGGCGAACACCCACAGGCCGAAGATGGCGGCCACGAGGGCCACGCTCTCGGTCCGGGCCCAGCGGCGCCGGTAGAGGTAGTGGAACACCACCCCGATGAGGATGAAGATCACGTAGGTGGCGTAGGCACCTAGGGCAGACCAGAGGGTGCCGGGACCGGCTGTCTTCGCGGCCATGGAAAAGAGGGTCAGCCCGACTGCGCACGCGAGGACCAAGACACGCGAGGCGAGCAGTCCTCGCCAGGCCGCCGTCGCCGCGATCACGTAGAACAGCTCCTCCACCGCCAGCGACCAGAACACCGGTTCGATCCAAGGGGCCCGCACATAGGAGCTCACCAGGAAGGCGTTGGCGCCCACCGTCCGCTTCCCGAAAGGCAGGGCCCCGCCCAGGAAATGTATCTGGACGGCCAGCATGGCGATGGTGATGAGCAGGCAGACCCACAGGGTCGGGTACAGCCGGAAGAAGCGGCGTACGAAGAAGCCCCGCAGGTTCCGGTGCTCCAGGGAGAACGGGATGACGAAGCCGCTGACCAGGAAGAACAGCAGCACTCCGAGGGCACCAGTGGAGATGTGATTCCGGGCCAGCACGCCCAGGATGCCCATCCACGGGACCACGGGCAGCCCGGTCAGGGGGGGGAAGTTGGCGATCTGGGCGACGAGGGTCTGGGCGTTGGGGAAGAGATCGAACAGGTGGGTGAAGACCACCAGGAGACACGCCGGGCCCCGGATGGCGTGGGCGAACCACACGCGCTCACGGGGCTGGACCGGGGGCTTGCCCTGCGGCCCGGAGGGTGCGTCCACGACCGAAGGCTACCGGGAGTGGTTCGGGGATGATCAGAGTGGGAACATTTGTTACTATCTACGTAGGAGAAATACCACTTCTCACCCCCGCGCAACGCCAACCCTGGAGCTGGTGCCCTGATGGCTACCACAGCACTCGACCTCGACCGCTACCAACTGGGCTGGGTCGACCCCCAGGAAGATTACGTCTTCAAGCCGAAGAAGGGCCTGAACGCCGACATCGTCGAAGAGATGTCGTGGATGAAGGGCGAGCCCGACTGGATGCGCCAGATGCGGCTGCGGGCCCTGCGCCTCTTCGAGCGCAAGCCCATGGCGCCGTGGTTCGCGGTGAACATGCCCGACCTCGACTTCCAGGACATCTTCTATTACATCAAGCCCATCGACAAGCAGGTCGACGCCTGGGACGAGTTGCCCGACTCGGTGAAGCAGACTTACGAGAAGTTGGGCATCCCCGAGGCCGAGCGCAAGTACCTGGCCGGGGTCACCGCCCAGTACGAGTCCGAGGTCGTCTACCACCGCAACCACGACGACCTTGAGGCCCAGGGCGTCATCTTCTGCGACATGGACACCGCCCTGCGTGAGTACCCCGAGCTGGTCAAGCAGTACTTCGGGTCGGTCATCCCCCCCGGCGACAACAAGTTCGCCGCCCTGAACTCGGCCGTGTGGTCGGGCGGCTCGTTCATCTACGTCCCGCCGGGCGTCGAGGTGGAGATGCCCCTGCAGG
>JBBRXY010000093.1:0-11931 GCA_038238185.1 Acidimicrobiales bacterium
CCACCACCACCACGCTGCCGGTCACCACCACGACCACCCTGCCGGTCACCACCACCACCACCCTGCCGGTCACCACCACGACCACCCTGCCGGGCACCACCACCACCACGCTGCCGGTCACCACCACCACCACGCTGCCGGTCACCACTACGACCACGCTGCCGGTCACCACGACCACGCTGCCAGGCACCACTACGACCACGCTGCCAGGCACCACCACGACCACGCTGCCGGTCACCACCACGACCACGCTGCCGGTCACCACCACGACCACGCTGCCGGTCACCACCACCACCGTCCCTCGGCCGACGCCGACTACCGGCGGCGGCGGCAGCAGCGGCGGCGGCGGCGGCGGCGGCGGGGTTGCCACCACCGGCCGTGGCGGGGACACTGGCGGCGGGACGGTGGTGTCTGGAGCCGCAGTGGGGTCCACTGCGCTGGCGTTCACCGGTTCGCCGGTGTGGTGGGAGGCGTTGGCTGGTTCGTTGCTGATTGGGCTGGGCAGCCTGTTGATCCTGCTGGCCCGGCAGGAGCCCCCGGCCCGCCGTCGACGCCGAGCCGGTACCCGGCCTCGCCGGGCCTGCGGACCGCTCATTCGGGGGGCCACGCGCGTCGCCGCAGAAGCCCTCGGACACCGAGTAGGGCCTATCGCGGGCGTGGCGCTCAGCTGTTCAGGCGATCGGCCACCAGGCGTAGACGGTCCATGGGCGTCACGAGGGCCACCCGGAGAAATGCCGCGCCTGATGGGCCGTAGAACTCGCCCGGCGAGGTGACGAGACCGCCCCGGCGAGCGAGGTCGGCGGCTGCGGCCCAGGCGTCGCCGTCGCCGGCCCTGGCCCACAGGTAGAAGCCGCCTCCGGGCAGGCCGCAGGCCAGACCGGCGCCATTCAGCACATCGGCGAAGTAGGTGAGGCGCTCGTGGTAGCGAGCCCGCTGCGCGTCGACATGGGCGTCGTCACCCAGGGCCGCCACGGCGGCGGCCTGTACCGGCCCAGGCACCATCAGCCCCACGTGCTTTCGGACCTCGGCCAGGTACGAGACCAGGGCCTGGTCGCCGGCGTAGAACCCAGCCCGTAGCCCGGCCAGGTTCGACCTCTTCGACAGCGAGTGCACGGCCACGACCCCGGCGAGTCCGTGTGCGAGGATCGTGTGCCGGGGGCCGTCCCAGGTGAACTCCACGTAGCACTCGTCGGAGAACACGGGAATGCCCCAACCACGCGCCCACGCCGCCACCCGACCCAGGTCGTCGAGTGCGCCGGTCGGGTTGGCCGGGGAGTTCACCCAGAGACACAGGGCCCGGGCGGCATCGTCGTCGGCGACGCGGGAGAGGTCAAGCCGCCAGTCGGCGTCAACGGGCACCGGGACGGCCCGGCATCCCGCCAGCAGGGCGCCCATCTCGTAGGTGGGATAGGAGACGGCCGGATAGAGCACGGTGTCGCGCTCCGGGGTACGCAGGCGCAGCCACTGGGGTGTGGTGGCCACGAACTCTTTGGTGCCGACGCACGCGGCGACGGCGTCGAGCGGCACCTCGACATCCAGTCGCCGAGACATCCAGCCCACGGCCGCCTCCCGGAGGGCCGCGGATCCGATCGACGGTGGGTACCCCCGCTCGGCGCCCGACGCGCCCAGCGCTTCCACCACCGCGGGTGGCGGCGAATCGTTGGGCGCACCGATGGACAGGTCGACGGCGCCGCCCGGATGGGCGGCGGCCAGCGCCTGAACCGGCCCCAGGCGGTCGTAGGGATAGGGCGGCGGTGAGAACCCGGGGCTCATCGGGTGACGACCCCGTTCACGCGGGCCGGAACTCGTCGAAACGACCGGCGTCGGCGGCGTCGAGGCGCACACGCACCCGGGTGGCGACGTCGGTGTGGTCCTCGCTGAGCACCTCGCCGTAGCGGTGCAGGGCGGCCACGACCTCCCCGCGGTCGTAGGGCACGACGAGCTCCACGACCTTGGTGAGGGCGCGAAGGCGGTCGCCGATGGCGGCGAGCAGATCGTCGACCCCCGCGCCGCTGTGCGCCGAGACCAGCACGGAGCCAGGGTGACGCGCCTCCAGGCGCTTGACCCTGACGCCGTCGCCCGTGTCGTACGCAGGCAGGAGGTCGGCCTTGTTGAACGCCAGCAGCTCGGTGACCCGGTCGGCGCCGAGCTCGGCCAGCACCGTGCGTACCGCGTCGATCTGGAACTCGGGGTCGACAGCGGCGGCGTCGACCACGTGCACGAGGAGGTCGGCCTCGGCCACCTCCTCAAGCGTCGACCGGAACGCTTCCACCAGTTGGTGGGGCAGTTTGCGGACGAATCCCACGGTGTCGCTGACGAGGACCCGCTCACCGCCGGGTAGGTCGAGGCGTCGGGTGGTCGGGTCGACGGTGGCGAAGAGGCGGTCTTCGACGAGAACGTCCGAGCGGGTGAGCCGGTTGAGCAAGGTCGACTTGCCGGCGTTGGTGTAGCCGACCAAGGCCACCGTGGCCAGACGCGAGCGAGCCCGGGCCTTGCGCTGGGTGCGCCGGTTCTGGGTCAGCTCCTTCAGGTCGGCCTCGAGCTTGGTGACCCGACGCAGCAGCCGCCGGCGGTCGACCTCGAGCTGGGTCTCGCCCGGCCCCCGGGTGCCGATGCCACCGGCCTGCTGGCTCAGCCCCTTGCCCCGGCCCCGCAGACGCGGCAGCCGGTACCGCAGCAGGGCCAGCTCCACCTGCGCCTTGCCCTCCTGGGTGTGGGCGTGCTGGGCGAAGATGTCGAGGATGACCGCGGTGCGGTCGATGGCGGTGCGGCCGAGGATCTTCTCCAGGTTGCGGCTCTGGGCCGGCGAGAGCTCGTCGTCGAACACCACGGTGTCGGCGTCAACGGCCAGGGAGATCTCCCGCAGCTCGGCGGCCTTGCCCTTGCCCACGAAAGTGGCCGGGTCGGGAGCGTCGCGGCGCTGGATGACCCGTTCGGCCTCGTCGGCCCCGGCCGTGTCGACCAGGGCGGCCAGCTCGTCGAGCGACGACTCCGCAGCTTCGGGGGAGATCGGCGGGATGGCCACCCCCACCAAGACGATCCGCTCACGCCGATGCCGCTCGATCAGCGTCATGAAGACAGCGCCACCCCCGTCCCGTTCTGGTCGCGGCTTTGGGACGCGCTTGAACTCACGGCGTCTCCACCCTGCCCACGAACTCGGTGGGGCCGGTGAGCACGACGGTGTCGCCCGACAGGTCGACCAAGAGGTCACCGCCGGGCTGGTGGACGACAACCCGGTCGCCTACCAGCTGGAGGTCGCGGGCCACGACGGCTGCGGCGCAGGCACCGCTCCCGCAGGAGAGAGTCTCGCCCACGCCGCGCTCCCACACGCGCATCGTGAGCCCGTCGGTTTCCGGGCCGACCACGACGTACTCCACGTTGGTGCCGCCCGGGTAGTGACGGTCCCACGCCCCGCCATCGGCGACGATGTCGACCTTGTCCGGGTCGTCGACCCCGAAGACGGCGTGGGGGTTCCCGGCGTCGGCGAAACCGGACCAACCGGCGTCCTCCGGCCCCCGGTGAAGCGACTGGCCCTTTCGCTCCACCACCGCCACGGTGCCCATGTCGACGCTCACGTAACCGTCGGCACCCACGGTGGCCCGCCGGTCGCCCACGTCGGTGGTGATGATCAGGTCGGGGCCCCCCACCAGGCCGGCGTCGACCACGGCCCTGGCCACGCAGCGCAGGCCGTTGCCGCTGGTCTCGGCCCGGCCACCGTCAGCGTTGCGCAACTCCATGGTCACATCGGATCCGACGGTACCGAGGTCGCCCGCAGTGACCCGGATGAGACCGTCGGCACCCACGCCCCGGTGGCGGTCGCACAGCGCGGCGGCGGTCGCCGCGTCGATGGGCTGACCGCCGTCAAGATCGAACAGGATCAGGAAGTCGTTGCCCAGGCCGTGGTACTTGCGCAACCTCACAGGTCCCAGTGTCCCAGGAGGGCGGGTAGCGCGGCGACAGGGTCTCGGGCCGCACCCATCCACGTGATGCGCGGATCCCGCCGGAACCACGCCCGCTGGCGGCGCGCGAACCGGGCGGTGCGACGCACGGCCAGATCCACGGCGTCGTCGAGGGACGAGTGCCCGGTCAGGTGATCGAGCAGCTCCCGGTACCCCAGCGCCTGGCGAGCGGTGCGGGAGAGGCGGCCGGGTCGGGCGGCCAGGGCCGCCACCTCGGCCACGAACCCGGAGGCGAGTTGGTCGACGTAGCGATGGGCGATGCGATCGGCCACCACCGGGCGAGGCAGCCAGATCCCGGCGAGGAGGAACCGGCTGGGCGGGTACGCACCCAGGCCGATCCCGAACGACGAGAAGGGCCGCCCGCTGCCGAGGGTGACCTCCAGGGCCCGGACGATACGACGGCTGTTGGCCGGCTCGATGCGGGCCGCGGCGGCCGGGTCGGCGTCGCTCAGGCGGAGGTGGAGGGCGCCAACCCCCGCGGGTGTGAGCGCCTCGGCCTCCAGATCGGCCCGGACCTCGGGCCATTGGCCGGGCAGGGTCAGGCCGTCGACCACGGCCCGGAGGTAGAGCCCGGTCCCGCCGACGAGCAAGGCCCGATGCCCACGCGCCTCGATGCCGGCGATCACCTCGGCGGCGGCCGCCTGGAACCGGGCCAGTGAGTAGTCCTCGCCTGGGTCGGCGAGGTCGATCAGGTGGCACGGGACATTGGCCTGCTCGGCCAAGGTCGGCTTGGCCGTACCGATGTCCATGCCGCGATAGACCTGCATCGAGTCCACCGAGACCAGCTCCACGTCGTCCGTACACCGGGCTACGGCCATGGCCAAGGTCGACTTTCCCGAGGCCGTGGGACCGACCAGCGCCAGATGAGGCCCGCTCACGGGATGCCCGCGTGACTCAGGAGGCTTCCACCGGGATCAGGGTGCGATGACGAGCCCGGGCGGTGATCTCGACCAGCTCGCCCCGGAGGTAGTGCGGGGCGGCGCCGGTGACCCGGACCGTCGCGTAGCTCCCCGCGCCCGGTGGCGTGGTCCCACCGGGGACGGGAAAGTGCACGAGCTTGTTCTGGCGGGTACGCCCGGTGGTGACCGTGGCGTCGCGCTTGCTCGGCCCCTCGACGAGTACCTCTTCGACCCGGCCGATGCGGGCTTGATGGCGGGTCAGCGCCGAGCGCTCGACCACCACCCGGAGGCGCTCGAAGCGCTCGGCCGCCACCTCGGGGGCCACGAACTCGTCCTGCATGTCGGCGGCCGTCGTCCCCGGGCGCGGCGAGAAGAGGAACGTGTAGGCGCTGTCGTAGCCCACCTCGGCCGCCACCTCGAGGGTGCGTTCGAAATCGTCGTCGGTCTCGCCCGGGAACCCCACGATGATGTCGGTCGTCACGGCCAGGTCGGGCACGGCGGCACGGGCCTCGGCCAGCCGCGCCAGATAGCGCTCCGCCGTGTAGCCCCGGTGCATCGCCGCCAAGGTGCGGTTGCTGCCGGACTGGAGGGGCAGGTGCAGGTGCTCGCAGACCTCGGGGGTCTCGGCCATGGCCTCAATGGTGTCGGGCCGCAGGTCCTTCGGATGGGGGCTGGTGAAACGGACGCGTCGGATGCCCTCGACGGCGCCGACGGCCCGCAGCAGGTCGGCGAACAACGGGCGAGCCCTGCGTCCGGCCGACGAGGCCCACCGGTCTCCGGCCAGATCGCCGGCCGCAGCACTCGGGTCGGCCCGCAGGCCGAGGGTGATGTCGCGGCCGTAGGAGTTGACGTTCTGGCCCAGCAGGGTCACCTCGGTCGTGCCGTCATCGGCCAGACCCTCCACCTCGGACACCAGGCGCCCGAAGGGCCGGCTCACCTCGGGGCCGCGGACGGCGGGGACGATGCAGAACGCGCAGGCGTTGTCGCAGCCGACCTGAATGGTGACCCAGGCGGCGTAGGCGAGGTTGCGGTGGGTGGCCAGAGCCGACGGGAAGGCGGCCTCGTCGCCCGCCTGGGCGGCATCGAGGATCTCCATGACCGGTCCCTCGGTGGTGGCCCGGCGCAGCAGACCGGCGGCGGCAGCCAGGTTGTGGGTACCGAAGACGGCGTCGACCTGGGGAGCACGGCTCTGGACCAGAGCTCCGTCCTTCTGGGCCAGGCAGCCACCCACGGCGATCTGCATGCCGGGCCGTTCCGTCTTCAGGGACTTCAGCTGGCCGAGCTGTCCGTACAACCGGTTGTCGGCGTTCTCGCGGATGCAGCAGGTGTTGAGCACCACGACATCGGCGGCGTCGATTTCGTCGGTGGCCTCCAGGCCGTCCGCCTCAAGCATGGCCGCCAGTCGCTCGGAGTCGTGCTCGTTCATCTGGCACCCGAAGGTGCGGATGAGAAATTGGCGGGGCGCCGGGCGGGTCACCGCCCTACCGTACCGCCGGACCTAGGGCGATGGACTCGGCGGCAACTCGTTGGCGCGCCCATCCAGGCCCGCTAGGTCAGCCGGGGCCGCGGCGGCGGCCGCGGCCCCGGGCTGGAGGACCGACTCGGCGTCGACGATCTCGTAGGCATAACCCTGCTCGGCAAGAAACCGCTGCCGGCGGGCGGCGAACTCCTGATCGTTGGTGTCGCGCGACACCACCGTGAAGAAGTGGGCGGTGCGCCCGTCGCGCTTGGGGCGCAGCACCCGGCCCAGGCGTTGGGCCTCCTCCTGGCGGCTGCCGAAGGTACCCGAGATCTGGATGGCCACCGACGCCTCGGGTAGGTCGATGGAGAAGTTCGCCACTTTGGACACCACCAAGACAGGCTCCTCACCCCGCCGGAAGGCCTCATAGAGCCGCTCGCGCTCGTGGGTGGCGACCTTGCCGGTGACGAGAGGGGCTCCCAAACGTTCAGCGACGCTGTCGAGTTGGTCGAGGTACTGGCCGATCACCAGCGTGGGCTCGCCCCGCCGCACCGCCTCGGCGCACAGGGCCTCCACCACGGCCAACTTCGACCGGGCCGTCGCCCCCACCCGATAGCGTTCCTCGGCCTCGGCCACGGCATAGGACATGCGTTCCTCGTCGGCGAGCGTCACCCGCACCTCGGTGCAGCGGGCGGGGGCGATCCAGCCCTGGGCTTCGATATCGCGCCACGGGGCGTCGTAGCGCTTGGGCCCGATCAGGCTGAACACATCGCCCTCCCGGCCATCCTCACGGACCAGCGTGGCCGTGAGCCCGAGGCGGCGCCGGCTCTGGATATCCGCGGTCATGCGGAACACGGGGGCCGGGAGAAGGTGGACCTCGTCGTAGACGACCAGGCCCCAGTCCTCGGCCGAGAACAGCTCCAGGTGGGTGTAGAGGCCCCGGCGCCGGGTGGTGACGATCTGGTAAGTGGCCAGGGTGACGGGGCGGATCTCCTTGCGCTCGCCCGAGTACTCGCCGATGTCGGCCTCGGTGAGGGTGGTGCGGGCCAGGAGCTCGGCCCGCCACTGTCGGGCGGCGACGGTGTTGGTTACCAGGATCAGCGTCCGGGTGCCGGCCCGGGCCATGGCCGCGGCACCGACCAGCGTCTTGCCCGCGCCGCAGGGCAACACCACCACGCCGCTTCCGGCGGCAAGAAAGGCGTCGACGGCCTCGGCCTGGTAGGGCCGCAACTCGAAGCCGGCGTCGGGCCGCAGGGCGATGGGATGGGCGGCGCCGTCGACATGGCCAGCCTGGTCGTCGGCCGGCCAGCCCACCTTGAGCAGTGCCTGCTTCAGCCGGCCCCGCTCACCCCGCAGCACGGCGTAGGTCACCGCGTCGATGCGGGGCCCGACCAGGGGGGCGACGGCCTTGGCCCGGACCACCTCCTCGAGAACGGCCCGATCGGTGGTGCGCAGCACCAGGCCGTGCACGGGGTCGACCTCCAACACCAGCCGCCCGTAGCGCGACATCACCTCGGCCACGTCGACGAGCAGGGCCTGGGCCACCGGGTAGCGCGACCACTTGAGCAGGGCGTCGACGACCTGCTCGGCATCTCGACCGGCGGCCCGGGCGTTCCACAATCCGAGGGGGGTGAGCCGGTAGGTGTGGACGTGTTCGGGCGAGCGCTCGAGCTCGGCGAAGGGGGCGATGTCGAAGCGGCACTCGGCGGCGTCGAGGTGGTCGACCTCGAGCAACAACGTCCGATCGGACTGGATGATCAGCGGGCCCCCGGTGTCGGCACTCATCAGAGCAGCATCTCCTCTTCGGCGTCGGTCATGACGCGAGCCCACTCGATGCGGTCGAGCACCAGAGTGCGACTGTTGTAGGCGGGTAGGCACTGGACGAGCACGTCGTCGCCAGGGGCGTCGAGGACGACCACGTTGAGCTGGGACGACCGGCCCCGGTTGTTCGTGTAGGCGACCCGTACCGCCCAGTCCTCGACGAAGGCCCGAGCCAGCAGGAGCTCGATGTCGGCGGCGTCCTTGGCGATCTCGAGTGGTCGGGATTCCACCTCGCCGAAGATCGCCGGCTGCGGGCACGGCTCGGTCACCGACCGCATCGGCCCTTCCGGAGACGAAGGGGGTGCCTTGCGCAGGCGGTCGACGACAGCGGCCAGGTCGACGCAACCGGGGATGGTTTCGTTCGACCCACCCCAGGCCGAGTTCCGGCCACCGCGGCAGGCCGGGTCGAAGCGGCCGGTGGGTGCGTTGAGGCGGGGCGCAGCTCGGCGGGTAACGGGCCGGGTGAGCACCAGGGCGCCATCGACACCCTCGGGCGCGGGCAGGTACCCGGCTCCCCGGAGGACGTCGAGCACGGTCGTCAGTTCGGCATTGGCGACGGCTACGGTAGGCGCCAGCAGACGCAGCCCCAGGCGCGCCGTGCGCCGGGAGCGGGTGACCTCGGCCAGTAGCGACGGCTCGTCGCTGCGTACGTAGCAGGGGGCAGCGCCGACCCGCACCTGCCCAAACCGCCGGCCGAGGTCGGCGATCAGGTAGGACAACGATTGGGGGACATCCCGGGTCGCATGTTCGGCCACGAAGGCCCCGATGTCTCCGGCCGTGCGGCCCGCCTCGAAACCCCGTCGCAGGGATGCCTCGCTGAGGCGGTACACCGTTGCCGAGCCCTTCGACTCCACGTCGGCCACGAGCTCCAGCTCGGCCCGCACCGGCGCCGCCAGCTCGCCGGGGGCGACCACGGTGAGATCGGCCTGCACCACGAACGACGACGACACCGGGGGGGCGTGCGTGGCCAAGGCGGCGACGGCCGCGTCGAGGCGCCCAGCGGCAAGGAGGCGACCGGGGGTGGCCAGCGCCCCCTGCGAACAGAGCCCCACGAGCTCGGCCTCCTCGACGACCCAGTCGATGAGCATCCGGGGCCAAGCGGGCCCGCCCTCCCACAACAGGGGGGCGTCCCACTCGACGCGGGTCGGGAGACGAGTCGCGTCGGCCGAAGTGCCCGGCTCCATCCCGCCCAACACGTCGAGCACGGCCCGGCGGCGGCCGGCGGCCTCGGGCTCGAGCAGGCGGTCGATCAGCGGGGGGATGGGCTTGTTGTTCGTGCCGATTACCCCGGCCAGGCCCAGGTGGTAGGGCGACACCCACCACGCCGACGCCAGCGTCGCCCACCGGTCGGCGGGCTCGAGCGGCAGCCAGTCATCGTACCCGGCCGAGGGCAGGGCGGTACCCGACGCCGAGTCGATCTCGGCAAGGCCGGCGACAGCGGCGAGGTCGATGATGCGGGCGATCTCGACCTCGGTACGACCTGTGGCCTTCGCCGCCCGGCGGATCTCCCGGATGCCCAGCCCGCCGGCCTTGAGCAGGGCGGGGGGATCGGTGGCCCAGGCGTCGAGGATGGCGATGACGTCGGTCACCACCCGCAGCCCGGCCTGGGCGGCGGTGGTGTCGACGGCGTCGGTGCCGACCGCGGAGTGGGCCAGATCCGGTCTCCGGTTGGCGAGTTGGGCGAAAGGTCGGCCGCCGCGCACGGCGAGACCGGCCTCGGCCGGCATGACCGCCTCGTTCCACGACGTGGGTACAAGCAGGCCCCGGTTCACCAGCCAACCGACGGGTGTTGCGTCGGAAAGCGAAGGCCCGTAGAAGCCGCCCGGCACCAACACCACCGGTCCGTGTTCGATGACGTCGGCGACCAGGAGGGAGGTGCGTTCCGGTCCGGCGTCGATCACGTCCTGCACGACACCGACATCCGCCAGCGCCGCGGCCAGGGCCGCCAGCGTGACCATCTTGGTGCCCGCGGGCTTGACGTGCAGGCGGCGGGCCATCTCGGTGAGCTGGATGCTGTTCTTGGTCGCGAGCGCAGTGGCCAGCGGTGGCCCCAACCCCGCGGGATATGAGAGCTGGGCGAACGCAGGGACAAGCTCCAGGGCATCGTCGCGACGGGCAAGAAGTGCCCGATCGGCGAGCAGGGCGAGGGCGGCCTGGACGTCGGCCGCCTCGGCGTCGGGCCCGAGCAACGCCGCCAGGTCGGCAACGCTCGTCGGCGCGGGAAGCAGACACAGAACCTGCACCACCTGCTGGCACCAACGGTCGAGACCCCGGTAGCAGGCCAAGACGCTCGGCCAGCCCTCGGCCCGCCTGGCCAGGGCGCCGACATCGTCGGGAGGGGGATCGGCCAGATCGGGGCGGGCCGCCAGCAGGGCGACCAATCGCTCGTCGTCGAAACCCGCCAACGTCTTCGCCAACGATTGGGGTGATGCCTTCGGCGTCGCCAGGGATCGCGCCACAGCTTCTCCAGGGAATAGGTCGACCTACGCCGGGGAAGTGGCTGCGAGCCTACCGCCGCCGTCGCCGCCAGAGGTGGATACCCCGTCAGGATGGCCGGGGTTGATTCCGCGATTGTCCTGCTCAACCATCTGTCCCAGCAGATCGCAGCGCTCGCCGCTCGTGACGGTGTACCCGCCGCTGGTGGCGCCGGTAGGCACCGCGTGCCTTCCTAGGGACGGCCTCCCAATGGCCGGCGTCCACGTAGAACACGTTCTCCTGGTGGTGAGTTCCTTGTGCCCACTGGCCCGTGGCCAAGACGTGGCCGCCGACGCGAGGCCGGCCGTACCAGAACCACGCCGCCGTCTCCCTCCCATCGCTCACCCACTTCACCCGCGCCTTGGTCCCTCTTCGCGCCCGCTGCTTGTGCCGGGTGACCTTTCCGAGACAGGTCCACGTCGTGTAGAGCGCCTGTTTGGCGGGACTGTGGTCGCCAAGCCCCAGGGACCGTTCCCACACCCGGGCCAGGGCCTCGTCTCGCCTCCGCCGGCCTCGCATCAACCGAAGCCTCCGAGCAGAGCGACGTAGCCGTCGACGTCGAACAACTCCTCGCCACCTTCGAGCGCCCTCCGGATCGACAGGCAGAGCGCCAAGGCTCAGCTCGCTCATCACCCGGGCCCGGTCCCGGCCCAGGTCGAGGAGGCGACGAGCCGTGGCCCAGACCTCGGGCGGGTCGTCGTCGGCGATCTGGGTGGCGAGGATCTCCTGGGCGGTCAGCGACGCCGGCGATCGCCCTTCGTTCTGCAACGAGAGCAGTTCCGCCCGGTCGTGGGGGTCGTCCGGGTCGAAACCGTCAGGGACGACCTCGAACAGCAGCTTCGCTCTCGCCGGATCCACAGACCCACCCTACGCGCCGGCGACAAACCGCCTCTGGGCCCCGATAGGCCGATGTGAAGCGAGGGCTCAGCGGGGAACAGGAAGGTGGCCGACGTCGCGACGGTTCGGTCAGCCGAAGGCGTGCTTGACCACGGGTGGAGTGGGCCCGGTGGCCAGCGGGGGCGGAGGGATGGCGCCGTGGCGCACCGGTCCCGGCAGGTTTGCTGCGGGCGGTCGGGCCACGCTGTCGGCGGGCAGACGGCCGCTGCGGTCCTGGACGGCCAGGCGGATGGCCGTGCGCCCCTCACCGTCGATCTCGATGTCGGCGAACGTCGGGATACAGACCAGGTCGATGTTGGACGGCGCCACGAACCCCCGGGCGATGGCCACCGCCTTGATGGCCTGATTGAGGGCGCCGGCGCCCACCACCTGGATCTCGACCGCCCCACACTGGCGCAGCACGCCGGCCAAGGCCCCGGCG
>JBBRXY010000094.1:0-11526 GCA_038238185.1 Acidimicrobiales bacterium
ACCTGTCCAACGGGACGGCCACCCACGCCCGGCGGGAGCTCCTCGACGCCGGCGACCTGGTGACGACCGACGCAGGCCTAGCGGTGGTGGACCCGGTGCTGGCCGACTGGCTGCGCCGGCGGTTCCCGATCTAGACGAGCTGCTCAACCCTGAGCGGCCTCAGTCTCTGGCTCGGCCCGTTGCCGAGGTCGGTGGAGTTCCCTGTGTTGCTCTCCCGCCGCCTCGGCATGGAGGGTTGCAGAGAGTGCCCTGCGGGAGTTCTATCCGGCAGCGCTGGCCGCCTTCGGCACCGAGCTTGCCCATCCTGACGCCCTCGCGGTGCTGGCCAGGGCGCCGACTCCTGCGCAAGGCCGGACGCTCAGCATCACGTCGATCCAGAGTGCTCTACGCCGGGGCGGGCGCTGCCGCTACGTCGCAAACGCAGGCCGCCGAGATCAAGCGCTGCCTCCGAAGCCCACAACTGGATCCACCCGCGGCGCTGGCCGACGCCTACGGAGGCGCCGTTCGCGCCTCGGTGGAGATATTGGTCGCGTTCAACGTCCAGATCACCGCCACGCAGGCTCAGCTCACCACGGCGTTCGCCGACCACCCGGCGGCCTCGATCGTGTCCAGCCTTCCTGGACTCGCTGTGGTGCTCGGAGCCCGAATCCTGGGCGAGTTCAGCGACGACAAGACCCGCTACCCCGATGCCCGCTCCCGGCGTCGCTACGCCGGGACGGCTCCGATCACGAGGGCCTCGGGCACCAAGGAGGTCGTGTTGGCTCGCTTCGTACGCAATCAACGCCTCGGCGATGCCTGCTACAAGTGGGCGTTCTCGTCGTTGGGCGGCTCTCCGGGCGCTCGTTGCTTCCACCTCCATCGACGTGCTCGAGGCGACAGTCATCCGCAGGCCCTACGCGTCCTCGCAAACCGGTTGGGCGGCATCCTCGACGGCTGCCTGCGGCACAACACGCCCTACGATGAGGACCGGGCCTGGGATCATCGTTCCCAACTCGACGCCGCGGCATAATATGGATCGCCTTGAGTCTCGATCTTCGGGGACGCCATGGGCGCGCTCTCTACTGTGGGCAGCCACGCGGCGAGCGGTGCACCGGTTCCCCTCGGCGAGCGAGACTCAGGTAAACACCAGGACACGGCGGAGGTGGCCCGGAGGGGGGACGCCCCGGACAGGTGCTAGAGGGCCAGTGCGGGAAGGGAGACCACCGCCCCCAAACCCCCTGTCGCTCGTGGCTGCAGGACAACCTCACCGTCGTTGGCGTGCACGATCTGACGCACGATCGCCAACCCGAGACCCGAACCGCCGCTGGGGCGGCCGGAGGCCTGCCAGAACGGGGCGAACGCGCGCTCCAACTCGTCACCGGACATGCCGGGGCCCTGGTCGTCAACACGGATCTCCACCCGGCCGCTGGCGCTGGCCACGCTGATCCCGACACGGCGACCGCCGGGCGTGACGTCGAGGGCGTTCGCCAGAAGGTTGTCGAGGACCTGCTCGAGATGACCCGGCATGAGGAGTGCCCGTTGTGCACCCTGGCCGATGTCGAGCGACATCTCCACGTCCCGCTCGGCCGCCAGTGCCGCCCACGCGTCGTGCCGTTCGGCCACCACCTTGGTCACGTCGACCGGTTCCCGGTCGGTACGCGCTCCTTCGGCCCTGGCCAGTGCCAGGAGCCCATCGACGATCCGGGACAGGCGACTCACCTCCACTCGAGCCGCCTCGAGGTCAACGCCGCCAGCGTCGGTGGCCGCAGCCTCCAACCCTTCGAGGCGTAGCCCCAACGCGGTCAGCGGCGTCCGCAGCTGATGGGAGGCGTCGGCCACAAAGCGACGTTGAGAATCGACCAGCTCCTCAAGACGAGACGCCATGATGTTGAACGCCTCCGCAACCGCAACCGTCTCAACTGGCCCGCCGGTGGCCGCCCGGACGCCAAGGTCGCCGTGGCCCAGCTGTTCGGCGGCTGCCTCCAGTCGGGCCAGGGGACGGTCGACAGACCGGGCCAGGCCGAGGCCCACCAGCGTGCTCATCGCCAGGACGCCGACCCCGAAGACGGCCAGCATCAGCCATTCCCGGTGGACGCGGCGTTCGGTGTTCGATGCCGGTAGCGCGACGGCCACCGCTCCGACAGTCCCGACGTCGGCACGGATGGGCTCGGCGGCCACGACGACCCGCGACCCTTCGTCTTTGAAGCTGCCCACGTTGGCCTGACCCCGGAGAGCCCGAAGGATCCCGTCGCGTACGTCGGCCGAAGCGGGCTCGCCCTCACGGCTCAGCGCCTGGGCCACCGGGGTACCACGTTGGTCGACGACTGATACCTCGCCGTTGGTCTGGGCGCGGTAACGATCGGCAAGTCCGACGAGGTCGTGGTTCTCCGGGTGCTCCAGCCCCTCCTGGGCGAGGACGGCCAAGGCCGTGGCCTCGCGCTGCGCAGTGGCCGTGAGGGAGTCCCGCTCACGACGGCCCAAGACGATTCCGAGTGGCACCTCGAGGACGACGAGGACGACGACGGCGAGGCCCAGGTAGGAGAGCAGCAGGCGACGCCTCATGGACGCCCGAGTCGGAACCCGACGCTGCGCACGGTCTCCACCCAGCCCGGATCGCCTAGCTTCTTGCGCAGGGTGGCCACATGGACGTCGAGGGTCTTGGTGGGCCCGTACCAATGGGGGTCCCAGACCCGGCCCATGATCTCCTGGCGGCTCCTCACCACCCCCGGGTGCTCGGCCAGCAGGCACAGGAGATCGAACTCCTTGGGGGCCAGCGCCACCTCGTCGCCGCCGACCAGGACCCGACGCGAGCGACGATCGATTTCCAGCTCCCCGATTCTCTGTACCCCCTCCGCTGGGCTGTTCGGGGCGGTCCTGCGCAGCACCGCCCGGATCCGCGCCAGCAGCTCGCGGAACCCGAATGGCTTCACGAGGTAGTCATCGGCTCCCAGCTCGAGGCCCACGACGCGGTCGAACTCCTCGGCGCGGGCAGTGATGACGAGAATGGGCACCGCCGAGTCGACCCGCAGCTGCCGGCAGACCTCCAGGCCGTCGGTGTCGGGTAGCCCAAGGTCGAGGAGCACGACGTCGGCTCCCGTCGCCTCGAGGGCGGCAGCCCCGGTAGAGACCCGGTCGACGGTAAAGCCTTCGTCCATCAGGCGCTCGACCAGCGGGACGGCGATACTGTCGTCGTCTTCGACCACCAGGACGTGCACGAACGCCAGCATGGCCGACGCCCCAGGTGGAGACCACGCATGGGTTGTTCTTTGCCAAGTCTTTGCCAAGGACCCAGACCCCTCCCAGGCGATAGCGGCACGATCGGAGCAGATGGCCACTACTGCCGGGCGTGACGAGGGACTACGACGCGTCTCGCGCCTGACCGCCTGGCTGGCAGCCGGGGCTTTCGCACTCGCGGGGGTCCTCTCCGCCGTCGCTGCCCGGGCAACTCCCGGCCGCAGCTCCAGCGCCCAGACAACTCCAGCCAGCGCGGGCAGCGACCCGGCGACGGCGCCCGTGACAGATCCATCGACAACGACGGACCCGACGACGGCCACGACCCAACCACCGACGACTCGGGCGGGTGGAGTCCCTGTCTCGCCGACGATCACCGTTCCCCGCTCCGCGACGACCGTTCCGTCCCTCGTTCCCCCCGTCCAGGCGCCGCGGTCCGGGCGGGGCCGCGGGTCGGTCCGCTCCGGAGCGTCGTGACGACGAAGCTCGACCCCATCATCTTTCCAGCACTCGGCACCACGGCCACGCTGGTGGTCGTCGATCGGGATGCGGTCGACGGGGCTCGCCGGGAGGTGGACCGGGAGATCGATGCCGTCGATGCTGCGTGCAGCCGCTTCCGGCTCGATTCTGAGCTGACCAGGCTCAACGCCTCGCCGGGCCGGCCGGTCCGGGTCTCTTCGGTGCTCCTGGATGCGCTGGAGGTGGCCCTACGGGCCGCCCGGCTCAGTGACGGTCGGGTCGATCCCACCGTGGGCTCCGCCCTGGTGGTCCTCGGCTACGACCGCGATTTCGCCTCGGTCCCCGCCGACGGGCCGCCGCTACGGGTCAGCGTTCGCCCCGTGCCCGGCTGGCACCAGGTGCGCATCGACCGCCGCACCGGCACCGTCACCGTTCCCCGCGGTGTGGCCTTGGACCTCGGGGCGACGGCCAAGGCGCTGTGCGCCGACCGAGCGGCACGGGCCGCGTCGAAGGCAACCGGGAGCGGCGTGGTGTTCAGTCTCGGCGGCGACGTCGCGGTGGCGGGGCCCCCGCCGGCGGCCGGCTGGTCGGTGCGGGTGACCGACGACCACGCTGCGCCGCCCGACGACGCGGGCCAGACCGTGGTCGTGACTGCGGGTGGCCTAGCCACCTCTGGTACCACGGTGCGGCGATGGGAGCGCGGCGGTGAGGCGCTTCATCACGTGATCGATCCGTCAACCGGATTGCCCGCCCGAGGGCCGTGGAGGACGGTGAGTGTTGCCGCCGGTTGTTGCGTCGACGCCAACATCGCGTCCACCGCCGCAGTGATCCTCGGCGACGATGCCAAGGTGTGGTTGACCACCCACCAGCTCCCGGCCCGCCTCGTCGGCCACGATGGGCGGGTGGCCCTGGTCGGTGACTGGCCGGCCGAGCGGGACGAGCAGTGCTCGGGGTAGCCAGCGCCAAGCTGCTGTGGTACCTGAGCCGGGGCGCAGGGACGGTCTCGCTCCTCGTCCTGACCCTGAGCGTCGTGCTCGGCATCGTCTCGACGCTTCGATGGGCCGCGCCACGATGGCCACGCTTCGTGACCGGCGCCCTGCATCGCAACGTGTCGCTGTTGGCGGTCGTCCTCCTCGGCGTCCACATCGTGGCCACGGTGGCCGACGGGTTCGCGCCCATCGGCTGGCTCGACGTGGTTGTGCCCTTCGCCTCGCCCTACCGTCGGTTGTGGCTGGGCCTCGGGGCGGTGGCCTTCGACCTGGTGCTTGCCTTGGTGGTGACCAGTCTCCTGCGTGATCGTCTGGGGTATCGCGCGTGGCGGGCGGTGCACTGGGCCGCCTACGCCTGCTGGCCGCTGGCGATGATCCACGGACTGGGGACGGGCAGCGACGCCCGCCTCGGCTGGGCCATGGTGACCAACGTCGGGTGTCTGGTTGTCGTCGTTGCGGCCGTGTGGTGGCGCCTCTGCGTCGATTGGACCTCCGATACACCCCGACGGGCGGTCGCCGCTTTCGCCAGCGTGGTGGTCCCGGTCGGCATCGGCGGCTTCGCCGTCCTCGGTCCACTGGCACCGAACTGGGCGGCGCGGGCCGGCACCCCGAAGACGCTGCTGGGCGGCGGCACGGCGACTGCGGCTCCGTTGAACCCGGGCCCGGCGCCGGGCGCCCTGCGACCGCCCTTCGCCGCCACATTGTCGGGAACCCTCGTCAGCAGCGGCCCCGACAGCGCCGGGCTGTTGACGATCACCATCGACGGAGTCCTCAGCCAAGGGTCGGAGGCGAACCTGCGCATCGTCCTGTCCGGGCCCGCCGCCGCGGGCGGGGGCGTGACGCTGACCCGGGGCCAGGTGACTCTTGGGCCCTCCGGTGATCCGACCGAGTTCCGAGGCAGCGTCACCGGCCTGGCGGGGAACCGGTTGTCGGCGGATCTGGCCGACGCGGGCGGCCACCGCCTGCGACTCGTGGTGCGCCTGGATACGACATCGGGGGGGCGGGTCTCCGGCCGCGTGGACGCCACCCCCGCTCCAGCGGGATCCGGCCCGGGCTGAGATGACGGCCCCTCGCCTCGGTCCGACCTCGCCCCGACTCGTACCCGGGACCCGTCAGCGGTTGCTGCCGCGCCAGCCGACCGTCGACCTGGCCGGCCACGTCGACCACTTCGGGCCCCGACCGGATGGCGGCAGGCGGTTGATCGCCGAGGTCGAACGGGCCGGCCTGCGGGGCCGGGGTGGTGCTGGGTTCCCGACCGCCGTGAAGATGCAGGCGGTCGCCCAGCGTCATCGCAGCGTCGTGGTGGCCAACGGGACCGAAGGTGAGCCGGCCAGCAGCAAGGACAAAGCACTGCTGACTCTCGCGCCCCATCTGGTGCTCGACGGCGCAGTGGCGGCCGCCGAGGCGGTCGGGGCCCGGAGAGTGATCCTTTGCATCGAACGCTCAGCCGGCACGGCCATCGATGCCGTGTTCACCGCCCTGGACGAGCGGCGAGAAGAGCGTCTCGACCGGCTGGCGATCCAGGTGGCGACGACCCCAAGCCGGTATGTGGTCGGCGAGGAGTCTGCGCTCGTGCAGTTGCTGAACGGCGGGGAGGCCAAGCCGACATTCGTGCCCCCTCGGCCGTTTGAGCGTGGTGTGGGCGGCCAGCCGACATTGGTGCAGAACGTGGAGACACTGGCCCATGTCGGCCTGATCGAGCGCTTCGGCGCTGCCTGGTTCCGGTCGGTGGGGACGCTCGGCGACCCCGGCACGATGTTGGTGACGGTGTCCGGCGCCGTTCGTCATCCCGGCGTCTACGAGGTGCCCCTCGGTGTCGCCGTCAGCGCGGTGATCGCTCAAGCGGGCGGCAGCTCCGCGGGACTCGCCGCCGTGCTCCTCGGGGGCTACTTCGGAACCTGGATCTCTGCCTCCGACGACGCCGTGTTGGGACGGGAGTCGCTCGGCCGGTTGAGCGCGGCCCTCGGCTGCGGCGTGCTCATCGCCCTGCCCTCCGGTGCCTGCGGGCTCCTCCAGACTGCCGGCATCGTCCGCTGGTTGGCAGCACAGAACGCGGGCCAATGCGGCCCATGTGTAAACGGCCTGAGTGCCATCGCCGCAGCCATGGACCTGGTTGCGCGCGCGAACCCGGGCGGAGAGGGCGAACGCCGCTTGGAGCGGTGGCTGGCGATGGTCAAAGGGCGCGGAGCATGCCGCCTGCCCGACGGGACGGCCCGTCTGGTCGAGAGCGGCCTTCGAGTGTTCGCGGACGAAGTCACCCGGCACCGGGTAGTTGGCCCGTGTCCGGCGGCGCGACAGATTCCGCTTCCCCTTCCGACCCCTGGAGGATGGCGGTGAGCATCCACCTCGTCGTCAACCCCATCACCTGTGTCGGCCACGGCCTGTGCGCCGAGCTCTTTCCCGAGTGGATATCCCTCGACGACTGGGGGTACCCGATCGTCGATCCCAGCCCGGTCCCAACGCATCTGGAGGGCCACGCCCGACGGGCGGTATCTGCCTGTCCCACTCTGGCCCTCCTGATGAGCAAACACGAAAACCCCCACTGACGCACGAGGTAGGTCACGTCGCATGGTCCCCACCACGCAGTTCGGACTCCCCATCCGCCGCGAGGTCATCCGCGACGCGCTTCGCCGGTTCCTGGACATCGCCTGATCGCCGAGGTCGGGAGCAACCCTGCTGGTTCCGGGTCGAAGAACGAGCATCGCGCCGCTCTGTTTGGTGTGGAACCTGGGACACCCTGGAATCGGAGCCATTCGCGGACACACTGATGACAGATTGATGACAAGCGACACCGGGACGAGGGCGGTCAAGGCCGGCCGTAGGCAAGCAATTCATTCAGTCCGGGAAGGCGACCATCCGCCGGACCCAAATCGTCTCAGTGGGAGAATCGGACGACAGGAAGGTGTCGGTCGAGCACAGCGGGCAGCCACCAGCTCCGCTCTCCGAGCAGGCCCATGATGGCGGGGACAAGCATCATCCGGATCACCGTGGCGTCGAGAAGCACGGCGAGGGCGAGAGTGATGCCGAGCTCGGTGGGAGGGATCGGGCCGGTGACGCCGAAGGCGACGAACACCACGATCATGATGAGGGCGGCATTGGTGATGGGCCGTCCAGTGCGGGCAATGCCGTCGCGAACGGCGAGCTTGGCGTCGCCAGTCGCGTCGTAGCGCTCCTTGATGGCGGCGAGCAGGAACAGCTGGTAGTCGATCGACAGCCCGAACAGCAGGGCGAAGAAGAACAGCGGTGCCCACGCGTCGACAAAGCCCTGTGGTTGGATACCGATGAGGCTGGCGCCGACGCCGTGCTGGAAGACGAGAGTGGCGAACCCGAAGGCGGCGCCGACACCGACCAGGTTCAACAGGATCGACGAGATGGCGATGGTGAGACTGCGGAACACGACGAGCAGCAGCACGAACGCCACGATCATGATCACCGCGATCGCCCAGCGGCGCTCTGCCGGTCAAGACAGCGGTGAGATAGTGGTTCTGGGCGGCCGGACCGCCGACGCGGGCGTTCGGGATGGCGCGGGCGAGGGTGGTGCGGAGCCGGGCAACGAGAGCGGAGGTTGCAGGATTGTCGAGCCCGGTGCGAGGGATCACCTTGATGGCGGCCCGCCCTGTGCTCGCGGGCGGGGCAGCCACCTGTGCCCCGGCGACGCCCGGATCCGCAGTGGCCGCGGCCACTACAGCGTCGGCCTTTGCGGTGGTGGTGGTGATGATGAATAATGGAGCAGTGGCGCCGGGCCCGAACCCTCAGTGACGAGGTCATAGCCGTCCCGACTGGAGTGGCCACGGTCGACGACTTGGGCGCCGGGCATACCCAGCCGCATCCCGAGGGCAGGTGCGGCGAGGGCGAGGAGCAGGACCAGCCCGACGACGAGCGTGAGCGCCGGACGGCGCAGTGCCATCCCGGTCCAGCGGGCCCATCGGCTCTGCGCGGAATGGCCCGGGTCCTTGTTCCCCCGGGTGAGGAGAACCCGATCCCCGAGGGCGACCAGTACCGCCGGTAGCAAGGTGAGCGATGCCAAAGCGACAGCGATGACCGAAAGGATCATGCCGAGCGCCATCGACCGGAAGACCATGATGGGAACGAGGAACACCGCGGCGAGGGACAGCACCACTGTCAGCGCAGAAAGGAACACGGCCTTGCCGGCGGTGGACAGGGTTGCGGCGATGGCATCGAGGGCGTCTCGGCCATCGTGGCGCTCTTCGCGGTATCGCGTCACGATGAACAGGCTGTAGTCGATGCCGACGGCCAAACCGATCATCATCGAGAAGTTCATCGCCCACACCGACAGGGGCGTCATACCCGTGCCGAGATGAAGGGCGGCGAAACCGACAGCGATCCCGACCACGGCGAGCAGCAATGGCAGCCCGGCGGCGACGGCCGATCCGAAGGCCACGAACAACAACACGATCGTAGGAACGCCGGAGACAAGCTCGGCGAGATGAAGGGCGTGCTCGTTCACGGCGTTGAAGTCGCTCCACACCGCCCATTCCCCCGTAACCTTGGCCGTCGCCCCGGCTGGCAGCGAGAGATGGCGCACCGTGTCGATGACATGTCCGGCAGACTCCGGCCGCTGCGCATCGTTGGCCGCTCGCAGCTCGACCGGGATCACCACGGTCCGCCCGTCCGGCGACATCAGGCCCGCCGTCGGCGGAAGCGAGGCTGGATCGACGACGCTCGCCGCGTCCGGTGATCCGCGGAGACTCCCGACAACCTTGGCCAGCCCGGCCGGGTCGGCGCTGATCGGTGTGGGCTGGTGGTAGACGACAATCGCCGCCTCGGCCCCGGCTTGAGGGAAGTCGTGCCGTAGCTCATCGCGTACCTTCTGAGCGGTCGAGCCTTGAGCCTCCCAGCCGGCGCCCGACATCGCCCCGGTCAACGTTGCCGCCAAAGGTGCAGCCGCCACTGCGAGCAGAAGCCACGTCGACATAACCCACCGGCGGCGTCTCGCCGAGAACCGGGCGAGGCGAGCGAACCACGGCTCGGGCCTCTTCTCGTCGTGGTGAATCGAAGGCGACTTGGTGGTCGTGGAATCACGGCGGGTCAACGTCATGGGCAACTCCTCTGAAGGGTTTTTCGGCGACACCCAACGGTGTGGCCGGCAGTGAGTGACGACGATTTTGGAGGCACGACGAGCTCTCGGGGACCCGTCGTCACCCCGCGGCGAGATCGTCGAGGGCGGCCTGGATGCGCCGGCCCGCCTCGGCGGCAATGGGCTCCAGTTCGGCGACGTCCGGAACAGCGGCGATGACACCGGCGTCGAGAGCCTGCACGACCACGCTGGCGGCGGAGTGCTCGCGTACCACCATGTTGCAGGGCAGAAGCAGGCCGATGTCGCGAGTGACCTCGAGGGCCCGGTGGGCCAGCTGGGGATTGCAGGCTCCGAGGATGACGTAGGGCTCGATGTCGACGTCGAACTTGTCGCTGAGCGTGGCCTGGACGTCGATCTCGGTGAGGGTGCCAAAGCCCTGGGCCTTGAACGCCTCCTTCACCCGGGGTACAGCCTGGTCGTAGGGAAGGTCCAAAGTGATGGTCTTGGCGTAGTCCATGTCGTGTCTCCTAGTTCTCGGTTGGGTAGTGAGCGTTGTTCCAGGCGGCCATGCCGCCCAGGACATTGATGACGGAACGACCGCGGGCGGCGAGCAGGCTGGAGGCGACGCTGGAGCGGTACCCCGAGCCGCACACCGTGGCCACCACCGCGGCGTCGGGGACATCGTCGAGGCGCGACGGCAGATCCGCGCCGGTAACGAAGGCCGCACCAGGGATGTGCCCGGCCGCCCACTCCGCCGGTTGGCGCACGTCGAGGACCGTCACCTCGCCGGCGTCGAGTCGTGAGTGCAGCTCGTGCACGGTGACCTGGTGAATGGCTTCCAGGGGCCGGGCCGCGGTGCGCCACGCCATCATCCCGCCGGCCAACCAGCCCACGGGCAGGTCGTAGCCGATTCGCAGCAGCTGCCACGTCGCGTCCCACAGGTCGCCGGGGCGGTCGAGGACCAACAAAACCCGGGCGCCGTCGGCGAGCACGGTGCCGGCCCACGTGGCGAACGACGAGCTGAGCCCGACATTGAGGGCGCTTGGGATGTGGGCGGCCCCGAATGCCTCGGCGCTGCGGGCGTCGAGAACCACGGCCCCGTCGCCCTGGGCATCAGCAAAGGTCTCCAGCGCCAGTGCCGGCGGCTCGCCCAGTACACCGAGGAGGCCGACACCGCCCAGGTTCTGGCCCCGCATGCGCCTCCAGTAGGGCGGCACGGCAGGGAGGTTGTCGAGGCGGATGCACTCCGACACGAAGCCGTCCGCCGAATCGACCTTGGAGAGCACGGCGTTGGTCCGCCGCTCATAGCCCACGGTGGTCGACAGGCGCGACCCGATGTTGCCCCCGCACAGGCTGCCCGACACATGGGTGGGGAACACCTCGACGTGGTCGGGCAGGGTCAAGATCGTGTCCTGGATCGTGCGACAGAAGGCCTTGGCCGAGCGTTGGGCGTCCTCGCGAGAGCCCAACAGGTCGGGGCGGGCCAGGTCGCCGACCAACAACGCCCCACCCGAGAGCAGCAGGGCAGGATCGTCGCCAGCGGAGCGATCACGCACGAGCAGGCTCACATGCTCGGGAGTATGGCCGGGGGTGTGGAGGACCTCGAAGACGACTTCGCCCATCTCGATCCGCTCGCCGTGGCCCACCGGCCGGTGGTCGTAGCCGAGGTCGGCTACGACCGATCCCAACACGGTAAGGGGCTGTCGGGCGGCCAACTCGGCCAGGCCGGACAGGTAGTCGTTGTGGCCGTGGGTGTCGATCCCGTAGCCGATGCGCATGCCCTGAGCCCGGGCGACGGCGAAGTACTCACCCACGTCGCGCTGGGGATCG
>JBBRXY010000095.1:0-11000 GCA_038238185.1 Acidimicrobiales bacterium
AACGCATCCCCGATCCGCAACCCGTCATCGACGGCCCCACGATCTGGCGGCCGCTCAGCGAACAAGCTCTCCTCGCCGCAGTGGCCACCTTGGCCGCCATGCCGGCCCGCTGACCATGCTCACCGGCTAGCCGGCCCCTAGCGGACCGTCGACACGAGCCACCGGGCCCCGACGGCGAGGGCCAACAGGGCGACGGCCGCGAACGCCGCGACCCATACCGGCGCCGGTAGATGGGTGAGCGCCGCCAGTTGGTCGGCATCGGACGTGGACCCAGTGCGGCGGCGGCGACGCGACCGACGTAGCTCCCAGATCGGTCGAGGGCCTCCGAGCGACAGGAACCAGGCCACCGTCCAGGCCAGAGTGGCCTGAAGCGTCACCGAACCGAACCACAGCGCCCCGGCGACGGCGGCGGCGCACACGCCCACACTGATCACACCGAAGACATTGCGTATGGCCACCAACATGGCCGCGAGCAGGATCACGCTGCAGAGCAGAAGCGCCCCGATGTGGCGCGACGCCACCAGCCAGGCCGCACCCAGGCCGAGCAGCGACGGCATCACGTAACCGGCGGCCACGGTGGCGACCATGCCGATTCCCCGCGGTCGTCCCGACGTGACCGTCACCCCGCTGGTGTCGGAGTGCAGGCGGATGCCGGCCAGGCGGCGACCGGCCAGGAGACCCACCACCGCGTGGCCGCCCTCGTGGGCGATCGTGATCACATGCCGGCTCACCTTCCATGCTCGCGGGAGACCGACGGCCGCCGCGGCAATTGCGAGGCTCAGGACCACGACCCAGGGCGGGGGCGCCGGGCCCCGTTCCAGGGCGGTGTGCCAGAGCGATCCCACCCCGGGTGTCTAACCGGCCGGCCGTCGACGCGGTACACGGGGCACGACGGTAGAGCCGCTCGACCGGTAGCCGTAGGCCGGGAAATGGGACCTCCCCGGCTGAACAGGCGGGAACGCAGAGGGCCGGGGCCCGAGCGCTACGCTGCTGGCCAAGCTCCTGCGCGGCGTTGGCGAGTCGAGATCCTCGCCCACCACCGCCCACCACCACCGGCGCTTCGAATGGTCCTGTCGGAAGCGACGAACCTGTTGATCAAGCAGGTGAAGCCGGCCGGACGGGGATTTCGGAGCTTCGAGAACTACCGCCTGCGAATCCTTCTGGCCGGTGGACGGCGGCGGGCGCAAGACTCAATCAGCCACGAGCATTCGTACTCGCCGTCGCAGGGGGCCAACAGGTAGCCGTACACCTGGGGAAGGGCAGTGTCGTAGAGCGCGAGCAATGCCGCTCCACTGTCCCCGGGGTCGGGCGACGGCTCGCTCACGTCCTCATAGTCGTCCCCCGAGGCGATCTTCCGACGGGCCTGATGAAGATTCTTCGGCCACACAGAACTCGTTGCCCTCCACATCGGACATCACGGTCCAGCGGACTCCCCACTCGTCGTGGTCGGCGATCACCGTCGCCCCGAGGCCTTCGAGGCGTGCGACCTCCGCGGGCCGGTCGGTGGCTCTCAGATCGACGTGCATGCGGTTCTTGGCCGACCGGGGCTCGGGCACCCGGAGGAAGAACCACGCCACCCGTCCTGGGGTCGGCTGTTGCTCGCCGATGGACACGAAGAACCCGTTGCCGCCGGGGTCGACTGGCCGCCCCAGGGCGTCGGACCAGAAGGCCGCCACCCGTTCGGTTCGGCACAGTCGATGGTGACATGGGCAAGCTCGAGGGTCATGGCCAGAGTCTGATCCATGGCGGGCGCCGGCCCGCTCAGCGACGATGGATTCTTGGCGCCGGGGTCGCCGAGATGATGAAGACACAGCGCAAGGAGGTTGGCCATGTCGGTGTGCAAGCCACATCGGCGGGTGAACATCGTCACCCTGGCGATGCGACACCCCCGCCACCCGCGTGCCCCGGGAACGCTGGCGTCTGTGGATCTCCAGGGGTTGATCGACGTCCGGCCAGGAGTTCGGGGGGGCAAGCCGTGCTTCGTCGGCACCCGCATCGCCGTCTACGACGTACTCGAGTACCTGGCCGGGGGCATGACGCACGACGAGATCGTTCGTGACTTCCCGAGCTCACCGAGGCCCACATCCGAGCCGCGCTCGGAGGTCGCCGCATTGCGCGAGCGCCGGCTGCTACCTCTGGGTGAGGTTCCTGTTCGACCAGAACTTGTCGCGCCGCCTGGTCGGGAGCTGGCCGAGTGGTTCCCCGACAGCGTCAATGTCGGGGCCGTGGGGCTCGACGTGGCCACGGATCGCGAGATCTGGGACTTCTGGGGTATCCATGATGGACTACTATTCTAGTCCATGGAGACCTTGCCGCTGTCTGCTGTCAAAGCTCGCCTGTCGGAGATCGCCGACGAGGTGGACCGCACCCATCAGCGCGTGCAGATCACGAAGAACGGCCGCTCCTACGTCGTCCTGATCTCGGCCGAGGATCTCGCATCTCTCGAAGCGACTGTGGAACTGCTGAGCGATCCCGCTGCGATGCGTCGAATGCGCCAGGCCCAGAGCGATATCGACGAGGGGGACTTCACCACGGGCGAGGAGATGGACCGGGTGATGCGAAACCGAGGTGCCGCCGCTATCCGTGACTGAGGAGCCTTACCGCCTCATCGTTGCTCCAGGCGCGCGACGGGCCCTCACCGATGTCTTGCCCGAGTCTGCAGCCACAGCGGCCTGGGAGTTCATCTCCGGACCACTCGCCTCGGCGCCCCGGCGAGTAGGCACACCGTTGCGACCGCCCTTCGAGGGCCACTGGCGTGCGCGGCGGGGGGAGTACCGGGTGCGCTACGAGATTCACGAGGGCACCCACACGGTCCGAATCCTCGACATCGATCACCGCAGGGACGCCTACCGGCCGTGATGGCGTTCCCGGCAAGGGGAGCGTCCTTGCACTTGACGGGACTTCTTGTGTCGGGGGTGCCCGACCGTTGGGCGGCTAGCCCAAGTCGGCGTCGTCGTCTTCGTTGACCCCGAACACCGGGTCGTCGAGGTCGACGAACGGGGGGTAGTCACGGGCGGGGCTGGCCAGTGTCGCCGCAGCCACCTCAGCCGCCGTACCGGGGGATGGCGAGAACACGACGCAGTCGTCGTCGAGGCGTTCGCCGGTGGGATGGACCCAGTTGCCCGTAGGTGCCGGCTCGGTCGGTGGCATGGGCTTGCCCGATGGTGGAAGTGGTCGGCCCCGGGCATCGGTGAAGGTGATGCCATCGGGATCGTCGGCATCGCCGGAGATGCCCAGGTGGCCTCGGTGATGCAGGCGATGATGGCGACCACAGAGCGCCATCAGGTTCGAAGTGTCGGTTGCCCCGCCGTCTTCCCAGTGCACCACGTGGTGCACGTGCAACCACTTGACCCGGTCGCACCCCGGCACCCGACAGCCTCCGTCGCGTTCTTCGATGGCCAGGCGGGTGCGGTTGGACACGATGCGGGCGGTGCGGCCCACGCTGAGCGGTTTGGCCTTGTCGTCGTGTTGCACCCGGGCCTTGGCGTCACAGGTCATGAACCGGCGCAGGCTGTCGGGCAGGGCCGGGCCCAGGTGGAGGTGGCCGTTGGGCTGACCGGTGTCGTCGGTGCCCACGTGGAGCACCACCAGGTGGCGGTCGTAGTGGGGACGGGCGATGGCCTCGGTAGCCAACGAGGCCTCGGCCATGGCCACCAGCGTATCGGCCGACGACACCATCTTGGGGGCATCGCCGTGGTCGGCGTGGCCGCCGAACAGCTTCTGGCGGTAGACACCCAGGGCGCGCTCCAGCAGGGCGCCCTGGTCGGCGGGCAGTACCGCCGACAGGCGGAACAGGCCGTCGTCGCCGAAGCCGAAGTTGACCCGCCGGGGCTCGGGTTCAGGTTCAGGCTCGGGATCCGGTTCTGGCTTGACGAAGGCATTGCGGCCGAGCACGCGCCGGATCTGGGCCACGGTGGCCGACCGGGCCAGCTCGGCCACCTCGGCGTCGTTGTGCGCCGGGGTGTGGCGGCAGATCACCGCCACCTGGTCTTCGGCCAGCTCGCCGGCCTTCAGGCCCGCCCGGGTCACGGGAAGCTCGGGAAGGCGCCGGGCCATGGCCACCAGCGTCCGGGCCCGACCCAGGGACACGCCGCACTTCCACGCCACCCACTGCTCCGGCGAACGGATACCCGCCCCGGCATAGGACTCGGTGGCCAGCACCCGCCCGATGAGGGAGACAAGGCGCCCGGTAGCGACATTGAGGATGCCGCAGACCTCGGCGATCTCGTCCTCGAAAATAGTTGCTTCGGCCTCGCTGCTCATGCCGCCATTCTAATCGAACAGACGTTCGATCGCAAGGCCCATTTAGCCCAATCGGGCAGGCAACAGCCTCGTATTACAGAGCGTCGGTGCGAGCGAGAACGACGGTCAGGGTCCAATCCTCGAAGCGGTCGGCCTTGGGGTCGGACCGAAATCGGGCCTCCAGGCGGGAGAAGTACTCCTCCACGAGTGGGTCCGCATCCGGGTCGGCGTCATCGAAGAGGTGCAGCCGGAGGTTGGACTCGGTGAAGCCTCGAACGAACGCTGCGTAGTCCGCTGCGTACCTGGCACTGTCACCGTCCTGGCGCCACGCCTCCAGGTACGGATTCGGGACGGGGTCAACGCGGATGTCGTCGATAGTGAACGCCGCCCTGAGCCAGGCGTCGTCGCCCAGCGGTTGCTCGGCCTCCACAGCCGTCCGGGCGTAAACCGGAAGGATGTACCGGTCGACAGAGCCTCGATCCAATGCGCCCTCCGCGGCCATGGCGTCGCCGATCTCGGCCATTGCATGTAACAGTCGGCGAGCCGTCGTCTCACCGGCATCGGTTGTCCCGACCATCTGGACCAGGAGCCGACCACCGGGTGCGAGCTCGTGGCTCCGAGCACCGAGGAACGTCGCCCAGTCTCGTGCGGCCTGCCGGGCTAGAGCGTCACGTGGGTAACCCACGGCCTCGGAGAAGTAGAAGCCCTGGGGGACGACGACCTCGGGCTGGCTGCTCAGCCAGTGGGCGGCCGAGAACGATGTGCCCAATCGGATCGAACCGGCCGGCGCCGCGGTCTCGAAGAACGACGCGGCCGAAGCGAGGGGGAGGACCGGCGGCTCGAGACTCAGGTAGCTGCCCGGCGTGGCGACCAGATTGGCGAAGAGCTGGTTGAAATCGTTCGTGGGGACGTCGTTGTGCAGGGCGGCGGCAGGGATGGCCGGTTGCCGTTCCCGCACGGCAGTGATCGCCCGGCTCACCATCGTGATGGAGTTGGCGCCGGTCGAGCATCCGTAGTCGGCCACCACGTAGGTCTCGCCGGCATCGGGCAACGTCGTCGCCGCGACGCAACGGTCGATCAGTGCGGCTCCGGTCTCGGCCACCGACCGCTGGTACTCCGAGTGGGCGTCGTAGTAGCCGGCACGGCCCATTCCCTCGGTTGCCGTGTCGTCGCTTCCTGGGGCTGCGGCAGTCACAACGGGGATGTTACGAGCCGCCGTCTCGCACCGCGACCAGTCTCCTGAGGGGGAGGCCGAGCTCTTTGCCGACCCAGTGGCGGCTCACCCGTTCGCCGGCGGCCACGCGGGCCGGTTCGACGTCGGGAAGATCGAGCGACCGCACGCACATCACGCCCACCGCCGGGCTGGTGATCAGGCACGCAAACCTCCTGCGCTGGTCGTCGACCAACCGAAGCCGGTGGCGGCCCAGGAGGCCGCCGACGTCGTCGAGCGCTCGGTCGTTGGGGTAGACGAGTCGTCGCTGGCGAAGGGCGACAAGCAGGCGGATGTACCGCATGGCATCGCTCGGGCGCAGCGGATTCCGTGACGGCAGCAGGGCGACGAGGACCCCGCCCGGACGAAGGACCCGCGCCACCTCCGCCAGGACCTGATCGAGGGGCTGCACGAGCATGAGGGCCATCGAGCAGACGACGGACCCGGCGGATCGGTCCGCCAAAGGGAGCGAGGCTGCGTCGGCGAGCGTCACCCGGCCAGCACCTTTACCCTGCGCCGCCGAGAGTTCCGCATGGGAGAGGTCGACGCCGATCCAGTCCCGGCCGGCCAGCTCCGGCGCCAGAGGACCGTTGCCACAAGCCAGGTCGACCACCGGCCCGTCGCCCACGGCTTCGACCACCCACCCGTACGGTCGGACGCCGCCGTCTGAGGCGCGGTCGAGGATGTCGGCGGTGATGCCCGGCTTGTCCTCGTGAAATTGCTCGAGGTATCGACGCCAGTCGGTCTCCGCGGGCTCAGGCAGGAGCGCCGGCTGCCTTCATGGCTGCTCCGCGACTCAGGGGTTCCACGTCGCCGGTGATGGCGGCGTCGAAGGCGGTCTGGAACCGGTCGGCATCGGTCGACGGCACGCCCACAGTGTGCACCCTAGGAACGCTCGTGCCCAGGAGAAGGTCAGGTCAGTTCGCGCCCTTCGATCATCCACTGGGCGACGCGCTCGCTCAGGGCGGCGATCGTCAGCGACGGGTTCACCGCCAAGGGCCCGGGGATCATTGAAGCGTCGGTCACGAAGAGCCCGGGATGGCCCCAGACCTCACCCCGGTCGTTCACCACGCCCGCTTCTGGACGCTCGCTCATGACGCACCCACCGAGGGGGTGGGCGGTGAGCACGCGGCGCAACGGCCACCGCCAGGGCAGGCTGCGCACGAACGTTCCGTTCAACGCCTGGCTCAGGCGGCGCATGGCGTCTTCCATCTCGGTATACATCCCCCGGCTGGCGGATGGGTCCCAATCGAGGCGGAGTCGCCCGCCGCCGTCGAGGCGGAAGCGTCCGTCGCCTGCGTCGGTGCCCATGCCCAGATAGGGCAGGAAGTGGGGGACGAACGACCCACCGAACAGGCTACGGGCGGGAAACGACGTGCCCGAGACGGCGGAGTGCACGTACCCGGACGCAGCATGGGCCAGGCTGCGCACGCGGCTGGGCAGGGGCAGGGTGCCGTCGAAGAGCGACGTGAGCGCCGCCGGGTAGGCGAGGTCCTGGATCTGGATGACGTGGCGCGAGCCCGGGTCCTGCACGAACGCCCCGGCGGTGATGCTGGGTCCGTGGCTGGAGTCGATGATCTCTTCGGTGTCCTTGGTGCCGGCGAACAACATGTCGCCGTTGGCCGAGAACCCTCGGCCGAGGGTGGCGGGCAGGCCCGGGAGCGTCCGGTGCAGGTCGCGGGCCCGCAGGAGCAGCTCGGTGGAGCCCACCGCCCCGGCGGCCACCACGACGGTGGTAGCGGTGACGCGGTCGAGGTCGAACGAACCGGGATGGTCGGGGTCGAGGCGCCGTACCGCCACCGTGTACCCGCCGCCAGGCGCAGGCTCGATGCCCTCAGCGGCGTGCAGGGGACGAATCTCCAGTCCATGGCGTTCCCCCATCGGGAGGTAGGTGACATCGAGGCTGTTCTTCGACCGGGGCCGGCACCCCAGCAGGCAGTCGGCCGTGAATGCGCACGGTTCCTGGACGAGGTCGCTGAGGGGGTGGTTGCGGGTGGGCCCGGTGTGGATGGCGAGCGGGCGGAGCGAGGCGTCGTACCCGGCGGCGTGGGCGGCGCGCAGAAAGGCGTCGGTTCGCTTCGGCATCCGTTCGCCGGCCGGTGGCACGAGCGGGGAAGGCGTGGTCACCCCTTCGGCCTTGTCGTAATAGGGGTCGAGGACGGTCCGGCTCAGCGCCGACGGCCACTCGGGCCGGTCCAGGATGGCCGCCGGTGCCCGCAGTTGGACGTTGAAGTAGTGCAGGGAACCGCCGCCCACCCCCACGCCCTGGAGGACGTCGACGTGCGAGAAGACCCGGTAGTCGAGGAAGCCGTGGTTGGCAGTCTCGTCCCAGACGGCGGCGGCGGCCGCGCTGAAGCTGCGGGGGAACTCACTCGGCTCCCACCGTCTTCCCTGTTCGAGCACGCACACCGAGCGCCCGGCCGCGGCCAGGCGGGCGGCCACCACCGCCCCGCCGAAACCCGAGCCGATGACGACGACGTCGAAACGGCTCAGGTCTGTTCCACCGCCGTCCCGGGGTCCCAGGGCAGCGGCTCCTCGAGGTCCGGTCGGGCCGACCAGTCGATGATCTGGGCCTCCATGGCGTCGGTGGAGTCGAAGCGCAGCGGCTCGTAGCACCCGAGGGGGAACAGCGTCGTGCGGATGGCGCAACGGTTGCAGAACGTGCACGGCCGCTCGGGCTCCTCCACTCCCTCGGCGAACAACCGGGGCAGATCGGGATTGGCGAGGAGGGGCCGAGCCATCGACACCAGGTCGCAACCGCCCGACGTGAGCGCCGATTCCACGACCGAGCGCCGCTGGAACGCCCCATTGGCAATGACCGGCAGCCCCACGTCGTCGCGCAGGCGCCGAGCGTCGGGCAGGTTGGCGGCCTCGGTGGCGCCCCATCCGGTGCTCAGCACCTTGCGAAGCACCCGGTCGGGAATGACGTTCAGGAGGCCGGCGCGCACCGCCGCCTTGGTCGACAGGTGACGGGTGGAGTTGGCGAACATCTTCACCTCGTCGAGCGGGAAGTCTCCCGGTGTCTCGCCCGGGTTGATGAAGCCATACCCGTTGCTCACGTGGAGGTAGTCGATCCCGAGGTCCTTCAACCACTTGGCATAGGTGACGTACGTGTCGGCGTCGTTGCCCCGGTACTGCTCAGACTCCAGGGGCAGCGGCAGACGGAAGTTGAGCGGGAGGTGGTTGCAGTCCTTGGCCGACAGCCGGACTCCGACCAGGTAGTCGGGGCCCACCTGGGCCCGCACCGCGGCGACGATCTCGCGGAGGAAGCGGAACCGCTTGGCCACCGATCCGCCGTAGTCGTCCCGGCGGCGGTTGATGGCGGGATTGAGGAACTGGTGGATGAGGTAGCCCTTGGAGGCGGTGATCTCGATACCGTCGGCTCCCGCTTCGCGCACTCGCCGGGCGGCATTGCCGAACTCCGCCACCGAGTGCTCGATGTCGGCAACGGTCATCTGGGTCCGGCGACTGCGGTACCCGTAGAAGAGGTCGAAGCCCGGGGAGGGGCCGAAGCTGTCCTGGGCCTGGCTGAACAGGCTCGTCTGCACATGCGATCCGCCGTCGCCGATCTGGATGATGTAGCGGCAGCCCTGGCCGTGGATGGCGGCGATGCCCTCGCTGAGGTGCTTGATGAACTTGTCGTTGCTGATCTGGGGGTACTCGAGCGGTGACCACCGGTAGGGGTCGACGTTGAGGGTGGCCGACACGATCGCCGCCACGCCGTTCTGGGCGAACCGCAGCTCGAAGTTCTTCCAGGCGTTGCTCACGGTGCCGTCGTAGTAGGCCGTACGGCCGCCGATCGACGAGCGGATGAGCCGGTTCTTGAAGGTGACGTTCTTGATGGTGAACGGCTCGAAGATCATCGATCCCCCCTACGGGTGTTGCTCGTCGTCGCCGGTGGTCGCCTCGCCCGCCGCCGGGGCGTAGACCTTTCCGATCAGGGTCCTGGCAATGGCGGTGGCGGGGCCCTCGCCGTCGGCGCTCGGGGCCAGATTTGCCCACACCACGAGGGTCACGTGGTTCTCGGGGTCGTTGCCCATGAAGGAGTTGAAGCCGGGCAGTTCACCGCTGTGGCCGTAGAGGGGACCGAACTTGCCGATCCCCAACCCGTACAGCGCGCCTCCGGGGTTTGTCGGATCGGTCGGCTCGCCGCTGGCCAGACGCTTGGCCTGCAGGTCGGGATTGAGAAGGTTGCCGCCCGCCAGCGCCTGCACCCAGGTGACCAGGTCGTTGGCCGTCGAGATCCCCTGTCCGGCAGCCCAGGTCCACGACGGGTTGTCGTCGGTGGCGTCTCTGGGTTTCAGGGTCCCCGCCTTGGCCGCCGCCTGCTGGTCGGGCGGGATGGCCGGGGGCGAACCCATGGTCTCGAGGTTGGTGCCGTACACATAGCCGTGCGACCGCGGATCGGGCAGGACGTTCGAGGTGTTGTCGGGGAACACCGTGTTCTTCATGCCCAACGGCGTGAACAGCCGGTCCTGGAACACCCGGGCGAGGGGCTTGGCGTCGAGCTGTTCGGCGATGAGCCCGAGCAGCACCGTGTTGGTGTTGGAGTAGTGGTAGCCCGTTCCCGGCGGGAAGTACGGCGGGTTCTCGTAGGCGAGGGCGAGGAGCTCGTCTTCGGTCCAGACTTTGAGGGGTTCGGTATCGAGCGTCTGGTTGAGCTTGAGGGTCTCGCTGTAATTGAACAGGCCGCTGCGCATGTTCAGCATTTGGGTGATGGTGATGTTGTCGCCGTTGGGGACGTCCGGGCGGTACTTCGACACCGGGTCGTCGAGGCCGAGCTTTCCCTCCTGGACCAGCTGGAGGATGACCGTTCCTGTCATGGTCTTGGTGTTCGAGCCGATGCGCACGTGTTGGTCGAGGGTGACGGGCTCGGTGGCGCCGAGCGTGCTGGTGCCGTACGTCATTGTGAAGTCGCCCTTCGGTGTGCGCAGGACCACGGCCACGCCGGGGACCATGAGATCCTTGGCCATCGCCTCGACGGTGCCTTTGAGGGCTGCCGTGTCGATCGGGAGGAGCGCGGCCTGGGGCGCGGCCGACGTCGTTGTCGATCCCGATGTCGCCGTCGACTTCGTGTCCGACGAACACGAAGCCACCAGGAGCCCGACTGCGGCCATGGTGACGGCGACACTGAGATGCCGACCCCGTCGTCGCGGTCGTGATCGAGCCATGGGCCCTCGCATGTGGCCTCCTCTGTCGTCGGTACCCTAGGCGACGGACCCTTCGCTCGCCGCTACGCTTGGAGCACGCAACCGACCCCAGCAACCGACCACCACCCGGTCTTCCGGAGCCTCACCGCCGACGCGGTGGTGGCCGTACACGGGCTGTTCGTGGCGTTCCTCCTCGCCGGTGGGTTTCTCGCCTGGTCGTGGCCAGTGGCCGCACCGGTGCACATCGTGGCCCTGGTGGTCAGTGCTGCCATCTACCTCGGGGGCTTCGACTGCCCGCTGACCAATCTGGAGAAGCACCTTCGCACCCAGGCCGGCGAAACCGTCTACCCCGACGGCTTCATCGCCCACTACCTGGTGAGGCCGTTCTACTCCGGTGG
>JBBRXY010000096.1:0-10942 GCA_038238185.1 Acidimicrobiales bacterium
GCCGGCACGGGCGATCACGCGCTGCACATCGCGCGCCTGCTGGAGGAATCGTCGGCATACGGCGTTCGCCTGAACGGCTTCTTCCGCACGGAGAACGAGCCCGCCATCGACAAGCGCGTCATGCAGGCGGTCGAACGTGACCCTGGCTTCAGAACGACCGCTCCGAACGCTGTTCCGCTCTCCACTGGGCGACGGCTCGAGTGCAAGGACTCAAGCGGAGATCCGCCCAAGACCTTCCGGGAACTTTCGGTAGCGAGGCGATCGAATGACACGCGTGTAGTTCTGGCCTGGTAGGCACGAGGCTCCAACCGTCCTGGTGAGACACGAAGGAGCCCCATGCCGAAGTCGGAACGTACACGCAACGTGAGGATCGAGCTCGACGGGATCGTCGGGCTGAGACAGCTCGAGGAGGCGGCCATGGTGTTCGCCCGCCAGGCACCCGCGCAGCTCGTGGCTGATGCCATCGAGGCGATGGTTGCTGAGATCGTTGACGCCGTGGTCGGCCCGTTCGGGCTCCCGCTCCCCGACGACGAGCAGTTGGATGCACCGTGGTGCTGCACCGGGTGCAGGGCCCGGCGCGGGTTCCGCCGCCGAGGGTTCCGGCCCAAGCCCCGGAAGGTGACCACGGCCTGCGGGAAGGTGTCGTTTCGTTCCCAGCAACTGGAGTGCCGCAACTGTGACCGCCGCTTCGCCCCGGCGGCCGAGTTGTTGGGCCTGCGCCCCCACCAGCGCCGCACCGAACGCCTCAGCGAGCTGGCGGCGTCGTTGGCCGTCGAGGTGGCCTACGCCAAGGCATCGAGGTTGCTCGCTGCCCTGGCCGGCCCCGAGGTGTCGGCGCGCAGTATCCGCCGTGACGTGATCGCCATGGCCCCCGAGCGCGTCGGCCCCGAGATCGACGAGGTGCCGATACTGCTGCTGGACGGGACCGGCGAGCGGGCCGGCACCAAGAAGGGTGGCGTGGCGCTGAACCTGGCTATCGGCCTTGTTTCCAGGCGCCGAGCCGGTGGCCGGGTGTCGGTGCAGGCCCGCCTGCTGGGCGCCACCGTGGCCGAAGGGTGGTCGGTGATGGGCGACCTGTTGGCCGGACTGCGCCCCGGGCTGATCCTCGTCGACGGCGAGGAGGAACTGAGCGCCCTGGCCGCCGAGCGCTTCGCCGGTGTGCCCGTGCAGCGCTGCCTGTGGCACCTGGCCCGCGGTGTCTACCGGGCCGCCCGATACAGCGACCGGGCCAGTGAGTACCTGGCCGACGACTTCCGCCGCCAGCTCGAGGTTCTGCTCACCGCCGCCTACCGCGAACAAGATCTCGACGCCGCCCGGACTGCCTACGCGGCGCTGATCGACGACGCCGAGGGCTGTGGGGCGATGGTCGCGGCGGCCCACTTGCGGGCGGCGGAGCCCGAGGTGTTCACCTTCCTCACCCATCCCGGTGCCGGGCGACTGCTGTTCGGCGACAAGGGACGGCCCGAGCTCGGCACCGGCGTGCTGGAGCGCGTCATGCGGGAGATGAACCGGCGTACCGACGTCGGCGTGCGCTGGAGCGTTGAGGGCGTCCGGGCCATCCTCATGGTGAAGCTGCAGCGCAAGTACGCTCACGGTCGGTGGTCGCCTCCGGAGGCCACTGAACAACAACCCAAAGTTCGGTTCAGTCTCGTGGCTTGAGGCCAGTGTCAACACTTTGCCTCGCTACCGATTTATCGCAGTCTAGGGAGGAACACATGAGTGACGGAACCGATCCGAAATTTAGCGACCAGAACCAGGTGATGGGGTACGGCAACCCTGACAACCACCGGGCGGGTAAAGGCGAGGGGGTACGGGCTCCACTCGCTTCGGACGGGGCCGACCACTCGGAGTTCTCGCTGTTCGACGGTGCCGGCAACGAGCAGGTCGTCGTGGTAGCGACAAACAGCGACGGAAAGCTCGTGCAGTCGACCGGCGACTCTTCGGCGAGCGCGATGAGGGGCGTCAACAAGTTGAAGCAGCGCTTGCGAGCGGCTTTCGGCCATCCGACCGGGCACTGACCCGGCGAGCAACCGTAGAGCTTCACCAGCACACCCTGAGCCTGGGCCACCACCACGGACTCCGCGGTCCGGCGTCGGATTATCCGATCTTGATCGGGTTCTCGATGAGACGCGCCTCGGGCTCAGGGCCCGTTGGGGCGAACCAGGGGGCATGCGCTGGCGCATCGGGACACAGTCGCCACTTCCGGCCCACTCGGTCGATGCCTATCGGGTACACCGTCAGGGCACCATCGGCGTCAATGTGCAGACGGAGAAAGTGCTTGAGGTCCTGGTGATGTAGGGGCGCGTACCCCTCGTTTCCGTGGAAGCCGAGGCAGTTGGTGGCCCAGAGGTAGCCCGACATCCCGATCGTGCCCCCGATGCCACCCAGCACGGCCACCAGCCCAAGGAAGGCGACCAGGGACCACATGCCGCGAAGGCCCTGAGCGGACGACACCCGGGAGGCGACGATCATGACCCCGGCCACACTCGCGAGTTGAAGCGTCGAATGGACCAACCCAAGCGCGAGTCTGCTAACACCGCTGGCGTCGTGGGCAAAGCGCACCATCGCCGCCAGCGACACGATCATGACCACGATGAGCAGGAAGGCCGTCGGGCTTTCCCACACCGCCCGCCGCAGGTCGCCGGGGCCGAGGCCGACGTGGCGGTCGCGCAGATGCAGTCCCATCATGAACGCCAGGAGCACTTCGACGGTGCCGAAGGCCGCGGCGAGGGGAAGGTTATAGAGAGGAAGCAGCCAGATCCGCTTCCTCAGCCGTTTCGATACCGCCGGGGTCGGATAGGTGGCGGCTCGGCGGTAGGCGACGGCCCCTTCCGGTCCCGGGACGTCCATGTGCTCGGGGAGGTCGTTGGTGGGGTGCAGGAAGGCCCCACCGCCGCCGGAGGTGATGTGGTGGCGGGGGCCGGCCTCCTCGACGTAGCGGGCGTAGTAGTGCTTCCCACTCTTGAGGTACAACGACAACTGGGCGCCGCTCGGCTGGATGATCTGGCGCTCGAGGTACTCCACATCCCAGTCCGAGTGGACCTCGGCCTTCTTTGTGCCACTCTCGACCTCTTTGCCCAGGCACAAGATGATGCGGTCTCCGGGGGACACCTGGTCGGTGGCCACGTCGGTGAAGTACTGCAGCTGGACTTCGTCGATGTGGGCACCGAACTGGATGTCGATTCCCCAGAGCCACCAGCCGTTCGGGAGCTTGAGCGCGAAGTAGCTCCGGCGCTGGCTCGTTCTCCATCCCCCGATCCAACGGTTGTGGCAGAAGATGCTCGTGAAGTTGACCAGCCCGTCGTACCAGTCGTGACTTCCCGGGATGGCGAAGAGCTCGGGGGCCTCACCGGGTACGCACGGCAGGGCCGCCCGGTACGGACCGAGCATGCGATTCTCGTACTCGTCTGCCTTGGGTACCGGGTACACCTGGTCGCCCCCCATGATCAGGATCTGCCCCCGCTCGGTGGAGTGGGTCTCGCCGTCCCGGTCGAGACTGAGCTGTTCGGCGGCCAGGAGCCTGGCCACGGTGTAGGTCGAGTTCCACCCGTCGCCGAGGTCGGCCACGTAGTCGAGCCACAGATCGGCTTCGCCCGATCGGTCCGGGACCTCGGCCGGCACACGTGCCTGCAACTCCCGTTTGTCGGCGTAGGAACTGAAGATGCCCGAGACCAGAACCCGCACGGCCGTGTCCAGGAGTTGATGGGGATCGAACCAGCGCACCATGTGCTTTCGCACGAAGCCGAGGTCGGAATCCGAGGTCGGCCGAGGAGGACACGGCGGAGGTACGTCTGGAGGAGGTGAATCTGGCGGAGTCGCCGGTGTCTCGGCCATCGTTCACATTCCCGTCGGATGTGCGGCGAGCTGAGCAAGGTGGTCGGCCGAGCCGCCACGCCACTCCAACAGGAACAGGGTGGCGTCGTCGTTGGTGACCTCGCCTCGGGCACGCTTGAGCGCGTGGGAGAGACGGCGCACGGTCTCCTGAACGGGTCCGCCCTCCTGCGCAACCTTCTCGAGGAGGTTGATCAGGCGGGTCTCGCCGAACAGATCGCCACCACTCAGGTGCTCCTCGGTGATTCCGTCGGTGAAGAACAGCACCCGGTCACCCGGTTCCAACGCCTCTTCACTGACCAGTGGGTCCGCTCCACCGAAGCCGATCGGCAGGGTGGTTGGGCTGTCCAGGGGCCGGACCACCCGACGACCACGGAGAAGCAGCGGGTGCGGATGACCGGCATTGACCCACCGCAGCCGACCGGAGCCGACGTCGAGGTGGGCCATCTGCACAGTGACGAAGTGCTCATCGTCGAACTGTCCCGCGATGGCCCGGTCCATGGCCGCATAGAGGTCCGGCAACTCGACGTTGTCCCGGCGGGCATGCCGATAGGCCGCGACGGCGACGGTCGCCATGACCGCTGCGTCCAAGCCGTGGCCCATGGCATCGATGATCGCCACGTGCAGGGAATCATCGTTGAGGGCGTAATCGAAGCTGTCCCCGGCCACGTCGTAGGCGGGCTCCAGGATCCCGGCGACCGCAACCTGCGGGTTCGTCATGATCAGCGGTGGTAGCAAGGCCCACTGCATCTCCGCGGGCAGACTCATCGCCTGTTGGCGGCGGGCCTGGAAGAACCGGTCGGTGTACATCCCCTTGGTGACCAGTACGTCAGCCAGCAGACCGGCGAAGCGCCGCGCCAGGCGCCGGTCGTCGTCATCCCAGCTGTCTGACGTGAACGCCAGTACACCGACCCGATCCGTTCCGTCCAGCAACGGCGCGAACACCCGCACGCCGTCGGCCGCCGCCTGCTCGATCAGTTCATCGCCGAGGAAGGCCCGACCGGCCAACGATCCGTCGATCGGCGCCGGGACTTCCATCATCAGACCCCGCCCGGGCAACGGCACCAGGGTCAACTGGTCGTAGTCCTGAAGCAGGACTGTGATATCCCAGCCCCCGATCACGGCGATCAGCTCCGCAACCAAGGGCGCGATCAGCTGAGGCGGCATCTCATGGGCACGGTCGATCAAGGTTCCCAACAACCGCTCACCGAAGCCCTCCGACCGGTCGACCCCACCCGTGCGACGGGCTGATTTTTCCGGCACGGTACCCATCATGCCCGACCCGCGGTACATCGCTCCCGAGGCGGTCGAGGATGGGGGCTGTTCGCCTTCTCTTGGGCGTCGGGGCCTTCGTCCCCCATCCCAACTACCCCAGCATGTCGACTCTCCCCGACGGTGAGGACAGGTCGATCGGGGCTTCGGGGCGGCTAGGTCGACGGGCCGATCGACACCTATCGGGCTTCCGGGTCGATGTCACTGTGCTCGCCCCGCACGATCTGCTTCTCCGTCTCGACCGTCTCCTCGGTGACCTCCTCGACCGACTCGTCTGGATCCTGGGCATCTTGTTCCACCCGTCCCTTCGCCTCGACCTCGCGGTCGCCGGTCACCCGTCCGACTGCCTCGGTGACCTTCCCGATCTTGTCTCCCATGATCTCCTCCCGGTCGTCACATTGTCATGCTGGCCAAGATGACTGGCACCCGGAAGAGTGGGTGATGGGCGGAAAGCGCCCGAGTGAGCGTGGCGTAAAGGTCGCTTAGGGTCCGCGAGTGATTTAGGCGCGCGTCGTAGGATCGTGCGTGGAGATCACGAATGAGTCGCTGAGTGGGTCCTTCGACGTAGTCCTGCCGCTGCTGAACGAGCGTCAGCGCAGGTTGGTGGCAGCGGCGGCGGTGCCCATGCTGGGTCGAGGCGGGCAGGCCCGGGTGGCCGAGGCGAGCGGACTGAGCGGCAACACCATTATCGGCGGCACCACCGAGTTGGCGGGCGGAGCGGGTCCGACCGAGCGGGTGCGCCGCCCCGGCGCGGGACGCAAGAAGGCCACCGACGTGGATCCCGAGCTGCGGCCGCGCTCGACTCCCCGTCGAGCCCGAATCGCGCGGTGACCCCATGTCGCCGCTGCGCTGGATGCTCAAGAGCACCCGGCGCCTGGCCACCGGCGCTCCCGCGTCGCCCAGTCGGTCCTGTCCTCCCCGGATTCATAACCGTGACGAGCTTCTGGCGACGCGACCGTCGCGTCTAACAACGCTGCACAAACTTGGTGATCCATCGTTTTCGGCCTTGTCGTTGATCAGGTAGCGGGGGTCAAGACCGCCGGCGAAGCCGGCGCCCGCAGGGCTTGGTCTTGACGCCAGCGGGCACCGTCGCACGAACAATGGACACCGCCCAGCGGCCCCGGCGCTGGGCTTGCTCGACCCTTACATCACAATCCGATGCCAAGGTCGATCCCCCGATCGATGCCGCGGTCCAAGGTCGGGGCATGTTGCTCCAACCACTGCTCGGGGCCCTGCGGTCGCTGCGGAGCGATCCCGTCGAGGTCCTGACGTTCGACGTCGAGCTCCCATGCCGCGTCGGCGATCTGGGAGTCGAGACGCGCCAGGCGGCGCAGCGCCTCGGGATGGGCGACGGTGAAGTGCGAGTGGGCGGCGTACTGGCCGTACAGCTCATCCAGGGTCTTCCTCGCTTCGGGGAGCTCTGCTCGCAGGCGGGCCCGCTCCGGTGCGGCCAGAGCCTCGAAGGCGTCGCGCAGCGGTCCGATCCTCGCGGCCGCGCGGTCGGCCCTGCGGTGCAGCTGCAACCGTTCCCGCAGGCCGGCGTGAGGAGCACGCTGCTCACACCACCGCCACTCGTTGTAGGCGGCGGTCCAGGCAACTGCGGCATCGCCGACGGGCGTTGCTTGCAGGAAGCTCGACCCATCGGCGCGCTCCAGGTCCGCCAGCTCGAATTCAAGCCTCTGCACCCGGGTCTGGGCATCGCGGAGGGCGAAACCGGGATCGAGAGGAACGACGGCGGCCAGTGCCTGGCGCTCGGCCACCAGACGGGCGTGGCGCAGGTTGGCCGGAACCGTCCGGTCGGCGGCCTTGGCCACCTGCAGCTCTGGGGACTCGCGTGACGGCACGCCCCGGTCGATGGCCCAGCCGATGCGCCGGGAGTGTGACCACGACCTGCCCAGGTCCTCGACGGCCTGGTCGACCGAATCGGCCACCACGTACACGGTCGAGCGCTCCTTGGCCCGGCTCATTTTTACGTAGGCCAGCTCCCGACCGCCGCCGTCCTCGAGGGCGTGGGCCCGGGCCACCGTGGCGCCCTGAGAACGATGGACGGTCACGGCATAGCCGTGCGCCAGGTGCTCGGCGTCGAGGTCGGCTCCGGCGAATCGTTGGAACCGTCCGTCGTCCATGGTGGCGCCCAGCTCTCGCCGGCCGACGTCCACGGCCGCCACCGTGCCGAACTCCGAGGTCACGATCCGGCCCATCGCTCCCGGGGCCAGCGTCACGATGCGGTCCCCGGCCCGGTACGGCGTCTCACCGACGACCACCTCAGGGCCCGACAGCCTGCCGAGCCCGTCCCACGCCTGGCGTCCCCGGCGGTTGAGCTCGGCCACGTTGGCTCGCCGCCAGGCGTACATGGCGGCGTCAGACCCGCCGGCCACGTCCGCGGTCCACCCGGCCACGGTGGCATCGAGGGCCGTGTCCCGATCGGGCGACACGGTGATGCGACCGGACGCGGCATACCAGGACACGGCGGCGTCCACATCGCCCGAGCGCAGGTGGGCTAGGGCGGTGCGCTCGGCCGGGTCGACCTGGCGCACGTTCTCACCGAGCACGTGCACGGCGCCGCCGAAGCGCGAGACCAGGGCCTCGAAGCCACCGCCGGGGCCCACGGCGGACAGCTGGCGATGATCGCCGACGGCCACCACCTTGGCTCCGCCCGTGCGGGCCGCCTCAAGGAACCCCAGCAGAGCCGCATCGTCGGTCATTGCCGCTTCATCGAGCACGGCGACGTGGCGGGGGGTCAGGCGCAGGCTGTTGTGCCGGATCCGCCAGTTGAGCGATGCCAGTGTCCGGCTGGGCTCGATGCCGGCCTCGCGGCCCAACGTCCGCGCCGCCTGGCCGGACGTCGAGGTGCCCACCAGCTCATAGCCGGCGGCCTCGAAGCCGTCTCGGACCGCAGCCAGTGCCGTGGTCTTCCCCGAACCGGCCACGCCAACGACCAGTTCCACTCCGCGGCCCGACGTCAGGATCTCGTCCACCGCCCCACGCTGGCCGGCGGTCAGAGGCCGGCGGAGGTTTGCCTCGGCCCGCTCCACGGCCGCATCGGCCGCGTCCCGGCTCACCTTCGGGGCGCCGAGGCGGGCGACCTGGGATTCGACGCAGCGGGCGATGGCCTGTTCGCGGGCGATGGTGGTGGCCGTGGCGTAGGCCCGGTCGTGGGCCCCGGCCACCCGCAGCAGCGGTACCGCCTCGGGATCGGCCAGGGTGCGGTGCACCGCCTTCGACAGCTCCGACAGGTTGCGGCCGTAGAGCCCGGGAGCCACGGCCACGATGACGTCGCGCCTGGAGAACACCTTGCGCTCCACCAACCGGCTGCCGTCGGCCAGGGCCTGGGTGGCGATGTCTCGAAGCTCGATCGCCATCAGCTCCGGCCGGGGCCGGCGGTAGGCGGCGGCCTCGTGCTCGACGGCCTCCGCCATGCGATCGACGCTCCAGCCGGCATGTTCGATCTCGGCCACCCAGCGGGGCATGAGCTCGCCCACGGGCGTGTGGCGCTTGGGGTCACGGGTGGCCCGTGCCGCGATGTTGCGGGCCCGGTAGGAGTCGTAGCCGGTGCGGTCCATCTCCGCTTCGATCTCCGCCGCCCGCTTGGAGTGCGCCTCCATCACCGCCTCGGGCACCCCGGCGATGGCCCAGTGCCCGAGACGACCCGACGGCCCGGGGTCGGCGACGATGCCGTAGCCGAGTTCCACGGCCCGCTGGGCCGAGGCGACCCTGCCGACCATGGTGGCGGCGTGCACGTGCTCGCGCCACAACGCCGTGTCGGCCGCCTTCCAGCCGCCCTTGGCGTCGTCCATGCGCACGAGGTTGGCAACCAGCACGTGGTCGTGGGGACAGGGGTCGCCGGCCCGGGAGGTGGCGTGACGGGTGGTGGCGTAGATGAGGCCCTCGGTCGGCGTGCGGGCCACGTCGCGGCCCCGTCGTCCGCCGACGGCGCTGGTGACATCGTCGAGGTAGGCAAGGGTGGCGACCCGCTCGGCGTCCATGATGGCGTGCATGTGCTCGGCCCGGCCGATCACACCCAGCTCGGCGACGGACTTGTGGGCCGAAATGACCAGCTCGAGGCCGGGGCGCTTCGTGTGGACCAGCCGCTCGCCGGTCGTCGGGTCGCAGGCGCCGTCGGGGCCGAAGATCGCCTCGTACTGGGGATCGGTGACGGCGCCGGCGAGGCCGAGGCCCTCGGCGCCCCGCCCGCCCCACACCAGCGGCGTCTCGCCACGCGAGGCGTAGTAGGCGAGCGCCTGGCCGGGGTGGTCGTCGCCCCGGGCGAGCACGGTCTCGCGGTGGTAGGCGACCGAGTCCGCTCCCATCATCCGCATCCATGCCACGGCGGCCGGGCCTTTCCTGCAACATTTAGATGTTGCAATCGTGTATCGCCTTGCTTTGGCTCCTCTCTTCATATCCGACTTCTGGCCTGGCGTAAAGAGCTTCGTCATCGGTGCGGGTCGTGGGCATTGTCCGTTAAGTACTGCCTTGTTCGTACCGTATGTGGACTGTTCAGCTTGTGCTGGACCGTACCGATATTTCCATCTTCGCCGGTAGAGCTCATTTCCTAGCGATCTTGGTTTTGTCCTACTGGCGGATTGACGGGTCGAGATGTTGAGCGTTGCGGGAGGGGGTTCTCGGCAGACTGGGGAATACCTCGCCCCAAGTGGTCTGCTCACTTCTCCGGTCCCTGCGGTGTGTCGTACGGGGGCTGTCGTCTGAATCGTGACGACTTCGGCGGCGTGGTTTCGGCCTCGGCTGTCACCGAGCGTTACGTAGGGCTAGTGCTATGATCCCTACTTAACTTGGGTAGTTGCGAAAGGTTGGCATGACCGACGGCAAGACGGTCACGATCACGTGGCAGGGCCGGCCAGTCGAGGCCTTCGTCCCAGCGCCGCTGAAGGGCGTGCGCGTCGGGCTACCCGAGCGAATCGTCCGAGCGACGGAGCAGGCGGCGGCATCGCTTCTGCGGGCCGACGACCGGGTTGCTCATCGGTTCGAGCCGCTGGCCCGGCTGATGCTCCGGGCCGAGGGAGTCGCGTCGTCGTACATCGAGGGCGTCCGGGCGCCGGCCGAGCTCGTCGCCGTCGCCGAGGTCGATGCTGGTGTCGTCGATGCGACCTCGGCGTGGGTCGCCGACAACCTCGCCGTCGTCGACGCATCGCTCGAACACGCGCGATCCGACGCCGTCCTGACCACCGACGATCTTCACCGCTGGCACGTACGCCTCATGGCGCACGGCGCGCTACCCGACGAGCTGGTCGGCACCTTCCGCCAGGTCCAGAACTGGGTCGGCGGCGCCACTCCGAGGGAGGCGGCCTACGTCCCTCCGCCTCCTGAACACGTCGACCGGCTGATGCGTGACCTTCTCCGGTTCACAAACACAAGCCGCGTCGATCCTGTCACCGCGGCCGCCATCGTCCATGCCCAGTTCGAGACGATCCATCCGTACGGCGACGGGAACGGCCGCCTCGGTAGGGTCCTGATCGGGTGGGTCCTCGCTCGGCGTGTTGGCGTGGCCGTGCCGCCGCCGGTGAGTGTGGTCATCGCCCGCGACAGCGGTGGCTATCTCTCAGGATTGACCCGGTGGCGTCGCGGCGACGTCGCCGGCTGGATCGGATGGATCGCAGAGTCGATCAGCCGATCAGCGGAGCAGGTCGTCGACCTGATCGCCTACGTCGATAATCTCGCCCGGCGGTGGGAGGCGCTGGTCGCCGACGTCCGAGCCGACGCGACTGCGCATCGGCTCCTCGAGGTTGTTCCACGACATCTCGTGGTGACGGCGCCGATGGTGGCCGACCTTCTGGGAGTGTCAGCACCGACGGCACGGGACGCCATCGAGACCCTGGCGTCC
>JBBRXY010000097.1:0-10599 GCA_038238185.1 Acidimicrobiales bacterium
GCCACCGATGCCGGACCCCGCTCGGCCACCAGCCGGCGGCGTATCTCCGCCTCCACCGCGTCCCGGAGACGGGCGACGTTGGCCCGGAAATCATCGGCCCGGAGGCGCCGTTCGAGTGCCCCTGACCCGTCGCCCTCGTCGAGAGCGGGGGCGCCCAGGAGCCGCGACAGAGCACCGTCGGTGTCGAGGCGGCGCCAGGCCTGGTTCAAGTGGTAGGCGGCGCCCACCGACCGCCCCGAGTCGATGCCGGAACGGGCAACGGCGAGGCGGGCGAGGGCGGCGAGCAACTCGGCGTCACCCGTGGCGATGGCGTCGGCCACGATGGCCGCCAGGGCGGCGGCGTCGGGGCCGTCGTCATCGACAGCGAGCCGGTCGGCGTCTCCCGGTGCGAGCTCGCCGGCCAGGCCGGTGCCCACCCGCGTGGCGAACCAGATCTCGAAGACGGTGTCGAAAGTGGCCCGGTGCTCCTGGCGCTTCACAAGGGTGGCGGCGAGGGCGGACTTGAACGCGCATCGGGACCCGATGTCGACCAGGTCCACCGCGGCCACGGCCTCGAGCGACTCGCTGAGGGCCACGGGCAGACCGGCGGCGCGCAGCTCGGCGACGAACCCGGTGACGACGTCGAGCACGGGGGCCTCAGCCCGTCGAGCTCGCCGGCTCCGGAGGCGAGACCGAGCTCGCCGGCTCCGGAGGCGAGACCGAGCTCGCCGGCTCCGGAGGCATCGTCGATAGCGCCCGAGCCGCGCAGTCGATGTCGGCACGGTTCTTCAACAGGACGTGCAGCGTGGCGACGGCGGTGGCGGCGTCGACGGTGTCGATGCCAAGCACCATGAGGGTGCGGGCCCAGTCGAGCGTCTCCGACACCGACGGTGGCTTGGTGGGCTCGAGCTGGCGGATCGAACGGACCACCCGGGCCACCTGGTCGGCCAGGCGCTCGGCGATGCCCGGCACCTTGGCCATCACGATGGCCCGCTCCCGCTCGGGGTCGGGATAGTCGACGTGCAGGTACAGGCAGCGGCGCTTGAGGGCCTCGGACAGGTCGCGGGTGTTGTTGGAGGTGAGGAACACCAGCGGGATCCGGGTGGCCCGCACCGTGCCCAGCTCCGGTACCGACACCTGCCAGTCGGAGAGGACCTCGAGCAGCAGGGCCTCGGTCTCCACCTCGAGACGGTCGATCTCGTCGACGAGCAAGACCACGGGCTCGTCGGCTCGGATGGCTTCGAGCAGGGGTCGGGTGAGGAGGAACTCCTCGCCGAAGATGTCGCCCTCGACCTCGCTCCACGTCCGCCCCGACCCGCCCTGGGTGGCGGCTTCGGCCTGGATGCGCAGGAGCTGCTTGCGGTAGTTCCATTCGTAGAGGGCCTTGGCCTCGTCGAGGCCCTCGTAGCACTGGAGGCGGATGAGACGGGCGCCCGACATGGCCGCCACCGACTTGGCGAGCTCGGTCTTGCCCGTGCCCGCCGGTCCCTCGACCAGCACCGCCTTGTCGAGGCGGTCGGCCAGGAACACCACTCCGGCAATGGCTTCGTCGGCCAGATAGCCCACCGACTCCAGCCCGGCCCGCACCGCACCGGCCGAGCCCAGCCTTTCGCCCATCAGGAACGCACCTGGCCGTTCCCCGTGACGATGTACTTGCACGTGGTGAGCTCACGCAGTCCCATCGGCCCCCGGGCATGCAGCTTCTGGGTGCTGATGCCGATCTCGCCGCCAAAACCGAACTGCTCCCCGTCGGTGAAGCGGGTGGAAGCGTTGACCACCACCGCCGCGGCATCGACCTCGGCCGCGAAACGACGGGCCGAGGCGAGGTCGCGGGTGCAGATGGCCTCGGTGTGCCCGCTGCCGTAGCGGTTGACATGGGCGATGGCCGAGTCGAGCGAGTCGACGACGGCCACCGACAACTTGAGATCGAGGAACTCGGTGGCAAAGTCGGTGTCGGTCGCCGGGCCGATGCTGCCGACGATCGCCCGGGCTGCCACGTCGCCGACCAGCTCGACACCGTCGAGGGCTTCGACAGCTCGCAGCAGGAACGCCTCCGCCACCGACGCATGCACCACCAGCGACTCGGCGGCGTTGCACACCGACGGGCGCTGAGTCTTGGCGTTGACCACGATGTCGAGAGCCTGGTCGAGGTCGGCGAACCGGTCGACATAGACGTGGCAGTTGCCGTCGCCGTCGATCACATACGGCACCGTGGCGTGCTCCAGCACGGCGGCGATGAGCGACGGCCCGCCGCGCGGAATAAGACAGTCGACCCACTCCCGGAGGCGCATGAACTCAACCGCGGCCTCGTGGGACGTCTCCTCCACCAGCACCAGGGCGTCGGCGGGCAGGCCGGCCTTGACCAGCCCGGCCCGCAGGAGGGTGGCGATGGCCCGGTTCGAACCCAGGGCGGCCGACGACCCCCGGAGGAAGGCGGCGTTGCCCGACTTGAGGCACAGCCCGAAGGCGTCGCTGGTGACGTTGGGCCGGTTCTCGTAGATGATGGCCACCACCCCGAGTGGCACGCGCACCTTCTCGATGGCCAAGCCGTTGGGGCGGGTCCAGCCTTCGGTGACCTGGCCCACGGGGTCGGCGAGGGTGGCCACCTGCCGCAGGCCGTCGGCCATCGCCTCCACCCGCGCTGTGGTGAGCCGGAGCCGGTCGACCACCGTGGCAGGTGTGTTGGCCGCCTCGGCGGCGGCCACGTCGGCGGCGTTGGCGTCGAGCACCTCGGCCGACCCGTCGACCAACAGGTCGGCCGACGCCAGCAGGGCCTCGTCTTTTACCGCCGACGACGTGGCCCCGATGACCCGCGAGGCGGACTTGGCCCGACGTCCCAGCTCGGCGAGGGCAACGGTCGTCACGGATCGAGCCTACCGGCGCGCCCACTGATGGCCTCGCCAGTTTCACCCTGGAGCACGGCCGGCGGCTGGGCTTGGGGCGCCCGCCGCTCGGAGGAGGACGGGGGGGCCCGGCCGGGGCGGCCAAGCCGCCAGAGACAACGCCTACGCTCGCTGTCATGCGCCGGGTGCTCGCGGTGGTGGCGGCCATCGCCATGGTGGCCGGCTCGCTCGCCCTGCGCTCGCGCCTCGACAAGAAGTCTGCCGACCAGGCCCAGGTCCTGCGCCTCACTTGCGCGACCGAGCTGGAATCGCCCTGCATGGCCCTGTCCGACGACGACACGCGCATCAAGGTCACGGTGGAGCCGGCGGGGACGACAGCCGACCGCCTGGCCACCAGCGATGGCGACATCGGTCTCGACGGATGGCTGACCACCGCGCCCTGGCCCGACATCGTCAACCAGGAACGTCGAGCCCACAGCCTGGAACCGCTGTTCGCACCGTCGCGGCCGACACTGGCCCGTTCCCCGCTCGTCATCGCCGTGTGGAAGGACCGGGCTGCGGCCCTGGCGACACGCTGCCCGGTAGGTGTTCAGTGGCGCTGCCTGGGCGAGGCCGTGGAGACGTCCGGCGGGTGGGCGGCCATCGGCGGGAGTCCCGAGTGGGGACCGGTCAAGGTGGGCCACGGTTCTCCGGCGTCCGACGGCGTGGGCCTGCTCGTGTTGGGCCAGGCCGTGGGATCGTGGTTCGGGCGCAGCGACGTGTCCACGGCCGACCTCGACGACGGCGACTTCCAGGGTTGGTTCGCCGGGCTCGAGCGAGCCGTGCCGGCATCGCCGACGTCGCCCCTCGAGACCATGCTCGTCACGGGCCGGGCCGCCTTCGACGCTGTGGGCACCACCGAAGCCGAGGCCGGACCACTTTTGTCCCGGTCCGCGCGCGGAAAAGACATCGACCTCCTCTACCCTTCACCTATGGCCACCGCCGACATCGTGCTGGCCATCCCCGTCGGCGACGCCAAGGTGCCGGCCACGCTCCGGGGGGTGGTCGGGGGATCGGCGGGGCGCCGAGCCCTGGCTTCGGCGGGATGGCGGGTCGACGGGGAGGCCAAGACCCCCGGCAGGCCCGACTCTCCCCCGCTGCCGGCCTCCGCCAACCTCCCGGCGCCGGGGCTGCTCGACGCCTTGCGCGCCCGCTGGCACGAGGTCACGGGCAAGTGAGACGAGTGTGGGTGCCCGTCGTGGCTGTGGCGATGCTCGCGACGGCCTGCTCGTCGTCGACGTCGTCGTCATCGGGTGGTGTGGGTGGCAGTGCCGCCGTGCCCAAGGGCTGTACCGCCGTCGATATGGCGTCGTCGCCCGAGAAGATCGACCTCCTCACCGACCTGACCCGTCGTTTCAACGGTTCGGCGGCGGCCAAGTCCGACAAGACGTGCGCCTTCGTGCGCGTCCAGAAGAAGTCGTCGGGGACCGCCGAGCGGCTCCTGGCCCAGGGCTGGCCCGACGAAGCCACCAACGGCCCCCGCCCGACGGTGTGGTCACCGGCATCGAGCGCCTGGGGGGCGATCCTCAACGAGCAGCTGCGCACGAGCGGCCAACCGCCCATAGCCCCGGTGGCCGGCACCGACGCAGCCAAGCCCTTCCAGCTCACCCCGCTGGTCATCGCTATGCCCAAGCCCATGGCCGATGCCCTCGGCTACCCCCAGAACCCGGTGGGCTACGGCGACATCCTTAAGCTGGCCCAGGACCCGGCCGGCTGGGGCGGCAAGGGCCACCCCGAGTGGGGCCCGTTCCGTCTGGGCAAGACCAACCCCAACTTCTCGACCAGTGCCCTGTCGGCCACCATCGCCGAGTACTACGCGGCCACGGGCAAGACGCGCGACCTCTCGAACGAGGACTTGGCCCGTCCCGAGGTCGACGCCTTCGCCCGGGGGGTGGAGTCGTCGGTCGTGCACTACGGCGACATCACCCTCACCTTCCTCAACAACTGGTACCGCAACGATGCCCGGGGCACCGCCCTCACCTACGCCTCGGCCGTGGCCGTCGAGGAGAAGTCGGTCATCGACTACAACAAGGGCAATCCTGACGGCATCCTCGACCCCGGTGAACAACCCCGGCCCCCGAAGATCCCCCTGGTGGCCATCTACCCCAAGGAAGGCACGCTCTTCTCCGACAACCCGTTCATCATCTTGGACGCCCCGTGGGTCACCCCCCAGGCCAAGGACGCCGCTCGCCTCTTCGAGCGCTTCGTGCTCCAGCCCGACAACCAGGCGCGTGTGCTGTCTTTCGGGTTCCGGCCCGGCAACTCACAGGTGGCGGTGGGTGATCCCATCACCAAGGCCAACGGCGTCGACCCCGACCAGCCCCAGAACGTGCTCGGCCTCCCCGACCCGGCCGTGCTGGTGAAGGTGATCGACCTCTGGGGCCAGCAGCGCAAGAGCGCCCGGGTGCTGATGGTCCTCGACGTGTCGGGCTCCATGGGCGAACCGGCCGACAAGGAGGGCAACACCAAGCTCGACCTGGCCAAGCAGGCGGCCATCGACTCGCTCGGGCAGTTCAAGGCCGACGACCAGGTGGGGCTGCGCATCTTCTCGACCGACATCAGTGCGACCCCGCCGACCGATTACGTCGACCTCGTGCCGGTCGGATCGATCGGTGACCAGCGGGAACTGCTCGCCACCAAGATCCGTGCCCTCACCCCCACCCAGGGGACGCCGCTCTACACGGTTGCCCGCGATTCGTACAAGCTGATGCGGGACAGCTACGACCCCGCCCGGATCAACGCGGTGATGCTGCTCACCGACGGCAAGAACGAGGATCGCCGCAACAACAACCTCGACGCCCTCCTCAACGACCTCCGAGCCGGTAACGAGGGTCAGTCGAGCCGCCCGGTGCGGGTGTTCCCCATCGCCTACGGCAAGGACGCCGACCTGGGCACCCTGCGGCGGATCGCCGATGCCACCAATGCCGCGGCGTACGACGCGACCAACCCCACCACCATCTCCGCCGTCCTGGCTGCGGTGGTCAGCAATTTCTAGGCACCGGTGATCGAGCACCTTCCCGAGCGTTATCGAAATCCGGCGACAGCGCGGGCCATCACCGCCCCCTCAGCCGTCCTGCTGGCCGGCGCCGGGGCGTCGGTCGCCATCCTGGGCGGCGTCCCGCTGGCCGGTGCCGCCCTGGTGGGAGTGGCCTGCTGGGCCGGGCGCGTGGCCTTCGGCCTTCCCCGCCAACCCCGGCCCGAGCCCATCGATCCCGCCGCCGTGCGCGAACCGTGGCGGACCTTCGTGCGCCAGGCGGTGGCCGCGCGCGACCGGTTCGACCGGGCAGTGGGCGACGCCGACCCCGGGCCCCTTCGTGATCGCCTGTCGGAGATGGCCGCTCGCGTCTCGGTGGGGGCCACCGAGTGCTGGCGGGTGGCCAAACGGGCCAACGCCCTGGATGCCGCGGTGGCCGAGCTCGACACCGACGCCATCCGCAGCCAACTCCACCGCTGCGAGCAGGAGTCGGCTCAGGCTCCGGAGCGGTCGGAGCTCGTCGCCACGTCCAGGGCTCTGCGCAACCAGTTGGAGTCGGCCGAGCGCCTGGCCAAGGTCGCCGCCGGTGCCCGTGACCGTCTGGCCCGCATCGACGCCCAGCTCAACGAGGCTGTGGCCCGGGCCCTGGAGCTGTCGCTGCAGACCGGTGAGAGCGGCGACCTCGACCCGCTGGGGAGCGCCGTCGAAGACGTGGTGGGCGAGCTGGAGTCGTTACGCCAGGCCCTGGAGGAAAGCGCCCGCTGAGGTCCGCCGCCGCCGCCGATTTCTTGTCGCGCTGATCGACGCCTGGGGGTGATGGGCGCGACCGGTTCGGGGGGATCAGGCCCGGCGGTCGGCCTCGAACTCCGACACCAGTGAGTCGACCACGTCGACCAGGGTCCCACCTGCGGCCACCAGGCGACGCTGGCGTTCGTAGCTGGCGCCGGTGGTGAGCGTGGCCAGGTTGAGCCTGAGCTCGTCCTGGCATCCCAACTGCGTCGCCACCGGGGCCAACGCCTCGACCAGCTCGGTGACCGCCTGCCGTAACGGGAGACGGTTCCCGTCGTCGTCGATGATGATCTCGGCGTCCAGACCGTGGCGGGCAGCGCGCCACTTGTTCTGCCGCACGACCCATCCCCGGGGCACGGCGGGAACGTCGCCGGCGTCGATGCGGGTGTCGAGCCAGTGGACCAGGCTCTGGGCCATGGCCGCCAGCGCGCTCACCTCGGTGAGGGTGGGGATCCCGTCGCAGATGCGCAACTCGATGGTGCCGAAGTCGGGGTGCGGGCGGATGTCCCACCACACATCGCGGATGCTGGTGATGGCCTGGGCGGCTACCAGCGTGCCCATGAACTCCTCGAACTCCGCCCAGCCCGACAGCTGGTACGGCAGGCCGGCAGTGGGGAGGCTCTCGAACACGGTGCTGCGGCTCGACGCCATGCCTGTGTCGTGCCCCTCCCAGAATGGGCTGGAGGCGGACAGGGCCAGGAAGTGAGGGATGTAGGTGTTGAGGGCGTTGCCGATGGCGATGGCCTTGGCCGCCGACCGCACGCCCACGTGGAAGTGCACCCCGAAGATCTGCAGGCGGCGGGCCACCCACTGCATCTCGTCGACCAGGGTGTGATAGCGCTCATGGGGGCTCACCTGCTGGTCGTGCCAATCGGAGAACGGGTGCGATCCCGAGCACATGAGGCCCAGGCCCCGGGCGTCGGTGAGCACCGCAAGCTCCCTGACCGACGCGGAGAGGTCCTCGCGGGCCTCGGCCACCGTCGCACAGATCCCGGTGATCACCTCGGCCGTGCACTCGAATAGCTCGTGCTTGACCTTGGGGTGCTCACTGCCGGCGTACCCGGCCCCCAGCTCGGCCAGGATCTCGGTGGCCGCGCTGAACAGCTGGCGGCTCCCACGGTCGACGATCTCCAACTCGATCTCGACACCGAGGCTCGGGCCTGCTGAGGCGTTGAAGACGATGTTCATGGGCGAAAGCTGCGGCCGACTCTATGCCCGCGTACGATCGACGGCATGACCAATATCATCACGCGGAGCTGGCGATACATGAACGCGGCTCTCACCTCGAAGTTCAACGAGGCCGCCGACCCCAAGGTGCAGCTCGAGCAGGCCATCACCGAGGCCAACGACCAGCACCGCCGCCTGGTGCAACAGGCGGCCAACGTGATCGCCAACCAGAAGCAGACCGAAATGCGCCTCAACCGGGCCATGGAGGAGATCGAGAAGCAGAACGGCCTCGCCCGTCAGGCCGTCACCATGGCCGACCAGGCCACCCAGAGCGGCGACACGGCCAAGGCGGTCGAGTACACATCGGCGGCCGAGTCGTTCGCCAACCGCCTGGTGGGGGCCGAGAACGAGGTGGAGTCGCTCAAGCAGCTCCTCCTCCAGGCCACCCAGGCCGCCAACCAGGCCAAGTCGGCAGTGGCCCAGAACTCCTCGGCCCTGCAGAAGAAGCTGTCCGAGCGCCAGAAGCTGATGGGCCAGCTTGACCAGGCCAAGATGCAGGAGCAGGTCAACACGGCCATGGCGTCGCTAAACGAGACGGTGGGCCAGGACGTGCCCACCTTCGAGGAGATCCGCACCAAGATCGAGACCCGCTACGCCAAGGCCCTCGGCACCCAGGAACTCACCGGCCAGTCGGTGGAGACCCGCATGCTCGAAGTGGAGCAGGCCACCGTGAACAACGAGGCGCAGGCCAAGCTGGCGGCGATCCGCACCCAGCTCGGCATCGGCCCGGCGGCGGCGAGCACCCCCAGCGGCGACACGACCCCCGGCACCACCACCACCGGCGAGGCGGGTACTACGGAAGCGTGACCAGGTCGTCGCGGTGCACGACCTCGTGGGGCACCGACTCGGGCAGGTCGCTCGTACGCCGACCGGCCACGCTCCGCAGGGCGGCGTCGCTCATGCGGGCCAGGCCCTTGGCGAACACCTTGCCGCTGCCGTCACAGATCTCCACCGCGTCCTCGGCCTCGAAGGTGCCAGTGACATCGACCACGCCGGCCGGGAGCAACGACGAGCGGCGCTCGACCAAGGCCCGCCTGGCCCCGTCGTCGACGACCACGGTGCCCGAGGCCTCCACGGCGAAGGCGATCCACAGCTTGCGCGCCGACAGGCGTCGGTCGCGCGGGCGCACCATCGTGCCCACCCCGGGGACGCCGTCGGCCGCCCCCTCCAGCACGCCGGGGCGGTCGGCGGCGGCGATCACCGCCCGCACGCCCGACCACGCGGCCATCTTGGCGGCGGCCAGCTTCGAGGCCATTCCTCCGCTGCCCCGGATCGAGCCCGTCGGTCCGGCCATGCGCTCGAGCTCGTGGTCGACCTCCACGATCTCCTCGATGAGGGACGCGTCCTCGTGGAAACGGGGGTCACGGTCGAGCAGGCCGGGCGTGTCGGTGAGAAGCACGAGCACCTGGGCCGCCACCAGGTTGGCCACCAGGGCGGCCAGGCGGTCGTTGTCGCCGAAGCGGATCTCGTCGTCGGCCACCGCGTCGTTCTCGTTGACGACAGGCACGACTCCCAGGTCGAGCAGGCGACCGAGCGTGCCCCGGGCGTGGAGGTACTGGGAGCGGTGCACAAAATCGAGGGGGGCGAGGAGCACCTGGCCGCCGACCAGGCCCCGGCGGGCCAGGAGGTCGTCGTACACCCGCATGAGCCGGCTCTGGCCCACCGCCGACACCGCCTGGAGCGTGGCCACGTCGGTTGGCGGCGTGGCGGACAGGCCGAGGGCGGGCAGGCCGGCAGCGATGGCCCCCGACGTGACCACGACCACCCGGTCGCCCCGGCCCCGCAGCCCGGCAACCTCGGCACACAATTTGTCGATGGCGGCCTCGGCGATCTCGCCCCGCTCGTCGGTGATCGAGGAGGTGCCGACCTTGACGACGACGATCAATGCCGGCCACTGCGGCCCGAGCGGCCCTCTGAGCGGGGCAGCGGAGCGTCGGCCTTGCTCCGCCCGGTGGCTCCCGGAGCCGCCCCCCCATCACCGCGGCCACGCTTTCGGGCCGCGCTGGTGCGGCGTCGTCCGGGCTCGGCGTCGAGTCCTCCGCCGGCGCGGTACTCGAACGACATGGTCCCGATGCGAACCTCGTCGCCCTCCCGGGCCCCGGCTCGAGCCAGGGCGCGGTCGACGCCGGCCCGCTCGAGGCGCTCGTGCACGAAGGCCAGGGCCTCGGCGGAGCTGAGATCGCTGACCGACACGGCCCGCTCGGCGGGACTTCCCTTCACCACATAAGCTCCGTCGTCGCCGCGCTCGACCAGGACGCCCTCGGGCTGGGGACGGTGCACCACGAAGGCGTCGCGAGCCGGCCGGGCCGCTCGCGCCTCGCCTACGAGGGCGGCCATGCGGCGCAGGAGCACAGGTACGCCCTCGCCGGTGACCGCGGAGATCCGCATACCGTCCCATGGGAGGGCGCTTTTGTCGTAACCGGGGGGTCCGGCCGCATCTGCCTTGGTGCCCACCACGACTCGGGGGCGGTCGAGCAGCTCGGGCTGGTAGCGGCCGAGCTCGGTGAGGAGGGTGGCCTCCTGGTCGACGGGGACGGTGCCGTCGACGGACACGAGGTCAACGAGGACCACCAGCACCCGGGCCCGCTCGACGTGGCGCAGGAACTGGTGACCCAGGCCGCGTCCCTCGCTGGCGCCCTCGATGAGGCCGGGGATGTCGGCGACGACCAGCTCGGTGTCGTCGACGCGAACCACACCCAAGTGGGGCTCGAGGGTGGTGAAGGGGTAGTCGGCGATCTTGGGGCGGGC
>JBBRXY010000098.1:0-10598 GCA_038238185.1 Acidimicrobiales bacterium
AAAGTGGCCTGTCCACGCTCGTCATCCGTGGAGTGCCTCCACGGTTGCAACATGTGCATCCCCCCTGGGGTTTGGAATTGGGCCGGAGACGGTGGGGCGACACTGCGGCGAAGCTGGCTGCGGCTGTCTGTTGACCCCGGTACGTATACCACCGACGTGAAGCGGCCGCACTCTATTGCATGATCGGGCCGCTGGCAACAGTTTGTGCCCGGATGGCCGCGGGCAGTGAGGTTCGCGTGTCTCTCCGTGCCCGAGAGCGTGCTGGCCCCGTGCCGGAACTCGGTCGTCCGCACCGCCCCTGGTCACCGACGCGTGCATCAGGGTGAACAACCGGCGGACACCACGTGCATCCAGCAGTTCTAGGTGCCGATGCGGTCGGGTGGTCTCGTCCGCGTGCCGCACCGGCAGGGTTCGCAGCAGAGCCCCGAGGGCGGCGATGAACCCCCGGAGGCGTATGGGCGCGCCTCGGTGTCCAACCCCAGGCCCTTGGCGCCGCGCTGGTTGCTTTTGGGACGTTTCGGCCTCGTCGTGGCGCTTGGCCCGGGTCGTCGGCCTGGCGCCGGCCCTCGGCGGCAGGATCGCGTGACGAGGGCTTGCCTGCCCGAGTTCCCCGAGTTCTGGGCCAGCTGGCGTTCCAGGTCGCCCACCGGCGCTCCCAGGCGCTCGTTTAGCCGGCGCAGCCTCTCGATCGTCTCCGCCTGGGCCGCCACCAACGCCTCCAACTCGGCGACCCGGGCCCCGTAGGCCTCGATCCGAGCGGCGTCGCCTCGCATATGACAGCTTTCGACTACCAGCGCGACTCCTGCAAGTCCGCCAACATTTCTTCAGATTTCTCCGCCTACCGGGCCGAGGGACGTCAACTGCTACATAGCAGTTGACATGAGGTCGGTTGTCGGGCGATCATTTGATTGACTCTTTGGCGTGTTCTGGTTCAGGAAGGCGGGAAATCATCGTGGAGCGCAAGCTTGGTCGTCGTATCGGTGTCGCGACTGTGGCGGGGGTGCTCTCGGTCAGCGGCTTGACGCTCGCCTTCGTCGCCCAGGCCCCACCCGCTCTGGGGGCCGTGGTGGCGTGCGGCGACACCATCACCACGAACACCACCCTCGATGCCGACGTCGGGCCGTGCTCGGCCAACGGCATCATCATCGGTGCCGATGGGATCACCCTCGACCTCAACGGGCACCAGATCTTCGGTACGGCGGCCTTGGGCGACGGGACCGGGGTGTCCGTGATCGGCCACAGCAACGTCACCGTCACCAACGGCACCGTGCGCCTGTTCGATGAAGGCGTTCTCATCCGCAACGGTGGTCACAACATCGTCACGGGCATCACCGCTCAGGACAACATCGGCACCGTCAATTCCGGCGACGGAATCGCTATCGAAGGCTCCAGCGACAACTCGATCCTCAACAGCATCGCAGCCAACAATGGGCCGTATGCCGGCATCGGCATCTATCAGGTTCCCGATTCCGATCATACTTTTCCGCCTGCTCCCTCCATCAACAACCTCATTCGGGGTAATCAAGTTCTCAACAACACGGCGTGTCGTGGAGGTGGCACCTCGGGCACCTGTGACAACTCGGGCGTTCGGGTAGAGCCAAACGTCTCCCCGGGCAACACCATCGACGCAAACGTCATCAGGGGCAACGGCATCGACGGAATCTCGATCTTCGGCTTTACCAGCGGCGTGTCGATCACCAACAACAAGCTCAGTCTCAACGGCTTTGTCGGCTCGGCGGCCGGCGACGGGATCCGCATCTTCGGTTACGCCAACACCGTCTCCAACAATCGTTCGCTGAACAACAAGGCCGGCGGCATCAGTGTGGGCAGGCGCACCGGCTCGGTCGCTGACCTCCCCGCCCCGAACGGTCGCAACAACCTGATCTTCTCCAACACGGCCACCGGCAACGGGGTCTGGGACCTCTGGGACTCCTTCGCCACCACCCCGTGCGACAACAACGTCTGGAACAACAACCGCTATGTGAAGGCCTCGCCGGTGTGCACCACGGCCGGCGGTCTGCAGATCCAGCCGCCGGTCGACGATTTCGACAACGACGGAATCACCAACATGAGCGTGTTCCGGCCATCCAACGCCACCTGGTACGTGAAGGGTACGGGCACCAATCCCGACTTTGCCGTCACCTGGGGTGACCCCGCCGACATTCCCGTGGCCGCCGACTACGACGGCGACGGTCTTACCGACGTGGCCGTGTTCCGTCCCTCGAACAACATCTGGTACGTGAAACTCTCCACCGGAGGCGCGTCCTTCACCCAATGGGGTGGGGCGGGCGACATCCCGGTGCCCGCCGACTACGACGGCGACGGCAAGGCCGACTTCGCCGTCTTCAGTCCCTCCACCGGCACCTGGTCCCTGAAGCGGGCCAACGGCCTCGAGTTCTTCGTCACCTGGGGTGGGGCGGGCGACATTCCGGTGTCGGCCGACTACGACGGCGACGGCAAGGCCGACATCGCCGTCTTCCGTCCCTCCAACGGCACCTGGTACATCCTGAACTCGACCGGGGGTAGCACTGCCACCCAGTTCGGCATCGCCGGCGACATCCCCGTCCCCGCCGACTACACGGGTGACGGCAAGACCGAGTTGGCCGTCTTCCGGCCCTCTACCAACACCTGGTACGTTGCCGGCGGTCTCATCGTGAACTTCGGCACGACGGGTGACATTCCTGTCCCCGGCGTCTACTCCAGCTCCGGAAAGGCGAACATCGCCGTCTTCCGCCCCAGCACGGGAACCTGGTTCGTGGACAACGGGAGCCCGGTCGTCCAGTTCGGGATCAACGGTGACCGACCCCTCCCGCTTCCGTCGGCGGTCCGCCAGGTCTTCTTCATGTAGTCATATAGCGAACCACCTGTCCGGAACAGCCGATGTCGCCCGGCCCCCTTCGGGCCCCGGACGCCCTGGGCGTCGGATACTCGAACTCCAACGGCCAAAGCTCGGGGAGGACTCTCACCTTCGCGGCATCGGAACTGCTGGGCGGACGCGACGAGGCCCCCCTTGCCGGGGGGCCTCGTCAGTTCGGCCGCTGCTCGTGGGGTCAGCGCCGGGCGGATCGCCTGACCGGCGATGTGCCGAGCACGCCCGCGAGGTCGTCCTCGATGCCGCGGATGTCATTCACCAGGTCGCGCACCACCGGCGCCAGCGGAGCGGTCTGCGCGGCGATCGACCGCACACCGATGAGCACCGTGCCCACGGTGAAGCTCACCTCCCGAAGAATGACTGCGATCGTGATCAGGTACAGGGCGAGAGCGGCGACGATGGCGAATACCCCGAACAAGGTCACAACGGTGGCTGCACCCAGGTGTACCGATGCCAGAGTCAATTGCACGGTGCCTCATCTTTCATGTTGTTGTCTTTCGTGTCTTATGGCTATTCGTTGCGAGAGACAGCCACGAGCAACCCTTCTAGAGCAGCTGCTGGAGGGCCGCTCCGTAGCGCTGGACTCCCTGACGGGCAGTACCGGTGAGCTGCTTCGTCTCCACCAACTTGGGAACGGCATCGAGCGTGCCGGTGAGGAGCACGCCGTGCTCGAGGATGTCGTGGGCGTAAGCCAGGATCTCCTTCGCGGGCCGCAGCACCCTGTTCAGGAAGAAGATGCAAACGGGTGCGACCAAGAGGATCAGGATCAGGTTGGCGATCCACCACAGAGCCACGGACGACCTCCTTGTCACCGGCCAGGCGCCGGTACGAGGTCATTGTATGTCGCGAACCTATAGATAGAAAGCCCCCTACAGGGAAAAGTCACCCACCGGGGCCGAAAGCGGACTCAGACCGCCCCCACCGCGCTACTACCCGGGGGCCCGACCCGTCCCGATCCCCTGCGCCGTGGCGCACGACGGCGCTCACCCAGCCGTGACGAGAGCGTCTTCCACGAAGGCGATGATCTTTTCCACGGCCTCGCGTACGGGCAGACCGCTCCCGGGCGCCAGCGGCACACCGCTGCGGTCTGCCTCGACCACATCGGGGTCGGTGGGGATAATGCCGGCGAGCGGCACGTTGTACTCGGCCGACACCGTCTCGAAGAACTCGACGTCGTCGGGCAGCTCGGCCTTGTTGCCGACCCCGTACACCCGAGGAATCCCCAGCTCGGCCGCCAGCACGATGGTGCGCCCGGCGGTCAGTATCGACTTGCGACTCGGCTCCATGATGACGAGCAGGACGTCGGCGTAGGCGAGCGTGCCGCCCGAACGGCTCAGATGTTCGAGGCCGGCCTCCATGTCGACCAAGGTGACATCGGCCTCTTCCTCGATGGCGGCTCCCAGGATGCTCCGCACGGAAGCATGGCTACCGCACGTTCAGCCGGCGCCTGCCTGGTTGACACGCATGGCATGCAACAAGGTCACGTGCGACGGGGTCTCGGCGCCATAGGCGTGGAGAAGTTCGGCCGGCGTCATGGCACCATCACCAGAACCCACCACCAGCGCCCGGGGCAAGAGGGGCACGTCGTCGGCCGCTTGTGTTCCGAGACCGAGGCTGTACGCCAGGTTCGGGTTCGAGTCGGTGTCGATGGCCAGGACCCGCTTGCCCTGTTTGGCATAGGCCTGGGCGATGAGGGCGGAGGTCGTGGTCTTCCCGACGCCACCCTTGCCGACGATGCCCAACTTCATGCGCTCGCTCCTCGTGTCTGCGCGGTCCTTTCCAGTCTCCCACATCGTCCCTTGGTCGCTACGGCCTCCGCTGCACTTCGGTCCTCGCTCCCCTCCCTGGTCACAGCCCTCGCGTGCGGCTATCCTGTAAGTGAGCTGAGCACATAGGCAACGACTGGAGGATTCCACCCCAATGGCCACCAACGGAGTGCGCGACTACCGGCCCTGGAGCCACGAAGACGAGATGTGTTTCATGTACCCCGGCGAGGTGCACGAGGCCTACTCGCCCATGCCCGGTCCGTTCCCTTCCGAGCTCGAGAGCGCGCTCAACCGCATCGCCCAGCAGGACGTGAGCCTCACCGGCGGACCTCGCGGCAAGTTGCCCCTTCACTCGGGCCGCACCCTCAACCGCTAGAGGTTTCCCTCCGGGACCGATTCGGTTCCGGACTGTCCTGCCAGTACCCTCAGACGACCGTCATCTCCGCCATCTGGTCGATGCCGACGCGCTCGATCATGCCCGTCGGAGACGCGATCTCCAGGCGGGCGGAGCGGTCGATGCTGCGGATAGTGCCCCGGGTCTCGCCCTTCGGGCGCAGCTTCACCTTGAACCGCTGCCCCACCGCCGAGCATCTGGCTTCATAGGCGGCGGCGACTGAGGCAGCGCCGCCGCCGAGGAGCTCGGACACCTGATCGACGGCCAGCACGACCTGTTCGAGCAGATCGTCGCGACGCTCCCGGCCCAAGCCGAGCTTGATCAGGTCGAACCGCATCGTGGCCACGACGCTCTTGACCTTGCCGGGACCGAGCTGGATCTCGGCCTTCACCGAGGCCATGAGGTCGCGCTCCGGCCCCTCGACCACGTCGGCCGGCCACCACAGGCTCAGGCTGTGGCCGCTGGCAGCTTCAGCCGCGGCGATGGCAACCAGGCCCACGGCGAGCCAGCTGGCGTCGGCCTCCTCCACGGCCAGGGCCGGCCGCAGGATCACCGAACAGGCGAGTGAGTCGGCGGGCGGGGTGGGCCAGATGGTGCCGTGATAGCCCCGTGGCCCGATCTCGTGGTCGACCATGACGATTGCTCCGGGCGGCCCGTCCTCGCGATTGGCCCAGGCCAGGGCCATGGCCTCGCTGGACACGGCCACCGGGAAATGGCGCATCTGGCGACCAAATCGTTCGATGGTCTCAGGCGCGGGCCCGCTGGAGACGGGTACTCCCGCGGGAAACGGTGACGCCGGCGGCGGCGGTGGGCCCGGTAGCCCGCTCAGGGGTCCGACCGACCCGGGCTCCTCGATGTCGCTCACAGGGTAGGCCCGACGAAACGGGTGGTCCGTGGACAGGACCCGACGAGTCTCATCCGGAGGTCAGGGGCACGAGGCGCTCGACCTTCCACTGCCCGCCGTCGTTGGAGAGCTCCACCGATGCCGCGGGCAGGTACCCGCCCAGGATCGGGTGCAGGGGGGCCTGGATCACGACGCGGGACCGGCCCGGCTCGGCCGGAGCGGTGTCGAGCTCGTATTCGAGGGCGTCGAGGTCGTTGCCGGCCAGGTCGGCCCGTAAACCGTTGACCAGATCCGCGAGGAACTCCTCGCGCTCGGGGCCCGAGGCGGTGCCGTCCCGCAAGCGGGCTACCAGGATCTCGTCCATGCCCCGTTTGGACGCCACCTTCAACACCGTCGTGCGCCCCTCGAGGCCCAGAAGCTCCCAGACCCGGTTGTGCTCACCCCAGACCACCGCGTCGACGAAGGCGCGCGCCGTCTGGTCGGGCGCCATGACCGGCTCAGCGTCGTTGCTCATGGACGCATCCTCTCACGGACGCTCCCAACCCAGGCCGAGCAGGTGGTCGCGCACGAAGATCCGCTGCGGTCCCCCAAGGGCGTCGCCGATGGCCTGGTCGAGTTCGCGATCGGCCGTCTCCCGCTCATCACCGTCGAGGGAGCGGTGCGCTTCCCAGACCGCGTCGAGGGTAACTTCCTGGACGTCACGGGGCATCTCCATGATCGTCATCAGGATCGTCTCGTCGACGACTCGGCCGCGCAGCTCGCCCAGCTGGGCGGTGGCGAGGGCGAACTCGATCAACTGCGACCGGCCCTGTTCTGGCAAGGCGAAGTAGCGGGTGAGGCGGTCTTTCACCAGGGCGGCTCGATCGTCGCGGTTCAGGTCGGCGGCCAGATTGACGAAGTGGTCGGTTCGGCTCATGCCCGGCTCCAGCTCGTTGAGCTGCTTCTCGGTGCGCTCGAGGCTGGCATAGGCCTGACGCCACCCTTCGGCGTGGAGACGGGGATCGAGGATGGCGACCGCTTCCTCGAAGGAGGCGAGGGCCCTGCGCAGGTTGGTGAGACCTCCCAGGGATGCGTAGGCGAGCCCGAGGTTGTGCATGGCCAGAGCGTGTTGATAGGGGAAGGCCGTCCGACTGAAGATCTCCAACGACTCGGTGAAGGCTCGCACCGCCTCGAGGAGGAAGTCGCGCCGCTGCTCGGGGTTGAGCGTGGCCAGGGCGCTGCACGTGGCCCCGATGCTGTGGTGCACCAGTCCGTAGTGGTAGGGCGCATCGTCGGGGTCTAGATCGGCCCGCGCCTCCTCGTAGTCGGCGAGCGCCGCCTCCAGTCCCGCCTCCGTACCCAGGGCGGCGTGGGCCTGGCCCCTATTGTGAAGCGTCGCGACCCGGCCTCTGCGGCCCTCCGCCGTCGACGTGTCGAACAGCTCGGCAGCGACGTCGAAGGCCGTGACCGCGGACGGAAGCTCGCCCAGCTCGGTGCGCACCAGGCCGAGGTTGTTCTGGGCGGCGGCCCGCTCGGCGTCGCGGTCGCTGGCCGCGAACAGCTCCGAGGCCTGGGCGAACAGCTCGGCCGCCTTGGGGCGGTTGCCAAGTCCCCGATGGGCGGCACCGGCGGCGTTGAGCACGCGGGCGTGCTCGACCGGCTCATACCTCGGGTCGAAGATGGACGCGGCCTCGTCGAAGTTGGCCAGCGCCTTGCGCAGGCCGTCCTGGGGACTGCCGAACGGTGACTCGGCGTGGGCCAGACCGAGCCGGTAGGACAGCACGGCGAACTCGTGCGGCCGGCTCGTGCGGGGAACGAGGCGCAACTGCTTTTCGAGGTCGGCGATGACCGCCTTGCGGTCGGGCGCGGGGGTGGAACCTCGGAGGGACTGTTCGGACATCTCAGCCGCTCGAGCCGAGGACGGTCGGGGGGTCGGCCGGCCCTGGCGGAGCCAGAGAGCCATTGGCGGGAGCGGCGTAGTCGGCCAATTCCGGCGGGGGCGGCGAGGCGGCGATGACGCCGGCCGGGCCCGGTTGTGCCGCCGAGGCGGTCGGGTTCGCCGCCGACCCGGCGTCGGCCGCAAGCAGATCGTCGACATGACGGAGGATCTCGTCGATGGCCACGCCGACCGCGGCGACCACCGGCGGGGTCATCCCCTGGCCGATGGCCTCGGGATCAACGGGCTGGCAGCCCACCATGAGCAGCTTCGACGGCAGGACCCCGAGGGCTCGGGCCAGCATCATGGCCCGCTCCGGCGTGGCCAGGTGCATGTCGGCCAGGATGTCGTGGCGCTCGGTCCAGGTGAGGGCGTCGACATCGATCACCTCGGGCTCGATGAGCATGACCTGGCCAGGTGGTCGACCGCGGTCGACGCAGTCGACGATGACCAGGGCGTCATACCCCGCCTGAAGCTCTTGCACCAACGCGATTCCCCCGATTCCGGTCTCCACCACCGACACGTCGGCCGGCAGTTCCAGCTTCTCCATCCGGTGCGCCACCTCGACGCCGAACCCGTCGTCGGCGCGCAACACGTTGCCCACCCCGGCGATCAGCACTTTCATGACGATGTCACGGAACGAAACGTCAAACCAACGCCCCGGTCATCGTCTCGGCCACCCGTAAGGCATACCCCTTCACGACCCACCAGGTGATGTACTCCTCCATCTCGGCCCAGCCGTTGTCGTCGATCGTGTCACGCCAGTGGCCGAGGCGATTGTTGACCTCGGAGTTGATGATGCGGTCGAGGGCGTCGAACACGTTGTCGTCGCCGAGAAGATGGCGGCCGCCGGTGTCCGAGCGCAGCTCGGCCGCGACCTGGGTGGCCATCTCATCGAGCTCGTCGAGGTCGGGGAAGGCGGTTTCGTCGGTGGCTGCCGCCAAGAGGACGTCGGCATCGTTCTCTTCGACGCAGCGGAGGCAGTATCCGTTGAGGAGTGAAGCTCCGGCCCAGATGCCAATCTCGGGAATGGGCTGGCACAGGCGCTGCTGGGCGACCGCCCGGTCGAGATAGCGCTTGGCGAGGGCGGTCAGGGGATGGGCCTGGGCCAGGGCACGGGCCCGGTACGACAGCTCCTCGGCCGTCAGCTTCACGTCTTCTTGCGCCCGATCTGCAGTAGCTGCACCGGTTCGGCGGCGGCCGGTGGCGGGGGCGCCTCGGCGGCGGCGTTCGGGTCGACCACCTCGAGTCTGCGGAAGTTGGGCCAGTGTTCCCGCAGGGACCGCTCCACGCCGCCGGTGAGGGTGGCCGTGGAGCTGGGGCAGCCGTCACACGAGCCGAGCATCTGGACCTTGACCACTCCGTCGATCACGCTGTCGACGGCGATGGTGCCCCCGTGGGACTCCACGAAGGGACGGATCTCCTCCAGGGCCTCGGCCACGGCGTCTTCAGCCGAGGTGTCCGTGCCCGGGCTCACGCCGAGGTCGTAGGTGCTCAGGAACGTGCCGGCGACGTCATCGCGCGCCACGGAGTCGAGGAAGATCTCACCCCGCCAGCCTCGAATGAGCTCCACCAGGCGGCCGAGCCCCTCCCGGTGGAAGGCGTCGATCCAGTCGAGCATCTCCTCGGTCTCGTCCCGGACCAACTTGTCGGGATGGCTCAGCAACTCCTCGGCCATCTCGCCGACCACCAGCATCACCTGTGGGTACGAGACCTCTCCGACGTCGCTCATGATCCGCTCCCCCTCATGCTGGCGTCGTCGAGCACGTCGGCCGTGAGGTCGTAGGTGGCCAGGAAGACGCCGGCTATCTCGTCGGCGGAGACCGTCTCCAAGAACAGCTCACCCCGCCAACTGATGATGAGGCCGACGAGACGGGCAAGGCCCTCGCGGTGGAACGTGTCGATCCAGTCGAGCATCTCCTCGGCCCGCGCCGCCACCTTGGGGTCGGGGTTGTTGAGCAGGGAATCGGCCAATTCGCCCACCCGCTCCATGACCTCCGCATACGGCTTGTGTTCGATGTCGGTCATCAGGTTGTCTCCTCAGCGGCCGTGCCGGCAGGTCCGGCCATTCCGGCCTCGGCCCTCACCATGGCGAGCACCTCGTCGACCTTGCCCTCGATCTCGGAGGAGAACCCGAGCCCGAAAGCCCGGTCATTCGGTTCCACTTCTATGACAACCGTACCGGCGGGGAAACCCTTCCAGTACCTCACGACCGCCAGGGTGTGGTCGAGGTCGATGATGCCGCCGATCGCTTCGCTCAGCCGGTCGGCCACCTCCTTGTCGTCCGGGGGTGTCAGGTCGAGGATGTAGCGACGGATGGTGCCGGGAGGGTCGACATCACGCGGCATGGCGCCGACGAGAACGACCTTCTCCGGCCGTAGCTCCTTCAACCGGTGCAGCACCCGGTGGGCGGCATAGGAAAGGTCTTCCACCACAACGTCGTCAGGCCAGTCGAGACCCTCCACGCGGCGGATGAACTGCGTGCCGAAGTCGAGATCTCGCAGCCACGGCAGCCCTATGCCACCGATCAACACCCGAGCCGTCTGGCGGAGCGGCCCGGGGGGCGCGGTTCGGGCCTCCTCCGCGGCATATGCCGCGAACGGTCCCGGAGGAGGGCCCTGCCCCCCTTCGCTCATTCCAGCGTGCAGCCGCAGGAGTTGACCTCCCGCACGATGACGCCCTTGCCCGTGTCCATGTGGGTGGTGCAGGGCATGCAGGGGTCGAAGCTGCGGATGGCCCGCAGGACGTCGATGCCCTTGACCTGGTCGTCGGGCACGCTTTCGAGCAGCGGCGTGTCGACGATGGCC
>JBBRXY010000099.1:0-10542 GCA_038238185.1 Acidimicrobiales bacterium
CCCCCTGCGGTCCCAGAGGTCTCCTGAGCCGACCATGACATGAGGATCCTCCTCGACGAGAACTTCCCCATCCAGCTCACCGGCGCTCAGTTCGGTGATGGCGCCAGTCGCCTAACGAAAGAAGAAGCATGACGAGACGGAGAAGTTGGCGGCTTCTGGCGGCCGGAGTCGTAGCCGTTGGGGTCCTGGGCACGGCGACCCTGGCGCAGGCGCAAGGGCGTCCAACGCATAACATCCGCGGAAAGCAGGTCGAGGAACCGGACATGATGCAGGGAGCGGTGCGCGGCCCTGATGGGGCGCTACATCCGCAACCGGGCTACAAGGTCGGCGTGGTCGGAGCCGACGGCAAGCAGGAGAAGAACCCCGACGGCTCTCCCAAGATGGTCGACCTGAGCACCTACGGCGGCACTCCAACGCTGAACCCGAACAGCCCGGAGGCCAAGGCGGCGCAGGCCAAGGCGCAGGCCAACGGCGTGCCGGCGAACGAGGGCGTCACGGCTTCCGGCGACGTCCCCTCGCGAGGCGTCCTCCCCGCTGGGGCGAGGCCGTGATGTGGCGGTGGTGGATCTTCCAACCGGCCTGTGACGAGGATCCGTGCAGGATCCTGAACGCGTCAAGGGACCCGATCGGTTTTCCGGAGGGTGCTGGGACCGTCTGGCTCAGGGACCGCTCCAGTGTGGACGGAGCACGCCGGAGCACGCCCTACGCCGATCGCAGGGGCCGAAGGCCCTACGTCCGGCGCCCGGCTCGTCGTTCGGTAGCGACCGCCCAAGGGCACCTACACCGCGGCGACTCTCGTCAAGGCCAGTACAGGTCAGGAACTCTTTGTTGCCAAGCTCACCAACCCAGGCCCGCTGGTTCAACTCGAAGCAACGGGCGTCCACGGAACCCAAGAGCGGACGGTGCCTGTCGATGGATAACTCCACAAGCCGGCCAGCCAGTCAACCTCTACAGCGCCTAAGTGTCCTCGCCTGGGGGTGGGCCGTCCTGGGCGCAACGATCGCGCTGCCGCAGATCTCCCGTAGCACTCCCGACTCCCGGTTGTTGGTCGCGAGCGCCAGCATCATCCTGCCAGCATCGGCGGTGGCGGCTGGATTTGCGCTTCGCCATCGCCGCATCTGGCTCGCCTGCCTGCTCCTGGCGCTCTCGGTGGCTACACCGACCTACTTCGCGTTTGTATTCAACCTGATCCCAGTAGGTATCATCATCGCCGCACTCATCGATGGACGCCGGCACCCAAGGGGCCCGCAGCGACTGGCGGGAGGATGTCCCGAGCCCCGTGGATCTTCGTGGCGGCCCCAGATGGTCAGGCGGCTACTTCTGCATCATCGCATTTGGGTGCGACAGTCCCGTGGACGTGAACTTCAAGGGCGGCTCGCAGGGCGGGCAGGTGGAGGAAGCCGTTGACCCGACGGAACTGCTTGGTCGCCTCACCCATCCCTGCCGCACACCAACGCAGCGCCATCTGACCGTCCCGCCAGCGCTTCACGTTCGTCGAGTGGTCCCGGCAGATCTCGATCATGGACTCGACTGGGTTGGTCGAGCGCAGCGTCCGGGCCAGCGTGGGCGGCACTCCCAGGCGGCTGACGGTGAGGGTCTCGGCCAGGCCCTCGCGCAGGCTTCCGGCGGCGCCGGGGTGGCTCTTGTCCAGGCTGCGGGCCAGGGCCTCCAGGGTGGCCTCGGCGCCCAGGGCGTCGGGGTCGTGGTAGGCGGCCCGCATCTTCTTGCCACTGTTGACGCCAGCGCCTTGGGCAACTTCGACTCGACATTTCTGACTTTGTGGAGTTGGCACCGCGCCACCACCGGATGGTCGAACACCGCCTTCACTGCCGCCACCAGCGCCTTGGCCCCGTCGAGCACACACAGGATGGGACGGGTGGTGTCGAGCCCACGGTCCCGCAGGCCGGCGAGCAGGTCCTTGACGACGGTGGTGTTCTCGGTGTCGCCCTCCACCACGCCGAGGGGATGCTTGGTGCCGTCGATGCCGATGCCCAGGGCCACCACGCAGAGATGGTCGGCGAAGTGCACGCCGTCGACCATCAGCGCCACCAGGTCCAGCTTCGAGAGGTCGGCGGCCAGCATGTCGGCCAGCGCCGTCTCTGTGGCGGCCACGAAGCGCCGGCTCACCGCCGACTTCGAGGTGGATCGGGCGCTGGACTCGACCTGGGAGCCGACCGGCTCCAGGCCGGCGGAGTAGCGCCGGGTGGACAGCTTGGCCATCATCCGCTGCAAGGCCATCTCGCCCAGCAGCTCGGTGGAGGCGAACAGGTCATAGGCGGGCACCGCCACCTCGGAGGCGCCGTCGGCGGTCCGCACCCTGGGACGACGAACGGGCACCCGCCGGCCGCCGAGGGTGACCGAGCCCTCTTCACTGCCGTGGCGCACCGCGCTGCGGTCGGGGTCGTGGGCGCCCTTCGGCCCGCACAGGCCAAGGACGTTCTCGCTCATCATCACCTGCATGACCTGGAGTCCCGCCCCGACGGCCAGGGCCAGCAGGCCTTCACGCATCGTCTCGGCGAGCTCACCCATGGCCACCGTGACGGCGTCGGGCAGGACGAGGTCGGCAGGTGTGGCGTTGGTCTGATAGGTCTTCTTCACTGGCGGTCCCCTTGCTGTCGGTGTTCTTGGCGAACGCCCGACACCTACCACCTGGCAGGTATCAGGCGGGGGACCGCCACCTCAACTTCCACGACGAGCGGGACAACCTCTTCACGTCGCCTGCTCGAGGGGACGCAACGGCGGAAGAGGGTCGGGGAATGAGCGGTTCGGGTTGGATGTGAGCATGGCTCCATCGTCGGGACATCCGGCCCCTCGCACATCTGCTTCGCGGCCGAACCGCAGGGCCGATCGGCCGGTCTGGGGTGCCACCCGAACCGGCCGATCGGCCGATCCGCCGAACCCGTCCGGCTCGTAACATGCAGAGGTGATCCGAGGATCTGCCATCGACGAGCCTGTAGCGGCGCACACCGCTAGGTCCCGCTCGGCGGATTTCGCTCCGACCTCGATGGACCGCGTGCTGGATCGAGCGCCGCGTGTCATCCAGCGGCTGTCCCGAGCGTCGGACCGATTGCTTTGGCATCGCTGCGCTCCTCACACTCGTCGACATCGCATTGTGGGCCACCGATCCCGTGGTCGATACAGGTCGGATCTCGATGTCGGTGGCGTTCCTCGTTCCGTGCCTCGGGGCGTTCGCCACTGTGGCACTCGCTCTTCGGCGCCGACACCTCGCCTTGGCGCTGGTGACACTGGCCGGCGCCGGCATGGCGCTGACGACCGCCAGTTGGAGCATTGGCACCAACCTCCCGCCGTCCTTTGCTGCACTGTTCGCGCTCGCTCTGTTGACCAGCAGCACGTTGCGGACCGAGCGTGCCGGAACCGCGTTCGCGCAAGCGACGCTTGCCGCTTGCGCGGTAGCAGCAGAAGCTCTGCGGCCCATGGTCAGCGCGGCGGCCTACCTGCTGGTCATATGCGAAGGAGCCTTCGCGGTCGCCGTGGGCGTCGGCGTCTACCTTCGCTGGTCCGACTGGCAGCGTGTCGCAGCCCAGGACGCTGCGCGCGCCGACGAACGTCTCGAGATCGCCCGTGAGGTGCACGACATGGTCGGCCACTACGTCACGGCCATCGTCGTGCAGGCGCAGGCCGCTCGACACGTCGCCGAACACCAGCCCGCTGCCGCATCCGCCGCGCTGAAGAGCATCGAGAGTGCGGGTACAGATGCAATGGCCGCCATGCGTCGGATGGTCGGCGGTCTGCGCGACGATTCCGCCATAACTCCACGTGGGACGTGGAACGACGTCGAGCAACTGGTCGCGGACGCCGTCGTTCAGGGTAAGCCCGTGCGGGCAACGATCGAACCCGATGTCATTCCTGAAGGAGCGCTTTGTGTCAAACAGCGCCTCCTCGAAGAGGGGGCTCGATCAGCCCTTTGCCGGTGACCAAGGCGATTGAGTCCTCGTCTCCGGGCGCGCCGAAGTGGGCCCCGCAATCGGGACGGGGAAGACGAGGGCGGTCAAGGCCGGCCGAAGGCCGCCCGTAGGGGAAGCCTTGACGGCCCGGTCAGGCCCTCAGGAAAATGGGGATCGAAGCCCGACAGGGCTTCGTGCATGCCCTCCTGCCGGTGCTGCACAGGGGGACGCCATGCGGTCCGCGCTCCAAGACCAGCGCTGCTGGTCGGGCATCGCCGGGTTGAGCCCGGGTGCCGGTCATTCCTTCGCCACGCGAGGTGGCATGGAGCGTGTCGGCCGCAGCCGGGCGGGCTCAATCAAGCGCGCGGCCTCGCCTTTCGGGGGCCATGACAAGTAGCGAGCTCGCGCCTCGGCTGCGTCCGGGCTTGGTCACCCCGCCTCGGCCAGGCAGCGGATCTCTCCGTCGCGTAGGCCGTAATAGACGAGGGTGAGAAGTTTGCGGGCGGTGGCGACCTTGCCGATGCCCTTGCCCCGGCGGTCGGCCACCCGGTGGTGGTGGGCCTGGAGGAACGTCCCGCCCCGCTGGCGCTGCACGGCCTCCACCGCGGCCCAGCGCACCAGGCGGCTGCCCTGCTTGGTGATGTGGCCCCGGCGCACGGTGGTGTCGGACTCATGGTGCGACGGCGTGAGCCCGGCCCACGAGCAAAGCTGGGGGGCGGCGGGGAAGCGGTGCACGTCTCCGATCTCGGCCACGAAGATGGCGCCCAGCACGGGGCCGACCCCGCAGATGGCCTGCACGGCCCGGTAGCCGGGGTAGTCGGCCAGTTGCCGGTTGACCAGGCCTTCGAGCATCCCGACCTCCCGGTCGAACAGCTCGATCAGGTCCCGCAACGACTCCACTCGGGTCGTGTAGGCCCGTCCCAGGGCGCAGGAGTCGAGCAGGGCCCGACCGGCCACGCCGAACAGGTCGCTCATGGGCACGGCCACGCCCTCCTTGGCCAGCACGGCGTGCACCTGGGCTTTGAGCCCCGAGCGCAGGGCCACCAGCTTGGCCCGGTAACGCACGAGCTCCCGCAGCTCCCGCAGCTCGGGGGGAGCGATCCAGGCCTCGGCCAGGCGCCCCAGGCGCAGCAGGTCGACCAGGTCGGTGGCGTCTCGCTCGTCGTTCTTGACCCGGCGGTGGCCCCAGTTGTTGCCGAGGGGGTGGGCCAGGTGCACGTTGGCCCCGTTGGCCTGCAGCACGTCGGAGGCCCAGTACCAACCGTAGGTGGCCTCCAGCACCACCTCGGGGTCAGGCCCGGCCTTGGCCAGCTCCAGGGCCAGGGCCACGGGGTCGTTGTCGATGCGGACGGTCTCGAGCGTCTCTCCCGCCGGCGTGCGGCGCACGATCACCGATCGGCGCCGGTGCAGGTCGATGCCGACGTACTGTCGTTCCACGGTGGGGCCTCCCTTGTCGTTGAGTTTGCTTTGGGAAGCCCGAGTGTTGTCCTTGCTCGGTCGTCGGCGAGATGTCGAGGCCCCACTCATTCGCCCAGCTCCTCGACCGTGACCGTCTCTCCGCATTCTCTGAACTTGGCTGAAGGCAAATTGGAGTCCAGCAGCCACGAACCCCTCTCTTCGAACGGGTCGAGATCAGACTCCACGTTCAGCCCGGCGGCAGCCGTCAGCTGGACAGCGGATCAATCAACGCGGGGTCAGGGTAGGTCGAGGTGAGGTAGTCGCGGTGCCGGCGCCTCGCGGTGGCTGGCGCGATCTCGAGCTGACTCGCAATCTCGGCCCAGCTGTGGCGTTGGCTTCGAGCGGTGGCGACGGCGATGGGCAGCCAGGCGTTGATCTGGGCGAGGAGGCTGCCCATTGCATGCAGATCGGCGAGGCCGTCGCCGAGGGCCGCAGGCGAGCGCAAGAGCGTGAGCTCGACGATCGCGTCCTGAAGGACGGCAGCGCTGTGGTCGTCGACCAGAGGCCGGTCGGGATGGGTGATCGGATGGCAGTCGAGGATGTCCGAGCCTTGAGTCTCGGCTGGGCCGTGGCTGATCATTGTCTCGGTCTCCTGATGGATGGCGCGGCGGCCTCGTGGCCCCGCCCAGTGGGCGTCCTCGCTGTGTTCCGGCATGGCTGGGGCCGAGTCAGGGGCTCGATCTGCTCAGCTGCACCGTCGCCGTGTGGCTTCCTTGTCGGTCGATCTGGGCGAGCTTCTCCTCGGCTCCGGCCAGGCTGACCTCCAGCCCTTCGACCTCGCCCAGCCACCCTTCCCGTTCGGCCTCGGCTACACGTGCGGTCAGGTTGTCGCGGATCTCGACCAGCCGGGCCCGCTGGGCGGGGTCGGGCCACAGCATCGGGCAACGGACGCAGGCATGCTCGTGGATGCACGGCGTGGAGAACGCCCGGGCACAGGTCCCGATGGACACCTTGCGGCGCTCGAAGTGGCCGAGGAACTCCTGCCATTCACCCTCGGTGGGGACCCGGTATTCCTCGCTGGGGCGCAACGACCGCCGCCGAGCAAGGAACCCGAGGTGGGCTTGGATGGCTTCGTCGGGATAGACGGCCTTGTAGCCGAGGGTGACGTTGATGTCCTGGTGCCCGGCGATGATCTGGGCGATGTGGGGAGGCAGGCCGTTCAGGATGGCGTCGGTGATGAACATCCGCCGGAAGTCATGCGGCGTGTAGTGCAGGGGGCAACCTTCGACCGGGTCGACCAGTCCGGACCCGGCGACGGCCGCGGTGAGAATCTTGAGGAGGCTGCTGTGCGCGAACGACCGGTTCTCGCCGTTGACGCGGCGCTGCAACAGCCGCGGCGCCGGCGCCAACCACACGCGTTCGTAGTCGTCGTAGGTCGAAACGAGCGGCACGGCTCCGTGGCGGTCACGGCTCCGGCCGATGACCACGGCGAGGACCTCCGCTAGCTCCGGGCTCACCACCAGGAGCCGCTCGGCGTCGGTCTTCGACGGTGCGATCTGCAATAACGGGACCAGCTCGCCGGTGGTGGGGAGCCGATATTGCACCAGGCTGTGGTGGCTGAGCTCGAGGAGCTCCTCGACCCGGATGCCCGTCGCCCGGAGGATCTCGATGACCGCCCAGGCCCAGAAGGCGTTGCCCTCTTCGGTCGCCAGGTCGCGCCGCTTGCCGGTGGCGAGGTCGTCCACCCAGATGCCGTCGGCTCGGGCACGCCGGGTGAAGGTGGACCCTCCATGGGTGAACGTTTCACCCGGCTCGGCCCGACGGCCCGCGTCGAGCAGCACCGCGGTCGCCTTGCGTCGCTCATTGACCGCCCGCGCCAGGGCTGGGAGCGAGGGCAGGCGGGCCCGGGTGCGGGCGTCCATGCGTGACTTGCGCTGGCGTGTGGCCTTGCGCCGGACGCCCTCCTCTTCGCCGACAGGCGATGGCGCCACCCAGGCGCCCCAGCGCTGGGGGTCCTCGATCGCCCAGTGGGCCAGGTCCAGGTAGAAGGCGCGCACCGGCGTCAGGCATTCCCGGTAGCTGAGCCGTTCGACGACGATCTCGGTCGTCCCCCCGGTGGGGGTCTTGACCTTCTTCGGCATGGTCCGCAGGCGCTGCTTCCAGGCGCTGGCCACCTCCGCTGGCAGCCGGAGGCTGTCGATGCCGGGATGATGGGCCTCCAGATCAGCCCAGAAGCGCCTGCCCAACAGGTGGGCGAGGGTTTCCAGGCTGTTGTAGTCGAAGGCGGGCTGGCGCTCCTTGAGGTAGTCGACGAGCAGGTCGCGGACCGGGCGGCACACCAGCCCGCAGCGGTCGATCATCTGCTCGGGGCTGCGCTGGCCGGCGGTGCGCAGCTGGCGCAGGCTCGGCGGCGCCTCCTGGCCGAGGACCCCCATCTCGTGCAGCACCCGGTAGAACAGCGTGGCGCCGTCGGAGATCCCCCCTGGGGCGTCGGCCTCGGCCTCGAGCAGCTCCAGGACATCGCCGACGGTGATCTCTGCCAGTGCGCCACCCTTGGCCGCCATGATCAAGGCGGCCCGGTACAGCGTGTGGCCCCGGGCCTTGGCCGACACCCCGGGGTCGGCATCGCAGTGCTCGGCCAACCGGGTGAACCCTTCGGCGTCCCGAGTGGCGCTGAGGGTGCGAACCAGGGAGCCATTGGACAAAGGGCCCGACACCAGCCAGGCCAGTGAGGGGCGCAGCACCTCGGCGCTGATCGCCGTCCGCTGGGCCACGGCCACGAAGTCCTGGTGCCAGCTGACCGGGTGGGCGCGGCCGGCCACCCACGCCCTGCGCACCCGCCGCCACGCCATCCCCGCCACGTCGGCCTCGACATGGCGCCATCGTTGCTGCCAGGTCTGTCCCGGGACGGCGGCCAGCCATTCGAAGAACAGCTCCACGCCGACCGTCCGCCTGCGCTGGGCGTCGTGGCTCTCGGCCACGAAGGGCGCCGAGGTCAACAGCTGTATCGCCTCGTCCTGGCTCAGTCGCGTCGCCGGCCAGCACGCCGGCGTCGGGCGCGGTGGGAAGTCCTCGGCCATCGCGGCCCGGAGGGCGGCGCGTTTGCGGCCGACGGCGAGCACGGCGGGCCCATCGGCGGGTCGGTTCACGAGGGCGCCGTGCCGAACAGGACATCGAGGGTCTCGGGCCGGTAGCCGGGCGCAGGCGGGGGCGCCACCCGCTCGCCCGCTCGGCGGGTCTGCTCGGCGTGATGGGCCAACAGCCGACGGATGACGTCTTCCTTGCGGGGGGTCAGGTAGATCTGGGTCGTGGAGAGCTGGGCGTGGCCCAGCACGAACTGGACATCGGTGAGGGGAAGGGCCGGGTCCTCGGCCATCCGGTAGGCGGCAGTGTGGCGCAGCGAGTGAAGGGTCGCCCCCATGCCGGCGAGCGCGTTGACGCGCTCGAACATGCGATGGGCGCCGTGATAGGTGAGCGGGCGCAGCGGGCGTCGCCGCGTCCACCACAGCGGCTGGCGGCGCCCCGGGGGGACCAGCCCGTCCATCTCCAGCTGGTAGAGCCGCAGCCACACGAATGCGTCGGTGGAGGCGGGCAGCTCCTGGACCGCCCGGGTCCCCTTGCGCACCACAGCGATCAGCTGGCGCTCGGGGCTCACCCCGCCGACGGTGACCGACAACAGCTCGGAGGCCCGCGCCCCCGTCGAGACGTAGAAGGCGACCAGCGCCCGGTCCCGGTGGGAGGGGAGCCGGGCGAAGATCTCGTTGAACTCGGCGTCGGGCACCGCCCGGGGGATCCGCGTCGGCACCTTCGGGCGGTAGGCGCCGGCCCGCTCGTTGCGGTGCGGCTCCATCGGGTTGTGGTGTGCGTTGGCTCGACGGTCCCCGCGGGAACGGGCCAGTGGGAACGGGTTGAGGGCCGGCCCGCTCCCCACGTCGCGGTGGAAGTCGTAGAAGGCGCGCAGCACCGTCTCGCTGTGGGCGCGCACCGAAGCCGAATAGCGCTGGCCGCCCTCGACGGGAGCTTTGCTCGGGGCCTCCTCCGGATGGCGCCAGTGCGGCCTCAGTGGCTTGTCGGCCACCGCCATCCACAGCGAGAAGTCCCGAGCCTCGGTCCGCGTCGCCTGGTCCCACGCCACCCCCGCCGCCCAGCAGAACCGGAACCACCGCAGCAGGTCCATGCCGTAGGAACGCAGGGTCGCCGCCGATCGCCCCGCCGCCTGGAGCTCGGCGAACCACGCCGCCACCGCCGCCACCGTCACGCCCTCAGCATCGAGGAGGCGGTAGGGCGACCACGGGTCACTGGTGGCCACCAGGCGGCCGACCTGAGGAATGACCATCGCCACCAGGTCTCTCGACGTCTCCTGCGTTGGGCCCATGAGCCGGGGTGTCTAGCACAGCCAGGGATGGATGCAAACCCCCTCTGACCTGCTATTACTCGGTAAGTTGTTCAGTCAATAGGCAGCAGGGGCAGTTCCCGCCACGGCCCAAGGACTTGCAGAACAGGTTGCAGTCCGGGCAACGGCGCTCCAGTAGTCGCTCTCCGCAACCTGGGCACTCGTAGACGACCGTCAGGGTGAGCACCGTCCTCGGTCCTCCTCGCTCGGCGCCGGCTGGTGATTCACCAACCCGTCGCGCGGAAGCGCGCTCAGCGCTCCTTCATCGCATCAAGTCAATGTCCTCACAAGAAGGCGGACCCTCCCACTGTCAGTGACTTGAGACGGACGCAGAGCGCCGGACCGAACGGGTTCGGAGATCGACCCTGCGCGGATCGCGGGTGGCTCAAGGCTGCTCCGCATTAGGCGCCGGGCACCGGGACGGTTCACCGGACCACTCTTAGGGGATATCGCCCCAGTCGCGGGCTTGGCGGAGCATCGGCGTCCGCTGAAGGTTCGGCTTATGGGACGGACCACCTCACCGTCGCAGCAAGACATCTCGTATGCCTCCCGCGCCCCTCGGCCGGCTTTCGGGGGCGCTGGGCTGTCCAGAGGATGGTCGTCGTTCTGGGACTCGCATGCTTGGTCACGCCGAGAGCTGGGTCCGGAGATCCTCGACGTCACCGAGCACCCATCCCGTTCGCTATGTGCCCGTCCACGCATTCGAGGCACGCCGCTGCGGAGTAACGAAAATGAGCGTCCAATAGGAGGTGCGCCGAGCAAGTGCCCAAGGTGATGGCCAGTGCGTGAGCCGATGCCGCAGCGAGTCCGTTGTCGCATACGCGCGCAACGACCTCGTTGTCTAAG
>JBBRXY010000100.1:0-10142 GCA_038238185.1 Acidimicrobiales bacterium
CTGCCCCACCTGCGCTGGCCCCGTCGACCTGCTCAACGCCCACTCCAACGGTCTGCTGTCCATCGCAGTGGTGGTCTGTGAGCCCTGCGAGCGGGAGTACGAGGTCACCATGCGCCTGGTCGCCCACGGTCGGAGCCTGGCCCATCAGAACCGGGCGGCGCAGTCCAAGCAGGCGAGCAAGCGGCGAGCACGGGAGATGGTGAGCGCATGAGGCATCCCCTCGGACCACCGGAGCCACGCGTCACCCTCCGCTGCGTCTGTGGCGCCCCGATCCTCACGGTGGCCGAGAGCGTGGCCCAGGCGTTCGCCTCGGGCGTGTGGCGCTGTGGTGCCTGCCCGAAGACGAGGAAGGAATGAGAGCGTGACCGACAGATCGTCCGTCGTGTACGTGATCGACGGTGGCCGGTCCTTCTACAAGATCGGCACTACGACGGACCTTGCTACCCGGCTCCGCACCCTTCAAGCTTCCTCCCCCGTGCCACTCACGGTGATCTGTCAGGGTCCGGGCGGTCAGCCGTTGGAGCGGGCGCTGCACCAGCAGTTCGCCCATCGGCGCGCCCACGGTGAGTGGTTCGCCCTCAGTGCTCACGACCTGGCCGAGTTGAAGCGTCGGCTTGACGGTGGATGGGTCGTGGTCCAGTTGCCCAAGGCCGGGCGGACTTACGGCCGCCGTAGGGCGCGAGGAACGACCATCTACCGCATGCCGTGACCTCTCCAAGCGATAGGTGACGAGTCGCGAGTGAAGCTCTGCCGGGCAGCTAGCCGCAGTGGATGCGGAGAAGGGGAACCTGCGCCCTGTCGCCCTCCGAGAGAATTGGGGGAGCAGTCGACACAAGGCGTTCCAAGGTGCCCCGCTGTCCGGCAGTTGCAATCCCACGTACACCCCGGTATAGTGCCCTTGTAGCCCACCCCCCAAGGAGGCCCGCAATGACCAACCTCGAAGCAGCCACCGCCCGCCGGATCAAGAACGCCCGTCACGCCAAGGTGCTCGCCATCGCCATCGTGGCCGAGGAGCTGTGCAAGCGCACCGACGCCCCCGCCGAGGAGCTCGCCGGTCTCTCCCCCGAGGACTGGCGCAACCTGTCCAAGCTCGCCGGGCGCCCCTCCACCGTCCCCAGCGCCGAGACGCAGGCCATGGTGATCGCCAAGGTGGCCGAGCGCCAGGCCATGCGGGCCACGGCGAACTTGATGGTGAATTGAGATGCGAATCTCTAATCGAGCGCCTGTCATGGACAAGCTCAAGGCTCGTCACACCATTAGCGCTGGTGGCTGCTGGCTATACAGCGGGAAGGCTGGCAGTAACGGCTACCGGACGATCGGCTACCTAGGTAAGACCCGGCCAGTCCACCGGGTGGCTTATGAGCTATTCGTCGGCCTCATCCCAGAGGGCCTGACCATCGACCACGAGTGCCACAACCGGGACCTGTCCTGCAAGGGAGGGCCGACGTGCCAGCATCGGGCCTGTTTTAATCCCGACCACCTGGCTCCGAAAACGGGGGCGGAGAACACCAGCGCAGGCCGAGCCGGTGCGTACATCGCTGCCCGCACCCACTGTCCAGCCGGACACGCTTATGTCACCTACGGGGTGCAGTACCCGTCCGGGAAGGGCAGGCGAGAGTGCAGGGAGTGCAAGCGCCTGCGCTCAGCGGTGTTCGATGCGAGGCGTAGGGCCGAGCGGGTTGCAGCCAAAGGGCTGGTCGACTGATGGACACGGACAACCGCTTCACGAGCAGCGACCGCGAGACGCTCAACGAGCGTGTCCGAGCGGCCGCCGTCGACTGGAACACCGTCGGCTGGCCCTGGAAGTTCACGCCGGCGCACACCGAGACCCTGGTCAGACTAGGAGCGCACTCGATTGGCTGCACCCTCGACGACCTGCGGGATGTTGAAGTTGCTGAGATCCGCAGCATGGTCGACTCCATCACGATGGAGATCACGTCATGATGCACTTCACCCCCTCCCCCTTGGGCGGCGTAGGTGAGCCCCTCCGCGGGTGGACCACGGCTGGGGGGTGCCGAGCCTCCGCTGCCCGCTGCGCCTACCGGGGCGAGGTCTACCTCTGCCGCATCCATTACGCCGACAGCCGCTCGGAGCCCGAGGCCCCCTACGACGACGAGCCCGAGGAGGAGCCGTACGACTACTGCCGCACCTGCGGGGAGTGCATCGCCATGGACGAGGCGGGCCAGTGCGAGCCGTGCTGGATGCGGGAGCACCCCCGGGCTGTGACCAGATGAGCCTCTGTCCCGAAGCCGAGTACCGGGCCAGCCTCGACGACGTCGACTTCTGGGCGCACGTCTTCGGCGGCAACGACGGCCCCGACGAGTACGACCCCGACGAGGACTACACCGCTCCCCCGGTCGGTCGCATCGACACGCCGTGTCTGACGTGTGGCGCCGTCGACGCTTGCGGCTACGACGCCGAGGGCCGCCCGATGATCCACGCCACCGACGACGAGGCGGCATGAAGCGTCCCTGCCTCTCCTGCGGGCTGGTGGGCGACTACTGGACCGAGGACGTGCCCCGCTGCACCGGGTGCCACCGTTGCCCGTACTGCGCCCGGGTCTGGAACTGCGACCACGCCCTCGACGCGCAGGAGATGCGGTTGGCGGCTCGTCTCGTGGCTACCGGGTTCCCCGTCTCGTGGTAACCGTTGGTCCTTGCGCCCGCCCTACCGACTCCCTGGTCTGTGGCGCGAGCGGACGGACTACCCGTTCTCACGACAAGAAAGAGGCACCGCAAATGACCGAAATCTCCCTACCCGAGCCCCTGACCATCAACGGCGTCACCTATCACCCGGCGTCGCCCAAGTCAGACGACATCCGCATCGTGGTGCTACAGCGGTCCTGGGTAGTCATCGGCCGCTGGTCGCAGGACGGCGACATGTGTGCACTGGACGACGCCAGCGTGATCAGAGCGTGGGGCACGACCAAGGGGCTAGGGGAGTTGCGGACCGGCCCGACCTCATCCACCAAGCTCGATCCCTGCGGTCGGGTGGAGTTCGCCCTACTCGCCATGGTCCTGTCCATCGACACCGTGCCTGGCTCATGGTCGCTCTAGCCGCATCGTTGGGGGAGAGCAGCAGTTCCCTGATCGGCTACGGCGACGGCAACGGCAACGGCGTCGGCAACGGCAACGGCGTCGGCAACGGCAACGGCTACGGCGACGGCAACGGCTACGGCAACGGCAACGGCGACGGCGTCGGCTTCGGCAACGGCTGCGGCGTCGGCTACGGCTACGGCTACGGCTACGGCTACGGCGACGGCTACGGCAACGGCAGCGGCTACGGCTACGGCGACGGCTACGGCAACGGCAGCGGCTGGTGATGACCCACTACTTCTGTCAGCGCTGCGAGGTGTGGGGCAAGGGCGCCCGCTGCTGGTGCTGCGACCGGGCCCTCGTCATCCGCACCGGTCCGCAGGTCGACGTACACGTCTACGACACCCCGGCCGACGCCGGGTAGATACCCTGCATCCATGCCCACCACCGAGCCGAAGCCCAGGGGCCGCCGCCCCACCCTGCTCACCCAGGTCGTCCGCCACCGCACCGACCCCGCCACCGGAGCACAGGTCGGAGTCACCGCCGGCGAGCAGATCATCGAGCGGCGCGGGCTGGGACTGGACGACCGGGCATCCGCAGACAGCGCAGGGGTAAGCCGGGAGACGCTCCACCAGTGGCGGCTAGCAGGGGCGAGAGCACGAGCGATCGAGGCCCAGGGCCGCCGGGAGCTGACCCCCAGCGAGGTTGCCCTACGTGACTTCGTGGACGCTCTAGAAAGGGCGGAGGCCGAGTGGGAAGCCTCCCGCCTCGCCATCATCCAGCGCAGCGCCCAGGGCGGGTACGTCACGACCAAGACCATGGAGAAGTGGATGCCCGACCCCGCCGACCCCACCGCCCGCAAGCTGGTCGAGCGCACGGTCACCACCGAGACCGCATCCCCCATCTGGCAGGCCGCGGCGTGGCAGCTCGAACGCCTGCGCCGGGACAAGTACGCCCGCCGCTGGGAGGTCACCGGCGAAGGTGGAAAGCCGCTCATCCCTGAGGCAGACCAGGCCCGCGGTCTGGCCGACAGCCTGCGGGAGTACATGCTCGGCGTCGAGGACGGGAAGAAGACCACCGCCCCGAAGGGCCGAACGAAAGAAGGCACCGCATGAGCCAATCCCCCCAGCCCCGAGACTGGACCGAGTGCGACGGGTGCGGTGCCCTCGTCGCCAACACCTACACGCACGACCGGTTCCACTCGGTCCTTGCTAGCCACGCCCACGCCCTGGCAGTCCTTAAGACGGCGCACCTGGCGGCGCACGTTCACGACCGCTACGAGGTGGTCGAGCGCATCAACGCTAAGCGCTTTGACAACTGGTCGTCCGATGCCCTGGCCGAGGTCATGGCGGAGATGGACAAGACCGTGCGGGAGACGCCGTGAGAGCGGAGCGAACCACCCCAGCAGCCAACGGTGCAGTCGAGGTGGATGACACCCGCACCTTCCTCGTGTTCGGGGCGTTCACCGAGACGATGGTGGGGCTGGCACTGGGCCACAATCCCGAAGCCATCGTGCGAGCCGACCTGACCGGCAAATGGAACCACGGCGCCCATGACAAGCCGGTGTTGATGATGAGGCCCGAGCTAGCCAGAGAGTGGGCGGGGCTTCTGCTCGTAGCGGCCGATGCAGCCGAGGGCGACCTTGAGCGCTACCTGACCACTGGAAAGGCCACCTGATGCCGATCAACACCAAGCCCGACAGCACCCCAACCTTCACCGAACGGCAGGCGCTCACCGCTCAGATGTCCCGCCTCCGCCGCATGGAGTCCGACAGCCGGGTGTACCGGGAGATGCTGGCCGCCGCCGAAGCCAAGGTCCGAGCCCGGTGATCTTCGACCTGTCATCCCAGACCCCGGCGCAGCGGGCCATCGTCGAGCAGGCGTTGGCCCGGTGTGACTTCCCGTTCGACCGGCTGCTCACCTGCTCCAGTCCCATGCCCAGCGCTCGACCATCGCCGTGACGTGGGAGCCGTTGGAGCCGTACGTCGGTGGCAGTGCCCACGACCATGCCCACGGGGTACACGTCGTCGAGGCTCGCGGCCGGGTCGCCGGTCTGGCGTGGACGGACGGGCGGATCATGCTGGCCCCCTGGCTCGAAGCCCAGCCCGTAACGGCAGTGGAGGTCTTCCTAGCCGAGGCCGCGCATCAGGTTGACTTCTTCGCCGTCACGCCCGACCAGCGCCGTCATCTCTTCGCTCTGTTCCACGCCGGGGACGGGACGCCCCACGCCGACCACGGGTGGTTCGAGGAGGCCGGCAGCTCCGACTACTGGTCCTGGGTAGGCGAGTGTGTTGATGAGGAAACGACGGCGCTGTCTCATCGCGGGTGGGTAGGACCGGATGAACTGGAGGTCGGTGACGAAATCCTGACCTTCGACTTGGAGACGCAAACCACGCGCTGGGCCGTGGTTGAGCGAGTCAACATCTTCGATGATGCTCCGTACCGCGTCTGGAGCCATCGAGGGATAGAGCTAGCAGTCACGGATAACCACCGCTGGGTGGTCCGCACTCGGGGGCCGGCGCGGGGTCCGTATCGCCTTGTTCCGACCACCGAACTTCGTAGGGGCATGGAAATGCCGCTAGCCGCGCCAGCGTCCGATGGGCCGTCAACCCCGAAGTGGGATGACGACTTTGTGGAGTTGATGGCGTGGGTGTTGACCGAGGGCTACTACAAGCCGAACGAGGCATACCTCCCTCCGGTCACCCCGGGGGAGAGGAGAGCAGGACGGAAGCCCGGAGCAGGTGGAGTGGTTATCACCCAGGGTCGCTATGCCGGGCGGGTTGAGGCTCTCCTGCGTCGGCTCGGGGTGACAACAGCACGGATGCAGCTACGGCGGGACCAGAGCTTCGGGAACCTTGACTGCTACCAATGGGGCTTTGCCGGTGAGTTGGCTCGGCAAATCAAAGACCTTGCCCCCGGTAAGGCACCGACAGTCGGATGGCTCCGGTCACTGACGACCCGTCAGCTAAACCTCTTCATCGACGTTTGCATCATGGGCGACGGGAATGAATCCTCCCAGGATCGGCGACAGGACCGCCGTGCATTCATCCAGAACCAGGGGCCACGACTCGACTCCTTCCTCGCCGCCTGTGCGCTAGCTGGTATCCCGGTCGGTCGGGCGAATGTGAAGGGCGAATGCGAGACATGGAGCATCCGTCGTACGACGGACTCCGATATCCGCAATTTCGTTGGTGGCGACCAGCGACGTGGACGTGTCTGGTGTCCAACCACTGAGGTTGGGACGTTCGTAGCCCGGCGTGGTCGCAGCGTGTTCATCACAGGCAACTCGTGGATGGCCGGATTCATGGTGGCCTACTCCGACGTGGTCCCGTCCTGGGGCAGCATGGTCCACCGGGTGGGGCCCGAGGCCCGAGGCCCGATCCGGGCCATCCTCGCCCCGCCGGTCAAGGCGCCCTACTTCGGAGCGCGACGGAGCAAGGTCTTCCACGACCTCCACGCTGGCGTGCGCTCCGAAGTCGAGTACCAGACCCGTATCGAGGCCGTGGCCGCGGGCCGCCGACCTTGCACCGTCTGCCGCCCCTGATCCCCGTAGCCTGACGGGGTGCCCGCCCGCAAGCTCCCAGCCAAGCGGGACGACGCCATGGCTGAGCTAGCCGAGCTGCTCAAGTCCATGGCCCCCCCCGAGCTCGAGGCATTCGCCCTCCAACTGAGGCGGGAGGACCGCCAACTCCTGGAGCGGGTGATGGCTGACACCACCGCCATCGGGTGGAGAGCGGACCCGGCGAGCATGGCTGCCCACCTCGACCCGAACTACCGAGTACGCAGGCACGACGCCTACCTCGCCAAGAAGTGGCGGGAGCTGACGGACGGGACCAGCCGGCGCCAGATATGGAATCTCCCCGGCCGGTTGGGCAAGACGAGAGGGGTCGGCAACGGGCTGGTGTGGCTGCTCGACAACCACCCGTCCTCGAACAGCATCTACACCACCTTCGGCCAACTGTTGGCCGATGAGCTGGGCGCCTTCGTCCGGGACACCCTGAAGGCCAACCGCGCCGAGCTGCGGGCTACCCTCCGCCGGGACCGCCAGCAACGGAAGCGGTTCGTCACCGAGCAGGGCGGGGGTCTGCTCGTGGCCGGGCTCGACGCCGTGACCCGTGGCTTCGGGGTGAACCGCGGCGGGGTGCTGGTGGTCGACGACCCGTTCAAATCCTGGGCCGAGGCCCACTCCGAGAGCCGCCGGAAGTGGGTGGTCGAGCAGTACCGGGGCACACTGCGCGACCGCCTCGACTCCGAGGACAGCGGGATCCTCATCTGTCACCACCGCGTGCACATGGAAGACCTGACGGGGTGGCTGAAGAAGGCGATGGAGGACGAGACGGGCGAGGAGTTCGAGATTGTCTCCCTGCCCATGCTGGCCGTGGCCGGCGACGTGCTCGGGCGCGAGGTGGGCGAGCCGCTGGCCCCCGAGCAGTTCCCCGTCGATGCCGTTGAGCAGCGGGCGAAGTCTCTGGGTAGCTACCTCGCCGCCGCGCTGCTCCAGCAGGACCCGTCCGAGGTCGAGGGTACCGAGCTGAAGCGGGCCTGGTTCCACCTCGTGGAGCGGGGCGAGGTACCCCAGGCGTGGGACCAAGCGTTAACTTCGTGGGACCTCAAGCTCAAGAACAAGGAGCAGGGCGACTACGTGGTGGGCCAGGCGTGGCTCCGCACCGGCGCCGACTACTGGCTCGTCGACCAATTGCGAGGCCAGTACGACCACGCCACCACGGCGAACGCCATTGCCCTCCTCGCCGTGCGCCACCCTCGGATCACGAGCCACGTCGTAGAGGCGGCCGGGAGCCACGATGAGGTGCTCCCCCAGCTCCGCAAGCCGATGCCCGCCTACGTGGTCACGCCCGAAATGGCTGGGCGGCTGGGGATGACCGAGGCCGAGCGGGAGATGGTGCAGGCGCTCCGGCGGCGGGGCATGTCCGGGCTCATCGCCCACCCAGTCACCGAGGGATCGAAGCCGGTGCGGGTGCGCACCTTCACCGTCCCAGCAGCCGAGGCGGGCAACGTCCACGTCGTAGTGGCGCACTGGACCCCCGAGTACCTGGACGAGTCGGCTGGCTTCCCCGACGCCAGCCACGACGACGTGGTGGACGCGACTTCCCAGGCTCTCCAGCGTCTCGGCGTGGGTACGGCCAGCATCACCCCGGCCCGCCGCCCGGCTGCTCCCCCGGCCGTAGCTCCCCAGGCCACGGCCCCGAGCGTCCGGCGGGTGGGTGCCCAGGTGGTGCTACCCCGGACCCGTCCCCGCCCTCGGCGGTAGGGCTTTACAACCCACGTACACCCCGGTATACTAGGGACATGACGAACACCGCAACCGCCACCCTGACCACCTTCGTGTTCCTCGTTGAGGGCGAGCCCTACGTGGGCACCGTCGTCGACCTGGCGAAGGCGTTGGAGAACGCCCACTACGCCGACCTCAACGTCGACCGCACGGTCTGGACGTTCGCCAACGGCAAGCCCGAGGCGTGCGTCGTCCAGACCCAGGGCAGCTCCTACAACGAGGATGATTACGCCTACGTGACAGTCGAGCTGGAGTGGGTCAAGGACAACCCCGAGACGGCATCGTTCCGCCTCGACGGGCGGTCCTAGTCCTCGGGTAGCTCCACCCCGCCCTGCCCCTCAGGCACCCCCACCAGGTTGGGAGGCAGGCGTACGTCCTCCCCCTCCGGTGGTGTCATGGCTGGGCTGCCCGGCAGGTCGACGTAGTGGCATGCATCTCCGTCTGGGCACGGGCAGTACGGGTCACCGAAGGGGCATGGATCGTGAGCGGCCATCAGCAAGCGTCCCACGCTGAGCACCCGCGACCCCCGTCCCAGAGTGTGGCCGCCGCCTCGTCCTGGACACTCTCGGGGTAGTCCGTCATCACGCCGGCGTACCCGAGCCCCTGGCTGGTTCTCGGGTCGAACTGCCACTTCCCGTAGCACCCCCGCCCACCACAGCCCGTGGCGTTGACCGCTCCGGGATCACCGCCGGACTCTGCTCCCATCACCGAGCACGGCGGCAGGCTCCCCCCGCAGGCCCCTGAGCCGGTCGAGGTCGAGCGTCCCTGAGGTGCCGGCTGCTCGATAGTCCATGGTTGATGGACCGTCGTGGTGGTGCGGGAGCGGGCGACAGTGACGGGCGGGTGGACGTGCTCCGGCTCCGGCTCCGTGGTGGGCGGGGCTTGCTCGACCTGTACGGGCTCTGGGACGGTCGTGGTGGTGACTTCGGGGACGGTGGTGGTTACCGGAGGCTCGGGCGATGGGGTCGCCTTCTCTGCGCTCCCTGGGTCACCCGAGGAGCAGGCGGCCAGGCCGAAGGCGAGTAGGACGATGGTGGTGCGTAGCTTTCGCATCCGGACGACGGTAGTCACCGAGTCACCGAGCGGCTACACTAACCCCGGTACACCCAACCCAAAGGAGACCGAATGACTCATCATGTCGACCTCGGCACCATCACCCTCACCCGGGGCAGCCACCGCAGCAGGGACGCGGGCGTGTGCCTCATGGAGGCGGTTGCCTGGTGGGCCGGCGAAGATCACAGTGACCGGCCAGCGTGTGTGTCGCCCGTCATCGCTGCCTTCGGGCGCCGGTGGAACGACGACCTCGACGACGAGGGACGCCAGCGGCTTCGGCCGTACATCGCCACGATGGTGGGCACCAACACCGGCATGGCCGACGACGAGCGCCGCGCATGGATGGTCACGGACTGGATGGTCCGCACCTCCCTGCCGGCGTGGCTTCGGTTGGCAAAGATGGATGACCAGGCGGCAACGGTCGAGGCACTGCCCGAGCTGGTCGACGCCGCTTCATGGGAAGGGATGAGCGACACGGTTAGCCGGGTCCGAGAGGACTCAGCCGCCGCATGGCACAGCCCATGGGCCGCCGCATGGGACGCCGCATGGGCCGCCTCACGGGCCGCCGCCGCCGCCGCCACCGCCGCCGCCGCAGGGGACGCCTCACGGGACGCCGCACGGGACGCCACCGCCACGGCCGCCGCCGCCGCATGGGCCGCCTCACGGGACGCCGCCGCCGCCACCGCCGCCGCCGCCGCAGGGGACGCCACATGGGCCGCCGCACGGGACGCCACCGCCGCCGCATGGGCCGCCGCATGGGACGCC
>JBBRXY010000101.1:0-10020 GCA_038238185.1 Acidimicrobiales bacterium
AACGAGCTGGCCGTGGTCGACGAGCAGCTGGCGTCCCTCGCCGATACTGCCGACGACACCCGGGTGCGGGCCCTGGTCTCCGAGACTCCCCTCGCCGACCGCGAGCACACCGAGGCGCGTCGACACGCCGATGCCATGGCATCCCAGCGCGCCCGGTTGGTGGCGTCGATCACCCGGCTGGAATCGTCCCAGGACCTGCTTCTCGACCGACTGCTCGCCGAGCGGTAGGCCCAGCGGGCAAAGGAGCGACATCGAGTGGCTGCGCGCGTGGTCATAGCCGAGGACGAGGCCATCATCCGCCTCGATCTTCAGGAGACTCTCGAAGAGGAGGGGTACGAGGTGGTCGGCAGTACGGGCCGCGGGGACGAGGCTGTCGCCATGGTGCGCGACCTGAAGCCCGACCTGGCCATCCTCGACATCAAGATGCCGGGCCAGGACGGGATCTCCGCGGCCAAGGAGATAGCCGGCGGGCGATGGGCCGCCGTGCTGATCCTCACCGCTTTCAGCCAGCGCGACCTGGTCGAGCAGGCACGCGACGCCGGGGCCATCGGCTACCTGGTGAAGCCATTTCAGAAGAGCGACCTGGTCCCCGCCATCGAGGTGGCCATCGGTCGCTTCGCCGAGTTGCGGGCCCTCGAGCAGGAAGTTCACAGCCTCGAGGAGCAACTCACCACCCGTCGCATCGTCGAACGGGCTCGGGGCCTGCTCATGGATACTCACCATCTATCGGAGAGCGACGCCTTCAACTTCATCCAGCAGTCGGCCATGCGACAACGGGCCAAGATGCGCGTCGTCGCCGAGCAGGTTCTCGACGGCTCACTGACCCCCTGAGCCTCGCCAGACGTCGAGGTTCAGCCACTTCTACCGGTTGGTCTTCGTCCAGGGCCGGTACGACCTCGCCCTCCCCCGGGTGACGTAGGGGATCACGCTCGAGGGTGGAGGCTGGAGTTCGACGCCGGCCCCGCCGCCGGATTCGAATGCTCCCTCGCGTCGACGTTGGCTGTCGATGAAGGCCACCGGGCTGGTGAGCAACAGGGCCACGATCGACGCTACCAGCGTGGTCGGGAACAGGCGTAGGCCGGCCATCTCGCTCACCACGAGGGTCGAGCCGATGGGTGTCTTGGTGACGCCCACATTGATCGAGGCCATGAGTGCTGCCATCAGCACCACCTCGTGGGTGCCCGGGAACACCGCATGGCCGAGCCGGCCCAGTGCCGCGCCGATGAAGAAGAGGGGGATGATGAACCCACCGCGCCATCCCGAGGCGAGGGTGACAGCCGTCCCAACCAGCTTGGCCGCGGCGGCGATGGCGAAGGTCGTGATCAATGCCCTCCGGAGGAGGAGCGGATCGATCTGGGCCTCGCCGAAGGTGAGGGCGTAGGGCGAGAGGAAGGCCAGGCCACCGAGGGCCAGGCCGCCGAGCACGGGGCGCAACTCCGGCCCGACCCTGCGGAACAGCCAGCGCAAGCCGATGCTCGTGTAGGTGAAGGCCACGGCCACCGCCGCGCCCAGAACCCCCGCCGCGACCGACCACAGCAGGTCGACGACATTGATGTCGGCGAGGGGGGGGAAGTGCCAGATGGGACCGAACCCCAGCCCGGTCACCGCCGCGTACGCGCCGTAGCCGCAGAGCGAGCCCACGATGGCCGGGAGCAGGGCCTCGTAGTACTCCATGCCCTGCCGGTGCAGTATTTCCAGGGCGAATACGGCCGAGCCCAGGGGCGCACCGAAGAGCACGGTGAACCCGGCGGCCATTCCGGTAATGGTCAGCACCCGCGTGTCGCTTACGCCCAGGCGCATCCGGCGGGCCAGCCATGTGCCGATCGAGCCGGTCGTCTGCACCAGGGGCGCTTCCGGTCCCATGGCTCCGCCCGCGGAGATGCACAGGAGCGACACCGGAATGAGCGAGCGCAGGTCGCGCAGGTCGTCGTTGCCACCCAGGACGTGGATGTTGTCGACAAGGAGCTCCACGTCACCCGGGTTTCCCAGAAGCCTGGTCAACAGGCCGACCGCCCCTCCGACGGCGACGAGGACGAACAGGTGGGCCAGGGTGGTCCAGTTGGTGGGCCACAGCCACCGCTGGAGGAGCTTCAGGGCACCGACGAAGCCCGCCCCGGCCAGGCCGCCGGCCAAGCCCACGGCTGCGACCGGCCCCAGGGCCTGGACGGGCAGCCCGGCGGGCAGGCGTCGGGTGCGTGCGGTGTCCACCGCCAAACTATATCGTAAGACGATATGAGTTCGGATCTGGCTGACGCCGAGTACCAGCGACTCCTCGATTTTCGCGATGGGCTCCGTCACTTCCTGCGATGGAGCGAGCACCGGGCGGCCGAAGCGGGCCTGACGCCCGCCCAGCATCAGTTGCTCCTGGCCGTCCGCGGTCATGGCGGTGCCGATGCGCCCACGGTCGGCGACGTGGCCGACCACCTGCTCCTCCGTCATCACAGCGCCGTGGGCCTGGTCGACCGGACCGTTGCCGCCGGCCTGGTCGAGCGTGTTCCGGACCCCGACGACCACCGGGTGGTCCGCCTCCGTCTCACGCCGACAGGTACCCGCCGCCTCGCCTCGCTGACTTCTTTGCACCTCGAGGAGCTCGATCGCCTCAGTGGAGGCGACGCCCCCCTGTGGGCGGGACTCGGGCAGGGGCGACCGTCCGACGCATCCAGTGAGGAATAGTTGCAACTTGCGAATCCCGTGCTAGCATAGTGCGACATGAAGACCCTCTACCTGCGGAACGTGCCGGACGATGTCGTCGAGCGTCTGGAGCGGCTTGCAGCTCGGGACCGGAGCTCGGTGAGCGCGGTAGCGATCAGGGAGCTCGCCGAGGCGTCCCGGCGAGCGGACAACCCCGGCCTCCTCGACGCACTGCCTGACGTCGGTGTCCCGACCGCCACGATCGTCTCCGACCTGGAGGCTGGGCGCGCCGAGAAGTGATCGTGGTGGACGCGTCGGCGGCGCTGTCGGCGTTGCTCAATGCCGGCCCGGCGCGCCGGGCTCTCGCCGACACGCAGCTCCATGTGCCACACCTGATCGACTCCGAGGTCGCCAGCGGCCTGCGCCGGAGGGTGATCGCTGGCGACATCGGTGCCGAGGTTGCTTGGGCACTCCTGGACACCTGGCGGCGCCTCGGGATGGTGCGTCACCCGGTGCACCGGCTTCTCGGTCGGGTGTGGGCACTTCGGGACAACGTCTCGGCCTACGACGCCTCGTACGTCGCTCTCGCCGAGCACCTCGACTGCAGCTTGGTGACCGCCGATGGGCGCCTCGCCCGGGCTCCGGGCATCGGCTGCCCGGTGTCGGTTATGCCGCCGATCTGAGCGGGGCCCTAGGCTCGAAGTCACGGTAGGGCGGTCAGTGAGTCGGCAAGAAACGGAACCGGCCTGACCTACCGGGGGGCGCACCCCAGCGAGGTGACGTAGGACTCGCGGATCGTCAGGGGTTTGCCTCCGGACACCGGGGCGTCGGCGGCCATGGCGTCGGCCAGCTCCCAGACCACACTGGAGTAGGCGCCTTCGGAGGCCATGTCGACGAGGACAGGCCAGTGGTGCGATGTCGCCATGGCCTGCAGCCAGGTGTCGACGCCGACCTCGTGGAGCCCGGCCAGGACGCTCTTGTAGGACTCAGCATCGTCGAATATCCCGCGTACCTCCACGGAGTTCCTCCCCTGGACCCACAGCGTGGTGAAGTCGCCCGCGCCGTCGGCCGGAGCTGTCGGGGCCGGCGGCGCCACCGGCGTTTCAGCAGTCACGGGGGCGGGGCTGGGCGTGGGACCCACCGGTCCGTTGTATTGAAACAACCGGGCGTCGTGTCCGGCTACCTCCAGCGATCCGCCCTCGGTAGCTTCCGCCGACCGAGCATTCACGAAATCGTCGTGCTGGTCGGCGGGTCGCCAGTGCAGGTAGAGCTCCTTGCGACTGTCGGTGAAGGTCGTCTCGCCCCTGGCGGCGGTGAACTCGTCCGCCCGCGAAGCCGTCCAGCCCGGCAGGGCGACGAGGATCCTGGGGGCGGCGTTGGCGACGGCCACCGCGGGTGCCGCCCAGGCCGTACCGCTGCTGCGGTTGAGCTGTTGGAACCCGGCCACTCCGACGAGCAGGGCCACGAGGGCGGCGACCGGAGTCAGGGCCCGATGCTTGCGGGATCGACGTGGACGCTCCTGTAGTGGGGCGACAGGGGCGTCGGCGAGAAGGGCAGGGATGGACATGATGGCCTCCGATAGGTCGGATTCAGAACCGGCCAGTGGGATGTCGGCGACCCGTTGCTCGCTGATCGGTGACGCTGAGGCCACCAGCAGATCGATCTCGTCTTCGTTCATCGCTCACCTCCAGAGTCCTGGACGAGCGCACGCTCGTCGTCGGCTACATGTCCGGCGCCAACGGATCGTTCGCCGTCCCACGGCGGCTCCTGGCCGTCCCGTCCGGGACGGCCAGCACGACGGCGACTTCTGCCGGCGTGAGTCCCTCCCAGCTGATGAGCCGGAGGATCTCCTGGTCGGCCTCGTCGAGGTGCGCCATGGCGAGTCCAACGACGTGGGCCGTGTCAGCGACGGCGGAGGCGTCGGCGACGACGAGGTCGACCAACCGGTTGCGGAGCCTGTCGGCCAGCTTCGACCGCCGAAGCTCACCCCTCCGGTGGTTTCCCAGGATTCGTCGCGCCACGCCGAACATCCACAGTCTGGCCCCGTCGCCGGGAGGGACGTCGTCGAGGCGCCGCCAGGCGACCACGAAGGTCTCGGCGACCAGATCGGCTGCGTCAGCCGGGTCGCCCACCCGCCGCAGGGCATAGCCGAGGAGGGGCCGGAACGTGGCCGTGAAAAGAGCCTGGAACCTGTCCTCGGCCGCGCGTCTGGCCTTCGTCGTCATCTCGCGTGTATGTCCGCCATCCGAACCGCCGTTGCGGTGGGTCGGCCCTCAACCGGGGCTCACGTAGAGCTGGGCGGCCAGGGCCGGGCCCAGGGCGATGCTGCCACCGTCGCCGGTGAGGCTGAGGGTGAGGGTGCCGTCGGGGGCCTTGGACCGTACCTCGGCGGCGGCTCCGGGGATGAAGTGGTGCTCGTCGAGGTAGATGAGGGCGTCGAGATCGACCTCGACCTGCTCGGTCACCCGTCGCAGGAAGATCCGGTCACCGGGTTCGGCCTCGACCAGGGCCCGCAGATCGTCGCGGTGGCCGCCCGCCCCGGGGATGGGATTGCCGTGCGGGCAGGTACCGGGGTTTTCGAGCAGGGTCACCAGGCGGGCTTCAACCTCGTCGGAGATGACGTGCTCCCACCGGCACGCCTCGATGTGGGTCTTGTGCCAGGGCAGGCCGATGACGTCGGTGAGCAGGCGCTCAGCCAGGCGGTGCTTGCGCACCACGCTCTCGGCCCGGATGCGCCCCTTCTCGGTGAGATGGAGCGCCCGGTCGCGGACCTCGACCCATCCCTCTCCGCGGAGGCGTCGTACCATCTCCGACACCGACGGCGGCGTGTGGCCGAGGTGTTCGGCCAATCGGGCCTGGATGACGCGCGCGCCCTCTTCCTCGAGCTCCCAGATGGCCTCGAGGTACTCCTCCAGCGGGGGATGGAAGCCGTCGGCCACGGACCGACCCTACCGCCGAACCATGCTTTCCCGGGGCCGTACCATGCTTTCCCGGGGCCGTACCATGCGGTGAATGGCTGTGGTCATGCTCCTCGACGGCAACTCTCTCGCCTATCGGGCGTTCTTCGCCCTGCCTACCGACCTGGCCACCGCCTCGGGGCAGGTGACCAACGCCGTGTTCGGATTCACCTCCATGCTCATCAACCTGCTCAAGGACCACCGCCCTGACGGCATCGCCGTGGCCCTCGACCGTCCCGAGCCCACGTTCCGCCATGAGATGGTGCCCGACTACAAGGCGGGCCGGGCCGCCGCCCCCGACATCCTCCGCCAGCAGCTGGGTCTGGTCCGCCAGGTCGTGGAGACGCTTCATATCCCCATCGTCGAGGCGGTGGGCTTCGAGGCCGACGACGTGATCGCCACGCTCGCCACCGAGGGTCGCGATCGGGGCGACGACGTCATCGTCGTCACGGGCGACCGCGATGCCTACCAGTTGGTCGAGGACCCCCATGTGAAGGTGCTCTACAACCGGCGGGGGGTGAGCGACTACGTGCTCTACGACGAGGCCGGGATCCAGGAGCGCACCGGCGTGACGCCTGCCCTCTATCCCCAGTACGCCGCCCTGCGAGGCGATCCGTCCGACAACCTTCCTGGCGTCCCGGGGGTGGGGGAGAAGACGGCCGCCCGCCTCATCAACACCTGGGGCAGCCTCGACGAGGTCTTCGCCCACGTCGACGAGAACACCCCCAAACTTCGCGAGAATTTGATGGCCCACGAACCCCAGGTGCGCTCCAACGCCCTGGCCACTCCGCTCGTGCGCAACCTCGACCTCGACGTCGACCTCGACGAGCTCAAGATGGGCTCCTGGGACCCCGACGAGGTGAAGGCCCTGTTCACCTTCCTCGAGTTCCGCACCCTCCACGACCGCCTGTTGGAAGCCACCGACAACATCGAGTCGTCAAATCAACCGGGTTTTCCTTCCCTGCCCCCCCTAGAGGTCGAAGTGGTCCACCTACGGTCCACAGAAGCCGCAGTTGGTTTTCTCGAGGCCATCGACGGACCGATAGCCGTAGCGGCGTCGTGGGAAGGCGAAGAAGGCCGGTCACCAATACGCGGATTGGCGATAGCCAGTGGGGGAGGGGGACGGAGGGACCCTGAGGGACAGGACCCGTCCCCCGGTGGCGAAACCGGATGGTGGATCGAAACCGACCTCCTGAACGCCGAGTCGGTGAAGGAGGCCCTCGCCAGACTCCTAAGCGAGACAGGCCCCCCTCTCGACACCCACAACGCCAAGGAGCTGACACGAGGCCTCGACCGCCTCGGCCTCGACCTCCGCTCTCTCGACATCGACACGGCGGTGGCCGCCTACCTGGTCGATCCGGCCGAGGCCCAGTACGTCCTCGACGAGCTGGCCGTCCGGTACCTGGGCCTGGAGGTGCGATCGCCTGACGCCCCCCCTCCGGGCCAGCTCGACCTGGCCGGCACCACGCCCGATCCCGCCGAAGAGTCGGCCCGGCGGTCCGTGGCCATCGCCAGACTCGCCCCGACTCTCGCCCAGGTCCTCGACAGCCGGGGCCTGCGCCGGCTCTATGACGACATCGAGCGACCCCTCGTCCGGGTGCTCGCACGTATGGAGAAGGTAGGGGTGCGCGTCGATGTGGACCAGCTCCGACGTCTCTACGAGGGACTGGTCACCGAGGGGCACCAACTGGAGACGCAGATCCAAGAACTGGCCGGCAGCCCGTTCAAGGTCAACTCCACACCCCAACTCCGACACGTCCTGTTCGACGAGCTCGGCCTGCAACCTCAGAAGAAGACCAAGACGGGTTTCTCGACCGATGCTGTTTCGCTCGAGAAGCTCCGGGGCCAGCACCCGATCATCGAACCCCTCCTCCGGTACCGGGAGGTGGAGAAGCTTCGGTCCACCTACGGGGAGAGCCTTCTCGCCGAAGTCGGCGACGACGAGCGCATCCACGCCAGCTTCAACCAGACGGTCGCCCGGACCGGGCGTCTCAGCTCAGACCGACCCAACCTCCACAACATCCCCGTCCGCACGGCCGAGGGCAGGCGCATCCGCCAGGCGTTCATTCCCTCCGACGGTTGCCGGTTCCTGGTGGCCGACTACAACCAGGTGGAACTTAGGGTGATCGCCCACCTGGCCCAGGACCCCGGGCTCATCGAGGCCTTCGCCTCGGGCCAGGACATCCACCGGGCCACGGCGGCGGGCCTCTTCGCCACCGAGCCGGAATCGGTCACCGTGGCCCAGCGCTCGAAGGCCAAGATGGTTTCCTACGGGCTGGCCTACGGGATGGAGGCGTTCGGTTTGGGCCAGCGTCTGAGCATCCCGACCGAGGAGGCGGCGGCCATCCTCGACGCCTATTTCGTCGCCTTTCCGAGCGTGCGCTCCTATATGGAGCGAACCGTCGCCGAGGCACGCGATCGGGGGTACACCGAGACGTTGTTCGGACGACGGCGCCAGATACCCGAGCTCTCGTCCGGCAACTACCGGCTGCGCCAGGCCGGTGAGCGCCAGGCCATGAACGCCGGCATCCAGGGCCTGGCCGCCGACATCTTCAAAGTCGCCCTGGTCCGCCTCGACCGATCCCTGGAGGCCGGCGATCTGAGCAGCCGGCTGGTGCTCCAGGTGCACGACGAGGTGATCCTGGAGGTGCCACCGGTCGAGGAGGAGACGGCCGCCGCCATCACCGTTGACGCCATGCGCGGCGCCGCCAACCTGTCTGTGCCTCTCGAGGTCAACCTCACCTGGGGCACGAGTTGGGCCGACGCCAAGGGGTGATGTCGGCTCCGGAGGCAGCTCACGTAAGGGGGAGGTAGAATTTCCCGGCGCAGACGAACCGCACGCGTTTCGCCGCCCTCCCGACAATGTCCCAAATAGGGGCGGGAGCCTGTCCGAAAGAGACGAGACGACCAACATGTCCGACCCGACACCAACCGACACGACTGACTCGCCCGTGGCCACCGCGCCTCCCGAGGTTGCCTCCTCGGCGCCGGCGCCGGCGCCGGCGCCGGCACCGACACCGGAGGAGGCGTCCCCCGCCGCTCCGGCTCCCGAGGCGCCAGGGGCCGACACGCCGTCCGCCGGAACCATGGCCGCGGCCGTGCTTCCCCCGGGTCCCGCCGCCGACGAGGAGGTCCCCCTCCGCCAAGTCACCTTCGACGACCTCGACGGTATGTCGTTCGAGGATGCCATCGCCGGCACGATCGTCGAGTTCGACGACGGCGACATCGTCACCGGTGAGGTGGTCAAGGTCGACAAGGACGAGGTGCTGCTCGACATCGGCTACAAGTCCGAGGGCGTCATTCCCTCGCGCGAGCTGTCCATCCGCCACGATGTCGACCCCTCACAGATCGTCACGCTCGGCGACCGCATCGAAGCCCTCGTCCTCACCAAGGAGGACAAGGAGGGGCGGCTCATCCTGTCCAAGAAGCGGGCCCAATACGAGCGGGCCTGGGGCACGATCGAGCGCCTGAAGGAGGAGAACGGGGTCGTCTCCGGCCCGGTCATCGAGGTCGTCAAGGGCGGACTCATCCTCGACATCGGCCTCCGTGGGTTCCTGCCCGCCTCCCTCGTGGAGCTCCGCCGGGTACGTGACCTGCTGCCTTACGTCGGCCGTTCGCTCGAGGCCAAGATCATCGAGCTCGACAAGCACCGCAACAACGTCGTGCTGTCGAGGCGGGCATGGCTCGAGGAGACCCAGAAGGAGCAGCGCGAGGAGTTCCTCGACAACCTCAAGCCCGGCGAGAAGCGCACGGGCACCGTCTCGTCGGTCGTCAACTTCGGCGCCTTCGTCGACCTGGGCGGCATGGACGGCCTGGTCCACGTCTCCGAGCTCTCCTGGAAGCATGTGGCCCACCCCTCGGAGGTGGTCACGGTTGGCGACGAGATCGAGGTCGAGGTGCTCGAGGTCGATCTCGACCGGGAGCGCATCAGCTTGTCGCTGAAGGCCACCCAGCAGGACCCGTGGCAGGAGTTCGCCAACAACCACCGGGTCGGAGAGCTGGTCTACGGCCGAGTCACCAAGCTCGTCCCCTTCGGGTCCTTCCTCCAGGTTGGCGACGGCATCGAGGGCCTGGTGCACATTTCGGAGATGGCTGCTCACCACGTCGACCTTCCCGAGCAGGTCGTGGCTGCCGGCGAGGAGCTGTGGGTAAAGATCATCGACCTCGATCTCCAGAGGAGGCGCATCAGCCTCTCGATCAAGCAGGCCGCCGAGGGTGGCATCGTGGCTCCCGAGTACCAGGAGGCGTTCGGCGAGCACGCCTACGACGAGGCCGGCAACTACATCGGCGAGTACCAGGCTGGGGAGTTCACTCCCGAGACCGAGGCCCAGGCGGCCTGGGCCGACTTCACTCCCGGTGACGGGACAGCCGAGGGAGCAGCTTCTCCAGGTGGCGACGATGCATCTGCGGGGACCGCTGGCGACGATGTGCC
>JBBRXY010000102.1:0-9908 GCA_038238185.1 Acidimicrobiales bacterium
GCCGACCGTCTCAGGAGGAGCGGTCGCGCTGGCCGCTGGTGCGGCGGTGTCGCTGGCCGCTGGTACGGCGGTGTCGCTGGCCGCTGCTGCGGCGGTGTCGCTGGGAGGCCGCGACCGCTTGGTGGCACGGTCGGGAAGGCGGACCACCTTGTGGCGGAGCACCTCGTCGGCCAGGTGCAGGGCGCGGTCGAGCACGTCGAGCGAGCCGGGCTCCCCTCGGGCCTCGACCAGGAGGTAGGTGCCCTCGCGGTGGTGGTCGATCTCGTAGGCCAGGCGGCGCTTGCCCCACCGGTCGACCCGACCGGGTTCGGCTCCTCCGCTGCGAATGAGCTCGGTGGAACGGTCGACCTGAGCCTGAACAGCCGCCTCTTCGAGGGCTGGGTCGAGAATGATCATGACTTCGTACGGGCGCATACCCGGGATGTCGCCTCCCTCCGGACCTGCGCATGGCGCAGGGCTCCGAGGCGACTCCCCGGAGCAGGGTGATTCGGTTTCGGGCCATGGTACCTGCATGGGACCCATGCTCCCAGCGGGGTATGACACTCAGTCCCGGCGATGCCCGTTCGACTCGGGCGGCCCCGGCCACACGAAAGGAGGATGAGATGAGCCGAGGCGAGTGGTTCTGGTGCCTGCGCCACCGACGCCCCGAACCCGCGGACCACGCCTGCGAGGCCCAGCAGCGGCTGGGTCCCTACCCGTCCGAGGAGGAGGCCAGGGCCTGGAAGGACCGGGCCGAGGCCCGCAACGACCAGTGGGACAGCGAAGACCGCCGGTGGGAGGGCGACTGAATCTCTGGCGGCTTCGCCGCCCCGGGCGGGCCCCCTCCGCCCTCCTCCGAGCGGCGGGGACCCCTACCCGCCGCCGGCCGTGGCTGTGTTCGAAATCGCCAGACACTACGCGCAGGTGCCGCCCACCGACAGGTGGGACCCCGGGCCGATGCCCAGGTCGCCCAGGCCCCCCTTGGTGACCTCGAGGGCGTATCGGTACGGCCGAGTGGCGTAGTGGTTCGGGCAGTCGATCTGGTCGAGGCAGGGCTCCATGTCGGCCTCGGAGACGAAGTTGCCGTCCGAGTCGAACCAGGCGATCGACAATGGGATCAGGGTGTCCTTCATGTAGAACCCGACGCTGGTGTCGGCGCTGAACCGGAACAGCATGCCGTCGTGACCGGCGAGGTCGGTCCGGTTCATGAGACCAAGTTGTTGCTGGGCGGTGGTATCGGCGAGCAAGGCACACCGTTCATTCGACGCCGCCTTGTCGATGCGATAGGCGATCCCGCCGAAACCTGGCACCTGGGGGCGCGTCGGGTGAGGAAGCAGGTGCGGATCGGCGGGCCGGGTGGCACCCACGGTGACGAAGGTCACCAGCCCGGCCAACACCAGCACACCGGCGCCCCAACGCACGATGGTCCCCCGCCGGTGGTGGGCGTCGTCGTGGTCGTCGTGGTCGTCGTGGCCGTCGTGGCCGTCGTGGCCGTCGTCGTCGTCGTCGGGCTCGGTCATGCGGTGCGGTCGGCCCGGGTTGGTGCGTCGAGAGCCTCGGCCACATCGGCGCTCAGGCGATAGCTCTCGGCCTCGCTCGGGAACCGGCGGTTGCGCACGTCGGCGGCGTAGGCCGACACCGCAGCCACGGCGTCGGCCTTCAGCGACGCGTACCGGCGGACGAAGCGGGGTGCGATGCGATCCTCCAAGCCCAACAGATCGTGGAACACCAGCACCTGGCCGTCGCAGTGGGGCCCGGCGCCGATACCGATAGTGGGCACCGACACCGACTCGGTGACCAGGCGGGCGACCTCGGCGGGCACCGCCTCGAGCACGATGGCGAAGCACCCGGCGTCGGCCAGTGCCCGGGCGTCGTCGACGAGAGCCTCGACCCCCTCCAGTTGTTGGGCCTGAACCCGGTAACCGCCGGTGGCGTGCACCGACTGGGGGGTGAGGCCCAGGTGGCCCATCACCGGGATCTCCGCCGCCCCCAGGGCGTCGACCATCGCCAGGCGCCGGCGGCCACCCTCGAGCTTGACGGCCTGGGCCCCCGCCCGGATGAGCGCGGCGGCGTTACGGACGGTATCGGCCGGGTCGAGGTGGTACGAGAGCCAGGGCAGGTCCCCCACCACCAGGGCTCCGGGCCGGGCCCGGGCGACCGCTCCGACATGGTGGACCATGTCGGCCAGGGTCACCTGGAGGGTGTCGTCGTAGCCGAGCACCACCATGGCCACCGAGTCGCCGACGAGGATGATGTCGACGCCGGCTTCGTCGGCGATGTGGGCTCCCGGACAGTCGTACGCCGTGACCATCACGAGGGGGGAACTGCCCTTGCGCGCCCGTATGGCAGGGGCGGACACCTGCTGGCCCATCTGTGCCTCCTCCCGTCCGGCGCCCGGTGGCTGCCGGCGGTGCCTCGAGTCTACCGAGGCACCGCGCCATTCCCGGCCGAGGATCAGCAGCCGGGCACCGTCACCGGGAGCTTCCGCCCGCAGATCGGATTGGCCGTGTCGGGGGGACTGGTGGCTTTTGGTGCGGGCGGTTCGGTGTCGACGGTTGCCGAAGTGGTCGGCGGGGCGACGGCAACGTCGGGGTTGGACGTGGGTGTGGATTTCCGGGTTGCGCCCGAATCCGCGGGGGCGTCGTCGGAGGACGATGCGGACGTGCTCGGCACGGTCGCAGGCGTCGGTGTGGAGTACGAGAGGATGCCGCTGTCGGAGATGGGCCGGCCGGGGAACTCGGTGGGCACGGGATAGACGCCCGTGTCAGGCGCGGCCCGGGACATGAATCGTCGCCAGATCTCGGCCGGGATCGACCCGCCGTTCACCTTGGCCACCCCGTGGACGTTCACGAGAGGAATGGACTGGCCCTCGGGATAGCCCATCCAGACCGCCGTCGTCAGCTTCCGGTTGAAGCCGATGAACCAGGCGTCGCCGTTGCTCTCGGTGGTGCCCGTTTTCCCCCACGCCTGCCCGCTCGGGAGCTGGGCCGCGGCACCCGATCCCCGCTCGATGACCTGGCCCAGGATGAAGTTCACCATGTCGGCCTGGTCCCGGTCGAGCACCCGGGTGCGCTTGGGCCGGTCGTCGACCAACACGCTGTCGCCCACGGTGATGCGCTTGATGGCCCGGGGATCGGTCTGGTTTCCCTCGTTGGCGAAGGTGAGGTAGGCGTCGGCCATCTCCACCACCGACACGTTGGGCGTGCCCAGGGTGATGGAGACCGGGGGTGGGTCCCCGAGGCCGGACTTGATACCGAGCTGATGGGCCATCTCCGCCACTTTCTGGGGACCGATGACGGTGACCAGCTGGGCGTAGACGGTGTTGACGGAGTTGACTGTGGCGTCGATCAGGTTGACCTGGCCGTAGGAGCTGTCCTCGTAGTTGCTGACCTTCCAGTCGGCCCCGTTGTCGGCCTTCGGGAAGACGATCTTGGCCGGGCCGTTGAACGACGACTGGACCGAGTACCCCTCCTTGATCGTCTCGGCCAGGAGGAACGGCTTGAACGTGGACCCGCCCTGGCGGCCACTGCCGCCGAAGCCGGAGCCGGCGGCCAGGTTCACCTTCGACGTCGCCCAGTCCTTGCCCCCCACCATGGCCACCACGTGGCCGTCGTTGTCGAGGGACACCAGGGCCCCCGCCGGGTCGGTCGCGCCGTCGAGGGTCTCGGTGTAGACCGAGTCGTAGGCCAGGTTTTGGAGCCTGGGGTCGAGGGTCGTGTACACACGCATGCCGCCCCGGAAGATCTGGTCGTCGGAGTAGCTGGCCCGCAGCTTCTGTTTCACGTACTCGACGAAATAGTCGACGCCCTTGATCGACGAGGTGACGGTGGTGTCGCGACTCACGGGCGGGGCCACGTACGACGCCAGGTCGATCCGCTCCACCTCCTGGGCCTGGACCGGGCTGATGACCCGGCTGGTGATCATGGAGTTGAGGACGAACGTGCGCAGAATCTTCGCCTGGGTGGGGTGGTCCACCACGTCGCTGCCCGACGGCGAGCGGATGATGCCGGCAAGGTACGCCGACTCCTTCAGATCGAGCTGGGACGCGTCCTTCTGGTAGTAGGCCTTGGCGGCGGCCTGAATGCCGTAGGCCCCACGCCCGAAGTAGACGGTGTTCAGATAGCGCTGCAGGATCTCCTGCTTGGAGTACTTCTGCTCGAGCTTGACGGCGACGACCGCTTCTCTCAGCTTGGTGACGAGGGTGCGGTTGCCGCCGGACACAAGAGTGTTCTTGACGTACTGCTGGGTGATCGTCGAGCCGCCCTGGAGGGCGCCCTTGTGGCGGAGGTCGGCCCAGGTGGCCCGCAGGATGCCAACAGGGTCGACGCCGTTGTGCTCGAAGAACTTGCGGTCCTCGGCGGCGACCACCGCTTCCTGCGTGACCTTCGGCACCTGGTCGAGGCGGACCGGGAACCGGTTCTCGTCTCCATGGAACAGGGCCAGTTGGCTCCCGGTGCCGTCGTAGACGATCGACGTCTGTGCCTGTGGCACTTCGGGAGGCAACGGGATGTGGGTGAGCAGCCAGGCCGCGCCGGCCAGCCCGGTGAACAGGATCACGCCCACGAGGAACCACACCCGCCGGTAGCGCCAGAAAAAGCTCGGCCGCTTGGGTCGACGTCGGCCAGAGGACCGGGCCGGCTGCCTGGGACCACGACCCGGCGGTACCGGCCCCTGTTCAGGCCTCCGACGGCGGGGGGCGGGTGCGGGACCTCGACCGTTTGGGCGCCTTTGCGGGGCGCGCCCGACCGCGCCCGATGGGGCGCGCACGCTGAGAGCGGGTTGCCCGGCGAGGGCGGGGCGTCGACGCACTACTTCCCGATGTTACCAACTGGGCCGGCCGCTCCAGAGAGCGCCCCGGTCGTGACGACCGTGAGCGGGCCCGTCGCGGCGGCGGTGCATCCGGCCTGCGTCCAAGCGCGCCGACAAGGACGTAGGCCACCACCACCAGCAATCCGGCGGCCACGGCCCGCGCCGTTCCCTCGTCATAGGCGGCGAGGGACGCGCCAGTCCAGGTCCAGGAGCCCGGAGCCACGACCAACCACGCCCCGACGCTCGCCGCCGGTACCGCTCCCAGGGAAAGACGCCTCCCGAGTGCACCTTCCTCAGACGCAGCCTGGGCCAGGAGGACGGCTACCGCCGCAACCCCGACGGCAGTGGCGAACGCCAACCGGCCTCCGTCGTCGATCACGCCCGACGCCAGGCTGACGGCGCCGGGAGTGGCCGCCAACCAGGCCCAGGGTAGGTCGACGGCGACGACGATCACGGCAGCGGCAGCGAGGAGTCGGGAACCGGGGGCCAGGGCGGCGGGCCCGGCGGCGACGGCGAGCGCCAGGAGGGCAAGGCTCAAGGCCCCCCGGCGGACTCCGGCGGCAACCACCGCGGCCGAGGCCAGGATCACGACCGCCGCTCCGAGCTCATCGGCACCGACCCTCAAGGGAGCAGCGGTCAACCCCACCGCCAATCCCCCGGCGAGCAGCAGGGCCCCCCGTTCTGGAGCAGCGCGGAGTGCCGGCTCCGTGCCCGAACGGAGTGCCGGCTCCGTGCCCGAACGGAGTGCCGGTCGGAGGCCGAGGGTGCCGCAGGCGCCCAACAAGGTGGCGGCGACGAGGAAGGCGACGATCGCCCCGAGCGCCACGGGTGCGTCGGTGGTCAGGGTCCAGTGGCCGGTCCGGGAATGCACGACGGCAAAGCCGATCGCGCCGGCGGCCACCCCGCCGCCGGCCAACAGGGCCGGAAGCATCCTCCCGCGCCGGGATGTGCCGGCGGGGCCGGGGCCGAGGTCGGCGGTGAGCACGGCAGCCAGGGCCAGGCCGCCCACCACGCCGGCCGCCGCCGCACCGTCGCTGCCGGCGGTGAGGCTCACACCCACCGCGCTGAGCGCGGCGCACGTGGCCGACAGCGAACGGCGGCGTGTCGTTCCCTCGACAACGGCGACGGCAACCAGGGCCGCCCCGCACCCGGCGGCGGCCGCCAGAGGCGTGACGTGGAAAGCGCCGGTGTGGCCTGTTGCGCCGCTGACCACCAGGACCAGCCAGGCACCGGCGGCAACAAGGAGACCCGCCTGGACCCACCGCGACGGCGGCGGCCGGGAACCCGAACCGGTCGGACGGCCTCCCGCAGCCACCAGGACCACGATCGGGGCGACCAGGGCCACCACCAGCGCGCTGGTCTGGGCCCCCGTCACGCCGGGACAGCCGTCACGCCAGGACGGCCAGAGCTGCAGCCGACACCGCGGCGATGACGCCGGCCACCCGGGCCACCCGACGGGGACAGACCCGACCCACCAGCACGGCCACGGCCATGGCGACCACCGACGCCGCCACCCGCAGGGCGATCACCGAACCCGTCTCCCGGCCCACCGCCGGACCGGCCACCAAGGCGGCAGCCATGAGCCCGGAGGCCACGACCCCGGCTGCGTGCCCGAACGCCGTGCCGGCTGCGTGCCCGAACGCCGTGCCGGCTGTGTGCCCGAACGCCGTGCCGGCGGGCGCCTCGGGCGTCGACGCCGACGCCGGCCGGCGACGAGGGCACACCAGCACCACAGCCGCGGCGGCGGCCCAAGACGACACGACCATGCCGGTCGGCCCCGACCACCCAGCGGCTCCCACCACGGCCTGGCCGCCGGCCAGGGCGGCCAGCGACGACGACCCCCATCGCCCGACGACGGCAATTCCGATGAGCACCCCCACGGTGCCAGCAGCCAGGTCGGCGGCCGCCAGCCCGAGCAGGACCCCGGCAACGAGGGCGTCGCCGGTGGAGGTGATCACCATCATCGCCAACCCGATCGCGGCGCCGAGGCTCAGCACGCCCGGGAACCTCGGCCCCTGCATCCTGTTCTGACCAGAAGGAGAAGGGCCGACGCCCGCGGTCGGGGCGTCGGCGGGAGCGAGGCTCCTCAAGAGGGCGACCCGCCGAGGGAGAACATGCGCACCAGGTGGTTCCATCCGCAGTCGGGGCACACCTCGACGACGTAGCAGGTGACCGCGTCCGTCCGTCGCGTCAGCTTGGAGAGCTCGCGTTCGGAGGTAATGCATCGACCGTGGGCAGGCAGGCGGGCGCCGAAGGCGTATGACACGAGCACCGCCCCAGGGTCGTCGCAGATGGGGCAGGACTCGCTGCGCACCTCGCCGACATTGCGGGCGGCACGGAGCAGCTCGGGGTGGGCATCGCAGACATCGAGGCGCGAAAGGCGGCCCTTGTGGAACTCGTCGATGGTGCGCCGACGAATGAGGCGGTAGTCGACCTGGCCGACAGTCGAGGCGGGACGATGGCCCCCGATCGACTCGGGCCGGAAGCTCATGGGCAGGCCACCGCCCGAACGACATCGATGACGCACTCCTGAGGCGGCTGGCCCGTGGAGAGGGGCCCGCCGCCCCAAGGGCGGTGGCAGGGGCCGGCCACGGGACAGGACCCGGCGGAGCTCACGGGAATTCAGGCTAGGCCCCCCGGGGGCACCGTGTCACCGGGCGGGTCGAGACCCGCTCGGGCGGCGGCGGTTGACCGGCCGGTGGCCACGGCGCATACTCTTGGCGATATATCGAAGCGATATATTGGAACGTTATAACGGCAAGCAACGTTGGAACCCCTGACGACACCGAACGACACCGGAAGGAGCGCAAGTGCTGGAGTTGGCCATCCTGGGACTGCTCAAGGACCAGGATCTCCACGGCTACGAGCTGAAGAAGCGCCTCACCGAGGCCCTCGGGCCTCTGTCGAGCGTCTCGTTCGGCTCGCTCTACCCCGCCTTGTCCCGCCTCGAGCACAAGGGCGCCCTCGAGGCGGCCTCGGCCGAGCCCGAGCCTGCACTCCCACCAGTTCCCATGACCGGGTCGATCGCCGGCGAGGTCGCGGCCTTCCGGGCCCGGCGGGCGGCCGGACGCCACCCCGTCGCCCGGGCCGGGCGGGGCCGCAAGGTGTACCGGATCACGCCGGTCGGTGAGGCACTTTTCGCACAGCTGCTGGAGTCCGAACCCGTCGACGACGACCGGGCCTTTACGCTGCGCCTCGCCTTCTGCCGCCACCTCCGCCCCGACGCCCGGCTCGGCCTTCTCGAACGGCGGCGGGGCCAGCTCGTGGAGCGGCTGGCCCGAGCCCGCACCACCGCCCGGGGTCATCGCGAACGGATGGACTCGTTCACGAGATCGCTGGTCGAACACGGCGCCGAGACCACCGAGCGCGACATCACCTGGCTCGACGGCCTCATCGCCATGGAACGACGCAGCCCCCACGAAAACGTGAACCAGTCCCCGCAGGAACAGACCGTGTCCTCAACTCAGGAAGGAACCCCAACGTGAGCACTCCTCCGCAGCGCCCCGCATCCCGCTCAGAGGGCCGCTCGGGCCCTGCCAACAAGGTCCGGCTGGCCATCGCCGGCGTGGGCAACTGTGCCAGCTCGCTGGTCCAGGGCCTCGACTACTACCGTGACGCCGACCCCGCCGACGCCGTCCCCGGCCTCATGCACGTGAGCCTCGGCGGCTATCACGTGGGCGACGTCGAGGTGGTAGCCGCCTTCGACGTCGACGCCGCCAAGGTCGGCCTCGATGTGGGCAAGGCCATCTTCGCCGGCCAGAACAACACCGTCCGCTTCGCCGCCGTCGGCGAGCTCGGCATCGAGGTGCAACGCGGCCCCACCTTCGACTCGCTCGGCCAGTACTACCGCGAGACCATCGAGGAGTCGCCCGCCACCGCCGTCGACGTGGCCGACGTGCTCCGGTCGAGCGGCGCCGACGTGTTGGTGTCCTACCTGCCGGTGGGCTCCGAGGAGGCCCAGAAGCACTACGCCCAGGCGTGCCTCGACGCCGGCGTGGGCTTCGTCAACGCCATCCCGGTGTTCATCGCCTCCGACCCCGAGTGGGCCGCCCGCTTCACCGAAGCCGGCCTGCCCATCGTGGGCGACGACATCAAGAGCCAGGTCGGTGCCACCATCGTCCACCGCATCCTGAGCCGCCTCTTCGAGGACCGCGGCCTGGTCCTCGACCGCACCTACCAACTCAACGTCGGCGGCAACATGGACTTCAAGAACATGCTCGAGCGCGAGCGCCTGATGTCCAAGAAGATCTCCAAGACCCAGTCGGTCACCAGCCAGATCGAGAACGGCATCGACTCCGAGAACGTGCACATCGGCCCGAGCGACCACGTGCCGTGGCTCGAGGACCGCAAGTGGGCCTACATCCGCCTCGAGGGCCGCAACTTCGGCGACGTACCCCTCAACATCGAGCTGAAGCTCGAGGTCTGGGACTCCCCCAACTCGGCAGGCGTCATCATCGATGCCGTCCGCTGCGCCAAGCTCGCCCTCGACCGGGGCATCGGCGGTCCCCTGCTCGGGCCATCGGCCTACTTCATGAAGTCGCCTCCCACCCAGTACCACGACGACGAGGCCAGTCGACTGGTCGAGGAGTTCATCGCCGGCGAGTAGCCGAACGTCGGCGACCAGCGAGGGCCACCGAGACCACATCCCTCCAAGGGGGGCCGCCGTAGGGCAAGATCTCTCTGTGGCTCTGTCAGGTGCGGTGACGTGGAACCGCCAATCCGTCACCGATCCGGCGGCGGCCGACGTGGTCCGGTACGGGCCCGACATCCCCACCGAAATCGAGCTACGCCTGCTCGGACAGGTCGCCGACAAGCGGGTGCTCGAGCTCGGCTGCGGCTCGGGGGTCGGATCGGTGGCCCTGGCCACCCAGGGGGCACGACCCATCGGGCTTGACTTCTCGGCCGAACACCTCACCCGGGCCCGGCGCCTGGCCGACAAGGCCGGGGTGCGGGTCGAATTCCACGAGGGCGACCTCGCCGATCTGGCGTTCTCTCGTGCCGACACCGTCGATGTCGTGTTCTCGGTCTACGCCCTCAGCCTGGTCGAGGACGTGAACCGGGTCTTTCGCCAAGTCCACCGGGTGCTGAAGAACGGTTGCCCGTTGGTGCTCTCCATCCCC
>JBBRXY010000103.1:0-9804 GCA_038238185.1 Acidimicrobiales bacterium
GGCCTGTACGCCACGCTGCTGGTGTCCGGCCGGCGGCCCTCGTCGCGGCTGGGCGCGGGGTACTCCCCGGCCGTCGTCGAGCGGGCGCTGGCGCTCCGGGCCGATGGGATGACGCTGGAGGCGACGGCGGCGACTCTCCGAGCCGAGTTCCCGGAGGCAGCCCACATCACCAAGGACACGCTCGCCTCGTTGCTGCGCCGGTCGGCTGCGAAGCCAGCCGATACACGGCCGGAGCGAGGGCTCGACCCCCGGACGGTCAACTACGTCCACAACATCATCCATCGGGCCTTCAAGGACGCCGTCCGCTGGGGGCGGCTCGCTCGGAACCCAGCCGACGCCGCCGACCCGCCTCCGGGCGGCCAGAAGTCCGACACCGTCGAAGCCTGGGACGCTCCGACGCTCCGCCGCTTCCTGGCGGTGTCCCTATCCTCCGAGGACCGACTTCACCCGCTGTGGGTGCTCCTAGCCACCACCGGCATGTTCTCCGGGGGTCCGGACCTGTGGCTGGCGTCTGTGGGCTGCATTTGTGCTGGTCACATGGCTCGTCGGGTGGGCCAACGTGTGCGACACCTGTGGCGCACGTGCCGTTGGTCGCTCATGTGGTGGCTCCTGGCGCATTGAGCCGGGCCATGAGCTGCCGGTTGGCGGCTCGGGCGGCGGCGAGCTCCTGGTCGCGTTCTTCAAGTTGGCAGCGAAGGTCGATGATCTGCTGCTCAAGGGTGACGATCCGTCGCTCGAGCTGGTGGATGTCATCGGGGGCGCCGAGCCCGGACTCGCGCCAGACGTCGTCGCCGAGTGCTTGGGAGAGGCGCTGCTCGAGTTGCTGGGCCCGGGCGGCGAAGCGAGCGGCACGTTGTTGCGCGTTGAGCAAGTCGGCCTTGAGGGAGGCGCTGGTGACTGCGGGTCCGACGCCCGCGCTCTTCGCCGGTTCGGCCTGTCTGGCATGGAGCTGTTCGAGGAGGTCGCCGTGACGGTAGAGGAAGCTGCGATCGACGCCGGCGCGGCGGGCGATGCGGCTGAGGCTGAGCGGCTCGCCGGCGCCGATGAGGTCCTCGACGGCCTTCAGCACCCGTTGACGGCGGCGGGCGGAGTCGGCACGCCGCCCTTCGGACATGGCCGCCGTCCTTGTGCTCATGGCCGGGATGGACGGACGCGGGGCATGCCGAGCATGACGGAGCGGTGGCGACGGACGGTGGCGACAGCGTCGTCGGCCTGGGCTCGCTCCTCGGGGCTGAGGTCGTCGAGGCTGGTGCGTATCCGGGCGACGAGGCGGCGGACGCGAGCGACCTCCTCCTCCGACGGCATGGCCTCGGCTCGTGCCCAGTCCTCGACCTCGGTGGCGGCGAGCACTCGTTCCCGGTTGGCCAGCAGGTCGTCCAGGTATGCCTGCAGGTCGGGTAGGTAGGAGATGTCGGTGCGGAAGTGGTCACAGCCGACGCAGCGGAACCGGAACGGGCAGGCGCTGCCGCCGGCCTTGACGTTGGACGGCTCGGCGCAGAGGCCGTAGGGGACGGCGACCTCGCCCACGGCGTAGCGGGCGTGCTCGGACTCCAGCAGGGCCAAGGCGTCACGCCAGATGCGCTTGCCGCTCCGGTCGAAGCTGAGCGCGCTCACCGACTCGACGGCGGCGCGCCGGCGGTCCTCGCCGATGCGGTAGTAGCAGCGGGTGACGGTGTAGCTGCGGTGGTCGAGGAGCTCGGCCAGAACGTCGATGGGGACCCCGGCGTCGGCGTGGCGCTGCGCGTAGGTGTGGCGGTAGGCGTAGGGGACGACCTTGGCTTTGTCGAAGGCCAAGCCGTCGGCGGTCATGAGCGCCGGGAGGGAGTCGACCCAGGCCCGGTGGCGGCGCTCCAGCATGGAGATGCTCATTGCCCTGCGCCCGTCGGGGTTGGCTCGTGGAGCGGGCAGCAGCTTCAGCTCGCCCACGGGGGTGGCGGGGAACCGTCCCCGGGCCCTCTGTCCTTGGGCGATGATCACCGCGGCGGTGGCCTCGCTGATCGGCAGGCGTCGTCCCAGCCGGCCCGCTTTGGCGTTTGTGTAGACCAGCACCGGCCCGCCGTCGCGGTCGCGGGCCAGGCAGTCCACCGCCAGGTCGAGGATGTCCTCGGGCCGGCGCCCGGTGTCGATCGCGACCTGGACGGCGGTGTTGACCTCGGCCGGCCCGAGGGCGTCGAGGCTGGCGGACAGCGCGTTCATGACCTCCGCAGGCAGGTCGCGACCGGGCTCGGCGCGTTCGGGATCGGCGGGGATGTCGGCACGCCCGATGGCGAAGTCCCCGGCGAGGCCGCCCGCCGGCCCCTCGGAACGGGTCAGGCCCAGGGCCCGGATCCCAGCCAATGCCGCCCGGATGTCGCGGCTGACCAGGTTGCGCCGGTAGCGGCTGATCGCCCCGGTCGACTCGAGGTGGGCGAGGCGGTTGCAGAAGCTCTCGATGTCGGGACGCCCCAGCGCCGGCGGGACGAGCCCGTGATCGGGGCGGCGGCGCAGGTGCTCCGACAGCAGCCCCAGGGAGGAGATCTTGCTCTGGACCCGGGCCGCCCCGCCGCCGCGGTGGCGGGGCAGGTCCTGCCCCGCCCACACCTTGGCCGCGTCGGCCAGCCACGGCTGAGTGATGGCGGCGAAGGACAGGTTCCCCCGGTGGCCGAAGATCGCCAGGTCCCAGGTGTCCTTGCGTTGCTCTCCACCCGGATCGGCGAGTGCTCGGCGGACATCACGAACGAGGGCGTTCTGAAGTGAGCGTGCGGCCTTGGTGGGGAGCCGCTCGGCCGCACACTCGCTGATCGAGGCGACCTCTCGGCGGCGGAGGTGGTCACAGACCGCCCTCAGGTTCACCGCGCTCAGCTTGGCCCCGGCGCGGACGCGCTGGCAGACGCCGAAGAGCACCTCGACCACCACCAGTGGGGGAAGGCCCCGCAGGTTCACCGCTCCCGGCTCGGCCACACCAGCCTCGGTGGCCCGCCAGCGGCGGGGATCGGCAGCGGGGTCGGCCCGCTCAGCCAGCCGCCAACGCTGGTAGTGGGTGTTGCAGAGCCCGCAGGCGCCGTCGGCGGCCCGGGTGCACGCCGCCACCCCGCAGGCCGGCGCCGGCGGCAGCGCTCGGACGCGGCGATCGGCGACGAAACCCTCCAGCGGCACCGGTGGCCGCCTCAGGCGGAACTGCTTGGCATGGGGCTCGCACAGCTGCGCCTGGCGCACCGTCGGCCGGCGCCGACATCCGTCCACCGCGCAGCGCTCCGACGTCACGGGCGCGGCCGGGAGCTCTGCGCCCGAAGCGATCTCGGCCGTGCCGAAGCCGAGCCGGCCCAGCCTGGTGAAGCAGGCGGCGCAGACCTCGGCCAGCCCGGCGTGCACGTTGGCCTCACACCCGCCGACCCGGCACACCCGCCGGCCCACCAGGGGATGGCGGGCCGGCAGGGCCAGGATCCGCAGGTGGGGGTCCCAGCCCACCTCTTCCAGGAGCCCCCGGTCCAGGCTCCGAGCCAGACGCCCCGCCGGGCCCGCCAGGGCGACGCCGTCGAGCACGTGGGCGATCTCCCGGGCCGCCTCGGCGGGCCGGGCTGTCCGGGCCGGTGCCGCCAGGCTCACCTGCCAGTCCGCTCCGGGGGGCGAGGGCTGGGGACCATGTCGATCGCGGCCCGCAGCCGGGCCGGGTCAGGATGGAGGTAGACCTGCGAGGAGGACACCGAGGCATGCCCCAGGATGTCGGCGACCACATCGATGCCGGCCCCGGCATCCGCGAGGTTGCTGGCGAAGGCGTGGCGCAGCTGGTGGGGGCGGACCGGGGCACGCAGGCCCGCCCGACGGGAGGCGGCGGCCAGCAGCTCCCCGATGGCGTCGGGGCGCATCGGTGCGCCGAGGGGCTCGCGGAACAGGTTGACCAGCACGAAGTCGCTGCCCGCCGCCCTCGGCTCCCCCAGGCGCTCCAGCTCATAGGTGTCGAAGGCGATCACGCTGAGGTGGTCCAGCGGCACCACCCGGGACCGGCGGGACTTGGCCCAGGCCTGGTTCGGGTTGGCCTCCCGGCGCAGGACGTGAAGGTGCGCCCCGGCCACCTCGCAGCCCGCCCGCCGCGAGTCGACGGCCAGGTGGGCATCGGCGCGGCGCAGCCCGCACAGCTCCCCCCGGCGCAGCCCGGCCCTCCCCAGCAGCAGCACGATGAGGCGGTCCCGGGCCGAGCGGCACGCCCTCAGCACCGCGACGATGTCGTCGTCGCTGGCGCGCTGCACCGGCGTGTCGGGCTCGTGCACCCGGTGGCGGGCCCGGAGCCGCCAGGCCATGCGCCCCTCCTCGCCCCGGGCGGCCTCGGGCAGGTCACGGTCATCCGCGACCTCATAGAGCAGCGCCACCAGACGGCCCGGGGCCTGGCCGGCGGACACCGCGTGGACCACCATGGCCCGCACCGCGCTCAGCACCGCATTGATCCGCGACGGGCAACGAGCCGCCTCGGCGCCCGGGCCGGCTATCACCACCGCCGGGCCGTGACCACCCGCCCCCGGGCCCGAGGCCTGCGGCCCGGCGTGGGCCAGCCAGGTGATGAACAGGTCCAGCTGGCCCGCTCCGGCCTGCCAGGACCGACCCGTCTGCCCGCACCAGCGCAGGAACAACGCGACGGCGTGGGCGTAGGCCTTGGTCGTGGACTCGGCGCCGTCGCGGGCGAAGCGCTGATGGCGCAGGAACCCGTCGGCCACGGCCACGACCTGCATGTCCTCGTCGAGCACCGTCCAGTACCGCTGGCCGGACGGCAAGGTCACCGGGAACGCCCTCATCGGCGATCACCCGGCGGCTGGCGCTCGCCGCCGGTCCCGAGGGCGAGGGCTCCTCTCCATCGGAGGTAGCCGGCGTAGCGGCGACGGGCAGACGCAGCGCTGGAGGCGAGACGGCTGGCGATCTGGTCCCAGCTGTAGCCCGCCTCGGCGGCATCCGCCACCGCGTCGGCGAGACGGCTGTCGGCCTCGGCCACCAGGCTGACCAGCACTGAGACAGTCGGGCCGGGATCGCCCACCCACATCGGGGCCCGCAACATGACCAAGGCCCGGATGGCCCGGTCGAGGGCCCTGGAGGTGTCCGCGTCGGTGTAGGGATGCATGGTCCGGTCCCGACGAGGGTCACAGAGCATCCACGGGCGGTCGAGGTCGGGCGCGGCAGCCATGGCTTGAAGTATGCGACTTCCGGCAATCTCCGTGGTGGATCCCCGAGCGCGATAGCAACCACGACATGCCCAGCCAGCAAGAACGACGTCGCCAGCGCCAGATCATGGCCGAGATCGCCAAGCTCGGCTTCTGCCTGCCCGGCAGCCTGGTCGCTCGCCGCTCTCGCTGCGGCAACCCCGGGTGCCACTGCCACAGCGACCCCGATCGGCTCCACGGCCCCTACCTGTCCTGGACCCGCAAGGTCGCCGGCAAGACCGTCACCCGCAACCTCAGCGCCGACCAGGCCGAGCGCTACGAGCCCTGGTTCGAAAATGCCAAGCGGCTTCGCCAGTTGATTACCGAGATGGAAGCCCTCTCGACTTGCGTGGCGGCCAAGGCTGAGGGGTGGGACCTTTAGGACCGAGACGCGCACGCGCCATTGAGAGCCACATGAACCGCACCCCTGGAGAAGGCCGGCCGACAGCTCCACATCCGGCTCGGACGCAACGACACGCGACAGGTCATCGACCCCAGGAGAAGGTGCCCGATCCCGATAGGAGACCCATGAGCGACGGCTGCACCCATTTCGACCAGGCCCACGACGTGACGCCGTCGGGCGACGGCTGTGAGGACTGCATCCCCCTGGGCGACGCCTGGGTGCACCTGCGGCTGTGCATGTCGTGCGGCCACGTGGGCTGCTGCGACAGCTCCAAGAACCGTCACGCCACCGCCCACTTCGACGCGTCGGCCCACCCGCTGATCCAGAGTTACGAACCGGGCGAGGAGTGGTGGTGGTGCTTCGTCGACGAGGAGGGCTTCGCCGTCGACGGCAGCCCCTCGTTCTCCCATCCCTGACCCCGAAGGCTCCGGTGGGACGGCTGATCCATGTAGACAAGGGCGATGCTCGTCGCCGACAACGGTCGTTTCGCGTCGCTCGTCGCAGAGCTCATGGACGCCGAGGCCTACGCGATCGACGCCGAGTTCCACGGCGAGAGCTCGTACTACCCGCGCCTGGCCGTGCTCCAGGTGGCCACACCCACCCGCACGGCGGTCGTCGACGCCACCCTGGTCGACGTCAGCCCGCTGCGGGCCGTGCTCGAAGGGCCGGGGCTCATGGTCGCCCACGCCGGCGAGCAGGACCTCCAGGTGCTGCTCCGGGCCACCGGGGCCATCCCGGCCCGCATGCTCGACACCCAGATCGCCGCCGGGTTCCTCGGCTTCGGCTCCCCGTCGCTGGCCAAGCTGGTGGGCGAGCTCCTCGGTGTCCGGCTCGAGAAGGGCGCCCGCATGAGCGACTGGTTCAAGCGGCCGCTCACGCCGGAGCAGATCACCTACGCGGCGAGCGACGTCCTGCACCTGCTCGAGCTGCGCAGGGTGATCGAGGAGCGCCTGGTGGCCGACGGACGCCTGGAGTGGGCGTACGAGGAGTCCGAGGTGCACAGGCGGGTCCGCCAGCCCGACGTGAGTGCGGCGTGGTGGCGGGTCAAGGGCTACCGGCAGCTGCGGGGCAGGTCGCGGGGCGTGGCCCAGGAGCTGGCCGCGTGGCGGGAGACGACCGCCATGTCCACCGACAAGCCGGCCCGGCGCATCCTCGCCGACGAGGCCCTCATGCTCCTCGCCGAGCGGCCGCCCGCCTCCGCCCGCGACATGCCGACCTCGCGCCTCTTCGACGTCCGCCGGTTCTCGGCCGACATCCTCGACGGGTTGATGGCCGCGGTCGCCCGCGGCCTGGCCCTTCCTCCCGAGGCGATGCGCCTTCCGCCCGACTCCGACCTGCCGCCGCACCTCCATCCGCTGGCGGCGCTGCTCTCGGCCTGGATCGCCCAGCAGGCGCGGGACCTGTCGATCGACGGCGCCCTCCTCGCCACCCGGACCGACATCGAGACCTACCTGCGCCGGGTGCCGGACAACCGTCTCGAGCGGGGCTGGCGGGCCAGCCTGGTGGGCTCGACCGTCGCCACGATCATGGCCGGCACGGCGGGGGTGGCCTACGACGGTCACGGCCGCCTCGTCTTGGTCGACGTGTAGGCCGCCCGCCCTTTGAGGCGTCAGCCGCCGTCCTCCAAAAAAAGGGGGCGGGCAGGGGCCTCGACTGGCGGAGGCCCCTGCCCGGGAGGGGTTGTTTCACACCGCGCTGCGGCGCACACTGGCTCTACCGCGCTGGCGCGCGTCGCAAACCCGTTTCGACCCAAATTTCCGCCAGCGGTGTTCGGGGTACATCTCTGGGCATGTTCACCAACGCGAGCAGAGACCAGGTCCGGCGGCTGGCCGACGAGGGGGCGCAGCTGGTGGAGGTGCTCGAGCGGCGGCAGTACCAGCTGGCCCACCTGGCGGGCGCCGTCCACATCCCGGCCTGGGAGCTGACCCTGGCCCGGGCGGGCGAGCTCGACCGCACCCGGCCGGTAGTCGTCTACTGCTTCGACACCCTCTGAGACCTCAGTCCCCGGGCAGCGTGTCTGCTCGACCTGTACGGCTTCGCCGAGGTCTACGACTACGTCGACGGCAAGGCCGACTGGATGGCGTACGGCCTCCCCGTCGAAGGGGCCGACGGGCCCTTCCTCGGCGACGATCTGTCGGAGGTCACCACCTGCGAGGTCGGCGCCACCGTGGGTGAGGCCCGCGCCCTGCTCGGGGAATCGGGGGCGGAGTCGGTCGTGGTGCTGGCCGGCGGGGGGCTGGTCGTGGGCGAGTTCGAGGCCGGCACGCTCGACGGCCACGGCGACGACGAGCGCCTGCTCGACGCCATGGACCCGGTCCCCACCACGGTGCGGCCGAGCGTGACGGTGGCCTCCCTCGCCGAGGGCGGCGGGGGGCGGCGCCTGGTCACCACCTCCGACGGCCGCCTCCTGGGCGAGGCCACGGTGGATGCCGCCCCTGACGACGGCGACCACCAGGACCACGACCACGATCACGCGGGCCACGACCACGCCCCCGACGAGATCGACCCGGACGCCTTCGACCGGGAGCTGACCCAGGTCATGGCCGCGGTCGAGGAGCGCTTCGGCGACCGCGAGCCCAGCGAGGCCGAGCTGCGGACGTTCCTGCACGAGCGACTGGTGGCCGAGGGCAAGAGCCCGGAGGAGGCCGACGCCTTCCTCGACCAGCTCGAGGCGGGCGACGACGGCTGAGCGCTAGCGCGAGCCCGGACGGCCGGGCTGGGGCACCATACGGATATAGGGCCGGGGGGCGTCCCACCCATCGGGGAAGCGCTCCCGGGCCTCGGCGTCGGAGAGGCCGGGGAGAATGATCACGTCGTCGCCGTCGGTCCAGTCGGCCGGTGTGGCCACCTTGTGGGCCTGGGTGAGCTGAAGCGAGTCCAGGACCCGGAGGATCTCGGCGAAGTTGCGCCCGGTCGACTGGGGATAGGTCAGCATGAGCTTGACCAACTTGTCGGGCCCGATCACGAACACGGACCGCACCGTGGCCGTGGTCTCCTCGTTCGGGTGGATCATCCCGTATCTCATGGCCACCGTCCGGTCGGGGTCGGCGACGATCGGGAACCCGACCCGGGCGCCCTGGGTGCCCTCGATATCCTCCAGCCACACCTCGTGGGAGTCGGCCGAGTCGACGCTCAGGCCGATGACCCGGGTGTTCCGGGCGGCGAACTCGGGGGCCAGCCGGGCCATGGCGCCCAGCTCAGTGGTGCACACGGGGGTGAAGTCCCGCGGATGGGAGAACAGCACGCACCAGCCGGCGCCCATGTACTCGTACAGGTCGATGTCGCCCTGGGTGGTCTCCGCGGTGAAGTTCGGGGCCACGTCGCCCAGCCGTACGGTCATTGCCGCACTCCTCTCGCTGTCACGACCAGAACTCGTCGTGCACGTCGATGTCGGTGAACAGCCGGGTACCCCCGGCGATCCGGCCGTCGACCACGTGGTAGACGGTCACGTCGCGGGTGTCGAGGCTCCGGCCCCCCCGGGACGCCATGAAGTTCTCGATGGCGAAGGCGTGGCGGTCGTTGGCCACCACGTCGTGCAGGAAGGCCTTCAGGGTGCCATCGCTCAGCTCGGTGGCCTTGCGGTAGAAGTCGAACACGGCCTCGCGCCCCTCGTACAGGCCGGCGAGCAGGTTCTTGCCGGGGACGTACAGCTCGGCGTCCTTGGCGAACAGCTCGGCGGCCATCGCCCGGTCGCCCTTCCGGGCGGCGACGCACGCCCGCTTCACGACGGCGACGTTGGGATGGTCCGCCATGGGGCCGGCTCCGGACTCAGCGGGGCCCGCGACGCGGGGCGCAGGGACGTGAGGGGGATGCCACCGACGGACATGCCATGAGATTTTCCGCCTGTACGAGTGCGTCGAGTCCGGTCGGACGAAGGGTAGACCCGGCCACCGGGGCTGACAAGGGTCGGCCACGGCCCGACCCGCCATGGGCCAGACTGTCGGCCATGGCCGAGACGGGCGCGGAACCGGCCGGCGACCGCCCTCCGTGTCCCCGGCGCCCGGCATCGGACGACCCGGCCGAGCAGGGATTCGTGCGCCGACCCATGGTCCGCTGGCTCGATCCCCACCAGCTGGTGGACACCGCGGCCCGGGTGCTCGTCGCCGGCATCTTCAGCTCCTATGCCGACAACCGAGAGCTTCAAGCGCTGGCGCCGGCGGAGGTCTTCGACCGTTCGGAGGGGCCGGAGCTGTGGCTGGACTACGTGGCCGACCTGGGCGACGGCTGGAACTCCAC
>JBBRXY010000104.1:0-9661 GCA_038238185.1 Acidimicrobiales bacterium
GACCCTGGGCAAGTTCCAGCTCGTCGACCTCCCCCCCACCCAGCGCGGCGTGCCCCAGATCGAGGTCACCTTCGACATAGACGCCAACGGCATCGTGCACGTGTCGGCCAAGGACCGGGCCACCAGCAAGGAACAGTCGATGACCATCAGCGGCCAGTCGGCCCTGGGCCGCGACGAGATCCAGAAGATGATGCGCGACGCCGAGGCCCACGCCGACGACGACAGGCAGCGCCTGGCCGAGGCCGAGGCCCGCAACCAGGCCGACACCGTCGTCTACCAGACCGAGAAGCTGCTGCGTGAGCAGTCGGACAAGATCAACCCCGACGAGAAGTCCAAGCTCGATGGCGCCCTGGCCGACGTCAAGGAGGCACTGGGCACCGACGATGGCGACCGCATCCGGTCGGCCAGCGAAGCCCTGATGCAGATCACGTCCACCATCGCCCAGCGCATGTACCAGGACGCGTCCGCCTCGTCGTCCGACGACGGCGCCGGGGAAGGTGCCGGTGTTCCCGGTGACGACGACGTGGTCGACGCCGAGATCGTCGACGAAGCCTGATGTCGGAGGAGGTGCCAGAGGTTCCTCTGGGTGGAGTTCTGGGCCGGCGCGCCCGGGAGCGGGCGACCGGTTCTGACACTGAGGAGCCCTTGGCATCGGCCGATGCCGTCGTCGACGCACCGGAGGGCGCCTCGGCGGCGTCGTCCACGTGGGACGAGCTTCGCGAGGCAGTGGGTGCCGACGATGTCGTCGTCCGCGAGTCTCTCGACGGTGACGAGTCCGTCGAGGGCGGCGAGGATGCCGACCCCGAGCTCATCGCCGAGGCCGAGCGCATCGCCGACGAGGCCCTGGCCGAAGCGCGCCTCGAGGAGGCCGCCGAGATCGACGACGACGTCGACCAGGCCGAGCACGCCGTCTTCGACGACCTCGACCGCCTGGGCGCCGAGCGCGACGACTATCTCCAGCAGTTGCAGCGGATCACCGCCGATTTCGACAACTACCGCAAGCGCATGCTCAAGCAGCAGAGTGACCACGTGGAGCGGGCGGCCGAGTCCCTCGTCGAGAAGCTCCTCGACGCCCTCGACACCTTCGATCTGGCCCTGGCCCACGGCGAGGGCTTCGAGCAGGTCCATGCCACCTTGCTGGGAGTGCTCGAGAAGGAGGGCCTGCAACGCATCCACCCCAAGGGTGAAGCGTTCGATCCCAACGAGGCCGACGCCGTCGCCCACGAGGACGCCGACGACGGGCCCCTCGTGTCGGAGGTCTTCCGCAGTGGGTACCGCTGGAAGGGTCGGGTACTCCGCCCGGCCATGGTGAAGGTACGCGGGTGAGTTGCGGTGGCCCAGGCCCAACGTGAGTGGTACGAGAAGGACTATTACAAGGTTCTAGGCGTCTCTGAGAAGGCGTCCGAGGACGAGTTGCGCCGCGCCTACCGCAAGCTGGCCAAGGCCCACCATCCCGATGCCCATCCCGGCAGCGAGGAGCGCTTCAAGGAGATCTCGGCCGCCTACGACGTGGTCGGCGACGACGACAAGCGCAAGGAGTACGACGAGATCCGCCGCCTCGGCCCGATGGCCAACCCGTTCGCCGGCGCCGGTACGACCGGGCGCCCGGGCGGTGCCGGAGGGCGCAGTGGTGGATCCGGAGGATTCGGCTTCTCCACCGACGATCTCGGCAGCGTGTTCGGCGACCTGTTCGGCCGCATGCGGGGCGGGGGACAGGCGAGCTCCAACGCCGCTGGGCCTCGCCGCGGCGACAACATGGAGGCCGAGCTGCACCTGTCGTTCCTCGACGCCGCCCACGGGGTCACCACCGGGCTGAACATCACCTCCGAGGGCACCTGTTCCACCTGTCACGGCAGTGGGGCCGCTCCTGGTACCAGCGCCTCGGTCTGCCCTCGGTGCGCCGGACGCGGCGTGCTCGACGACAACCAGGGGTACTTCTCGTTCAGCCGGCCCTGCCCCCAGTGCGGGGGCCGGGGCATGGTCGTCGAGACTCCCTGCCCCACCTGTCGTGGCGCGGGCACCGAGATGCGGCCCCGCCAGGTCAAGGTCCGCATTCCTGCCGGCGTGGCCAACGACCAGCGCATCCGGTTGAAGGGCAAGGGCGGTCCCGGCGCCCAGGGCGGGCCGCCCGGCGATCTCTACGTCATCGTCAAGGTGTCGCCCCACCAGCTGTTCGGCCGCCGCGGCCGCGATCTCACCCTGAACGTGCCCGTCACCTTCGCCGAGGCCACCCTCGGCGCCGAGATCAAGGTGCCCACCCTCGACGACCCCGTCACCGTGAAGATCCCGCCCGGCACCCGCTCGGGAAAGACGTTCCGCGTGCGCAACCGGGGTGTCCCCTCGGGGTCCACCGCCTCGTCGTCGAGCCCGGGCGACCTGCTCGTCACCGTCGAGGTGGAGGTGCCTTCCAAGCTCTCCGCCGCCCAACGGGAGGCCGTCGAGGCCTTGGCCGCGACCTCGACCGAGTCGCCCCGTTCCCACCTGGGGGTCTGACGGTGGGCAACTTCGACCGTGGCGTCTACGTGATCTCCGTGGCCGCCGAGCTGGCCGGCGTCCATGCGCAGACGCTGCGCATCTACGAGCGACGGGGCCTGCTCGACCCCGCCCGCACGGGAGGGGGCAGCCGCCGGTACAGCGAACGCGACATCGCCCGCCTCCGGCGCATCCACGAGCTCACCGAGGCCGGTCTCAACCTGGCCGGGGTCAAGGCGGTGATGGAGCTGGAGGCGGAGGTGGCCCGGTTGCGCAAGCAGCTCAACGAGGTGGTGGCCGACGCCAGAGAGGCCATCGATGCCACCCATCGCCAGTACCGGCGCGACCTCGTCCCCGTCGAGCAGTCGCCCGTGCCCTACCGCCGCCGGCGTGGCTGAAGGTCCGGCCTTCTGACCGGTTCGAGGGGGGTGGCGGTATCGTGGCTGGTGGGCAGAGCTGCGGGGATCCGGGTCGGCGTGATCGCCGTGCTGGCGACGGCGGTGATCGGGGCGTGCGGCAACGACCGATCGGCGGTTCGGTCGACGGCCATCTCGCCGGTCGCTGTGTCGACCTCGTCCACGACGTTGGCGACACCCGATCCGTCGTCGACCCAGCCCACGTCGGCTCCGGTGACATCGGTCTCGAGATCGACACCCGCAGCGACAGCCACCGCGGGCGCGCCGTCGGCGTCGGCATCCGCCGATGCCACACCGCAGGCGCCGGCCGCGGGGCCGCCCCGGGTGATCGACGAGGTGGGCGACACGGGAGGAGCGTCGAAGGTGATCACTGTCGTGTCCTCGTCGTGGTCGTCGTCGACCGCCAGCCTGGCTCTCTGGGAGCGGCGGGGAAACGGGTCGTGGGCTCAGGCCGGCGGACCCTGGGACGCCGGTGTCGGTGGCGAGGGATGGGCGTACGAGCCGGGCGAGGCGACCCGACGGTCACCGGTGGGTTCGTTCGGGTTCGGTATGGGATTCGGCTTGGAGGCGAACCCCGGCTACGCCGGCGGATGGTTCGGCATCGGCGACACCGACTACTGGGTGGAGGACCCGGCCAGTCCGGACTACAACACCCACCAGCAGGGTCCGGTCGACCCGGCAATGGCGCCGTGGGGCCACTTCGAGCACCTGGTCGACTACCCGGTGGCCTACCGCTACGTGGCCCTCATCGACTTCAACGTCCCTCCCCGGGGCGGGATCGGATCGGGCATCTTCCTGCACGAGTCGACGGGCGGTTCCACGGCCGGATGCGTGAGCCTCGCCGAGGACGAGTTGCTTACGACGCTGCGCTGGATCGACCCCGGGTCGACACGCATCGTCATGGGACCCGAGTCCGAGTTGCCGAAGCTGTAAAGCCCCCCCGGGAAGTTGTGTCGCACTCAACCGCGCGAGAGGGTAAGGAGCGCGACAAGAACGGGGGGGGTGGGCTGGGTTCGCTCAGCCGCCGGTGGACGAGAAATGCTGGTAGTCGGGCGACGACCAGGTACCGCCCCATGACCAACCGACGGCCGCGAAGGCGTCGTTGAGCGGGCTTCCGGGAACGGCCATCCCCGGCCTGATGTTCGAGCGGTCGAGGTAGTCGGCCCCGGTGGGCGGGAGCACGTCGGCGCCCTGGACGTAGGGGTTCTCCACCGGGTTGACGTCGATGGCCTGGCCGTAGGCGTGAGCCGACCAATGGGGAGGTCCTGGCGCCACCGCCGCCCGGCAGTTGAAGCCCGACGTGTTGTCGGCGGCCATGGATGCGTTGTCGTCGCCGCCGAACACGTCGATCGGTTCCATGCGCCGGATCGGGAAATGTTGGTTGTGCAGCTGCTCGAACACCGACGCCGCCGCTTCGGCGACCTCGGCGTTCACGACGAGCGTGCCCTGGTGCTGCTGATCATCGAAACCCCAATAGGGGAGTTGCAGGAGCCGAAGCTGGTCGGGCGCCAACGGGCATCCCTCGCGCCATGACGCGCCGAGAGATGCCACCGACACCTGTTGGGTGTTGCTGGAGGACGGCGTGAGGCCTGCCGGCGCGGGGCTTGGCGACGCGGTACCTGCGGGTGTGGAGCTCCCCGGCTTAAAGGTTGCTGGCGTCGTGCTGTTCGGCGGCGTCGTGCTGCTCGGCGTCGTGGCCGTGGTCGTCGGGGCCGTGGATCCCGCAACGGCCCGTACGTGTGACGACGACGACGTCGAGCAGGCGGAAAGGGCGAGGGCGGCAAGGGCCAGCCGCGCCCATTGGGGTCGTCCACCGGACACGCGCTCATGGTATGCGCCGGTCGGCGCCGGGGGCCGCGCACCCCGCAGCCGGGAGGCCGCCTCCCCCCGGTACCATCGGGCCATGGTGCAACGGCGCCCGCGGCTGGTGTCGGGCCTGGCCGTACTGATCTCGTTGCTACTCCTGTCGGGTGCGGCCGTCGCCGTCACCCTTGCTCGCCGTGGGAATGGGGTCCGGGTGCGGACGTCGGCTACCCGGCCGGAGGCCCAGGCTCGGTCCGAGGCGCCGACCGATGCGCCGGCCGAGGCGCAGCTCCGGCCTCAGCCTCCTCCGCCGGCACCGTCCCAGCAACAGCCCCAACCGGTCTCGGCTCCGCCGGAGTCGGCTGCACCGCCGCCCCAGCTCGGGGCTGCGGTGATCGACGTCGCCGTGGCCACCCTCTGGCTCGAACCCGGTCAGGCCAGGCCGATCGACGGCCCGTCGCTCACCAACCCCGCCGACGTAACCCGATGGGTCTCCGACATGACCGTGGGCGACAAGCTGTGGCTGGTGGGCAAGCTGGCCACCCAGGCGCTCTACGGCGATCGGGTGACGGTGGTGGGCACGAGCGGAGGATGGGCCAAGGTGGTGGTTGCCGACCAGCCCTCGTCGCTCGATCCTCGCGGCTATCCGGGCTGGCTGCCCACGGTGCAGCTCAGCCAACGACCGGCGGCCCCGGGCTCGGACACCGCCGCCACCGGCTCCCCGACGGGGGCCGAGTTGGTTCGCAGCGCCCAGGCGTTCACGGGCGTCTCTTACTTGTGGGCCGGGATCTCGCCGGCGGGCTTCGACTGCTCGGGGTTGACCTGGGCCGTCTACCGGGCCCACGGGATCGTCATTCCCCGCGATGCCGCCGACCAGGCGGGCTCGGGCTCCCCTGTCGACGCCGCCGCCCTCCAGCCCGGTGACCTTCTCTTCTACGCGTCCGGACCGGGACAGGACTCGATCCATCACGTGGCCATGTACGTGGGGAACGGCACGATGATCCAGTCCCCGGCCACGGGGAGGGCGGTGGAGACCGTTCCGGTCGACACGCCGGAGTTCGCCCGGGAGTTCTGGGGCGCTCGGCGCTACGTCTCGTCGTGATCGTCATGCCCTCAGGGCCCGGGGCGCCGTATCATCGGCGGATGGCGATCCGTGCATGTGTGCCGGCCGAGGCCGAGCCGGCGGCGCCCGCCTGAGGTCTGGTCCCGACCTCCGGACCGGACCCGGGGCAAAATGGCCGCGGATGCGAATGCTGACGCGCCCGGCCGTCCTCGTCGGGATCCTCCTCGCGCTCCTGGTCGGTGCCACCGGCTCGGTTGCCGGTCGACCCGGTCCCGGGCTCGGGACCGGGCCCGACCCCCGTGCGCTGGCGGCCCGGGCCGTGGCCGGGCGCCCCCTGGCGTTCCAGGCTGACCGAAGCTCGCGTTTCGTGGCCCGCACACCCACCTTCGGGGTGGCCGTGTCGTCCGATGGCGCCACCGTGTGGGGACGTCAGGCTCCGTTTCGACTGCATCTCGACGGCGCCAACCCCGCAGCCTCGGCCACCGCGCGCCAGCCCTTGGACGAGCGGACAAACGTCTTTCTGGGCAACGACCCGTCGGCGTGGCAATCGGATCTGACCACCTACGGCCAAGTCGCCTACGCCGGGGTGTGGGACGGCGTCGACGTGGTCTGGCACGGCAACGGCTCGCACCTCGAGCAGGACTTCGTGGTCGGGCCCCGAGCCGATATCGACCAGATCGGCATCCGGTTTCCCGACGCCCGCACACTCGGCGTCAGCGACAGGGGCGATCTGGTCGTGCAGCTTCCCGACGGCGAGGCCCGCCTCGCTGCGCCCACGCTGTACCAGGACGAGGGTTCGCGGCGCCGGGAGGTGCACGGCGGGTTCGTCCTCCGTCCCGGTGGGGTGGTCGGCTTCGAGGTGGGTGCCCACGATGTCGGCCGGCCCCTCGTGATCGACCCCGTGCTCATCGGATCGACGTTCCTCGGTGGCGGCGGCAACGATGCCGGCTACGGCGTCGCCGTCGACGCCGGGGGCAACATCTATGTGACCGGGTCGACCGAATCGATCGACTTTCCCGTCGCCGGGGCGGTCCAGAACACCCTGATGCAGGTCAACGACGTGCGTACCGACGCCTTCGTGTCCAAGATCAAGGCCGACGGCTCCGGGTTCGCCTACAGCACGTTCCTCGGGGGCCGTGGCCGCGACACCGGCTACGGAATCGCGGTTGCCTTCGACGGCAGCGCCTTCGTGACGGGTTCCACCGAGTCCACCGACTTCCCGTTGGCCCGTCCCGTGCAGAAGGCCTTCGGCGGTGGCGTCACCGATGCCTTCGTCACCAAGCTTGGGCCCCAGGGGGCGGTGTTGACCTACTCCACCTACCTGGGTGGTGGGGGCGCCGAGAACGCCCGGGGGGTGGCCGTCGACGCCTCGGGACGCGCCTACGTGGTCGGGACAACCAACTCCAACGACTTCCCCACGGCCGGGCTGCCTCTCCAGGCCACCCCGAACCACCCCGACGACACCGCCGCCTTCGTCACCAGTGTCGACGCCGCCGGTTCGGCGTGGGCCTACTCCACCTACCTCGGTGGCAGCAGTGACGAGCACGCCACGGGGGTGGCTGTCGATCCCGGTGGCGAGGCCTTCGTGACCGGCGACACCCGGTCGGCCGACTTCCCCCTGATGCGCCCCCTCCAGGCCACCCCCGGTTCGCCGCTCGGCGCGGGATCGTCCAAGGCCGAGAGTTTCGTGGTCAAGCTGGCGGCCGCCGGGGCGCCGCTCGTGTACTCCACCTATCTGGGTGGCTCCGACCAGGACTTGGCCGCGGGCATCGCCGTCGACCTCGTCGGCGCGGCCTACGTGACCGGCAGTACGAACTCTCCGAACTTCCCGGTGGTCAAGGCGCTCCAGGTCAAGGGGGGCGGGGGTTTCGACGCCTTCGTGTCCAAGATCGACCCCGGCGGCAGCGCCCTGGTGTACTCCACGTACCTGGGCGGCTCGGCATCGGACGCGGGAGCCGGGATCACCGTCACGGCCGACGCCCAGCCATCCATCACGGGCACCTCGTCCTCCGACGATTTCCCTGTCGCCAAGGCGGTCAAACCGGCCAAGGCGGGGTTCGTTGACGCCTTCGTGGCCACCCTCACGACTTCGGGCGGCGCTCTCGTCCAGTCCACTTACCTCGGCGGACGAGACGACGACAACGCCACGGCGATCGCCGCCGACCGATCGGGCACCCTGTACTTCACCGGCTTCACCCGCTCCGCCGACTTCCCGCTCGTGGCGCCCCTGAGGCCGGTCACCGGCGGCACCGACGCCTTCCTGGCCAGAGTTGGCGATGCCCCGACCGGCTCCGCCGGAGGAGCGGGCTCGCCGGCCCGGGAGCGCCGCATCCGCATCCTCGCGACGGTCACGGCCGTCCTCTTTCTGGGCGCCCTCGCCCAGACGCTGTGGTTGCGGCGCCGGGTATCACCCGACGTGGCCGAACCGGCCCCGTCGATCCCCGGGATCGTGGTCGTTGCCACGGCCAGCCAGGCCGACCCCCAGTGGTACTCACCCAGACAGCCGCGCCTGTCCGACCTTCCGCCGGTACGGCCCCGCGCCGTACCGACGGTCCCGCCACGCCGGGCGCGGAAGGCACCGGCACCGGTCGGCGACATCGACCGGGATGGGAGGGATGTCGCCGTCCCCGACCTGCTCCCCGCCGGAGATGACGTCGACTGGACGCATGAGCAAGACCCCGACGACACCGACTTCTGGCTGACCGACGACAGGTCCCTGCCCGTCCCCGACGACGGAGCACCCAGGTCGGTCGACGTCCAGGCCCCAGATCTGTGGGACCCGGTTGAGCCCGAAGACGTCGTGGTTACCGGAGCACCACGGTCATCCGGTGGCGACGGTCCGGTGGACGTCCAGGCCCCCGACCTGTGGGGCCCCGTCGAGTCCGACGACGACCTGGCCATCGACCCGATGTGGGCCGAACTGCTCGCCGGACCGGCTCCCTCCCCGATCCCGCCCGAGTCGCCCGACTCGCCGCCGGAGGCCGCACCGGCGGTCGGCGAACCCGATGGTGCGCAGTCGCCGGCGGGCGCGACTCCTGCCCCGAAACGCCGGTCGTCGAAGTCGGCGGCGCGCAGTTCCAAGCCGAGCCGGCGCCCCCGCAAGGCAGCGGCGCCTGGCCCGGCCGCAGAACCGGCCGAGCCAGAACCGGTCCCGGCCGCGCCAGAACCGGCGCAGCCCCAGCCTCACGCCGTCGACGAGCCCGTCGAGTCTGCCGTCCCTGGCGTCGTCGAAGCCGTGGCGCCGCCGCCGTCGGTGCCCGAACCGCCTCTCGACGACGCGGACGCGACCTCGTCGTCTCCCACCTCCCGGACCGCTTCTTCGCCCCGTCGCCCCCGGTCCGCGCCCAAACCCCGGACGTCAAAGCCCGTGGTGGCCAAAAAGCAGGCGGCGGCCAAGAGTCGCGGCGCGAAGGTCGAGCCTGCATCTGACGCGCCGGCCGAAGCGCGGGCTGAAGTGCCGGCTTCGGTCGGATCGGAACCCGCTGGTGACACCACCCGCTCCGACGCCGACTGGATCGCCGACCTATGGCCTGAGCGTCCTCGCAACACCAACAAGGACTCGAGGGCGAGGCCGGTCGATGATGTCGACGCCGACGGCCCTGCCTCGGCGTCCAGGATCGACGTGCCTTCCCCGGAAGTCGTGCCGGTCGCCGACGAGCCCGCCGGAGACGAGCCGTCGGTGACCGCCACTGCCCCGCCGCCCCCTGTCGCCGAGAGGTCCCCCCGGGGCTGGCGAGCCCGTCGCCGGGCTGCCGCAGTGGAGAGGGCCCGTCGCGACACCGAAGCCACTGCCGCTCCGCCGGGGGTCGACGCCCCGAGCCCCCCGCCCTCGCCGCCCTCGCCGCCCCCGCCCTCGCCGCCCTCGCCGCCCCCGCCGCCCCCGCCGCCCCCGCCGCCCCCGCCGCCC
>JBBRXY010000105.1:0-9557 GCA_038238185.1 Acidimicrobiales bacterium
AGCGCCCTGGCGGCCCACGGGGTCGACACCCGGCTGGTGGGCATGACCGTCGGGCCTACCGTCACCCGCTTCGAGCTGGCCCTCGGGCCTGGCGTCAAGGTGGCCCGGGTTACGAACCTGCACCGCGACATCGCCTACGCCATGGCGTCGCCCGACGTGCGCATCCTGGCCCCGATCCCCGGGCGCTCGGCCATCGGCGTGGAGGTACCCAACAAGGTTCGCCAGCTGGTGCTCCTCGGCGACATCCTCGCGTCGCCGGAGGCTCACAAGGCCACCCACCCCCTCGAGGTGGCCATCGGGCGCGACATCGCCGGGCGCCCGGTGATGGTCAACCTGGCCGAGATGCCCCACGTGCTCATCGCCGGGGCCACGGGCGCGGGCAAGTCGTCGTGCATCAACTCCCTGATCTCGTCGATCCTGATGCGGGCCACTCCCGAGCAGGTGCGCATGATCCTGATCGACCCCAAGCGGGTCGAGCTGGGCCAGTACAACGGCCTGCCCCATCTGCTCACCCAGGTGGTGGTCAACCCCAAGCGGGCGGCCAACGCCTTGTCGTGGGCCGTGCGGGAGATGGAACGGCGCTACGACCTGCTGGCCGAGGTCGGCGCACGCGACATCGGCGGCTACAACGCCGCGTGGGACCGGGGCGAGCTGCGGGTGGAACCCGAGGCAGAGGCCGGCACCGACGGTGGCGACGGAGCGCCGAGCTACAAGCGCCTGCCCTTCGTCATCGTGGTGGTCGACGAGTTGAACGACCTCATGATGGTGGCCGCCCGTGACGTCGAGGAGTCGATCTGTCGCATCGCCCAGATGGCCCGGGCCGTGGGCATTCACCTGGTCATCGCCACCCAGCGACCATCGGTCGACGTCATCACCGGAGTGATCAAGGCCAATGTGCCCTCCCGGATGGCCTTTGCGGTGTCGTCGCAGGCCGACAGCCGGGTGATCCTCGACCAGATGGGCGCTGAGCGCCTGGTCGGTCAGGGCGACATGCTGCTGGCCGTCGCCGCGTCCAACGTCCCCCGGCGGGTCCAGGGCGCCTGGGTGGGCGAGGACGAAGTGCGCAAGGTGGTGGCGCACTGGCGCCGCCAGGCCCAACCCTCCTACGTGGAAGGGGTGGAGGGCGACGACACTGGGCCGCCCGGCGGGGGCGGTGGCGCCGCCAACGAAGAGGACGACGACCTGCTCGAATCGGCCCTGGAGTTGGTCGTGCGGTCACAGCTCGGGTCCACGTCGATGCTGCAGCGCAAGCTCCGGGTGGGTTTCGCCCGGGCCGGCCGGCTCATGGACCTCCTCGAACGGCGGGGCGTGGTGGCACCGTCGGAAGGGTCCAAGGCCCGGGCCGTGCTCATGACCGTCGAGGAGCTCGACGAGCGCCAGGCCACCGCCACCGCCTGAGGGCGCCGGAGGACCGCGCCGGCGGGAGTTCGATTTACTCCCGGCAGGTTGAACGCGGCGATGTTCCCGGAACGGTGGACGACGCCATTGTCGGCCAACGCTCCGGGAACGGGCGCTCGATACGCCTTTGCTCAGGCGGCGATTCGGGGCCTATTGGCCTTTCCTGTTTCGGTGAAGGCCTGCTCCGGAGCCTGGAGCCAGGCCAGGGCGGCCTGCCAGGCCGAGGCGAGGGAACCGACGATCACGCCTGTGGCCCAGGGGCCCATCCACGCCTGGCGGACGTCGATGCCGAATCCCGCCAGCACCGAGTAGTCGAGGGCGACCACACCGGCGACGGCCAGGACGAACGTGGCCAAAGTGCGAAAACGGGCCAGGTTAGGGACCATCTCGACGATGAGATTGGTGACCCCGAGCACACCAAGACCGAGCAAAGCGACGGTTGCGAACTGGTACATATTAATCGCCCTCCTTGAGTGGACGTTACGGACCCATAGGACCGCACCAGTTCATCAAAGGTGACATTCTGTTCGGGACCGCGATTCCCTGACGGAGAGGAACCACCACATGTCTCTCGACCCCGATGTCGTGCGCCTGGCCGAGGGCGCGAACCTGGCCACCGTCGTCACCCTCATGCCTGACGGCCAGCCCCAGGCGCTGCTCGCCTGGATCGACACGGACGGGGAGCACCTTGTCGTCAACACCGAGCCCCAGCGGCAGAAGGCCCGCAACGTCGCTCGGGACCCCCGGGTCACGGTTCTGATCGTGAACAAGGAGAACGACTTCGACTGGGCCGAGGTGCGGGGCCGGGTCGTCGGCACCGCCGGCGGCGACGAAGCCCGAGCTCACATCGACAAGTTGGCCCACAAGTACACCGGCGCCGACTACGCCAACCCGATCGGGCCCTCAGGCCGGCTGATCCTGCGCATCGAGGCCGACAAGGAGAACACCGTGGCGAGCGTCATGGGTCGGTGACCAGGGCGGCTGAGGGGTTGCCGCACGCCCCTCCAGGTAGCCCATCGCCGCGAGGATGCGCGACCTGGGCCCGAATTCGGGCAAGACTTGGTCACGTTCGACTGCGAAGGGAGCAGCTATGGCTGACTACGAGGGTTACTGCGTGAAGTGTCGCGAGAAGCGTCACTTCGATGGCACCGAGGTCGCACTGGCCAACGGACGGCGCGCCGCCCAGGGAACCTGCCCCACCTGTGGGACCAAGATGAACCGCATGCTCGGCAAGTAGCGCCGCCGGGTTCCGGCCGGCCGCATACAGTGAGTGACCGTGGCCGGCCGGTATTGGATAGAGACGCTCGGCTGTCCCAAGAACCAGGTCGACTCCGACAAGCTGGTGGGGACACTCCTGGCCGACGGCTTGGAAGCCGCCGAGTCGCCGGGCGACGCCGACGTGGTGGTGGTCAACACCTGTGCGTTCGTGGAGGCCGCCCGCCAGGAGTCCGTCGACGCGGTGCTGGCCCTGGCCGAGAGTCGTCGCCCGGGCGCACGGTTGGTGGTTACCGGATGCCTGGCCGAGCGCTACGGCGACGCCCTGTCCGAGGCCCTGCCCGAGGCCGACCAGGTAGCCGGCTTCGGCGTGCCCATCGAGTTGGGTGCCCGCCTGGCGTCGGGCACCGACCTGGCCCGGCTCGATCTGCTCAATCTGCCCCGACCCCGTCCCACGGCACCGTGGGCGTACGTGAAGGTGGCCGAGGGCTGCGATCGGGCGTGCGGGTTCTGTGCCATTCCGTCGTTCCGTGGGCGTCAGCGCTCGCGGTCCGACGAGGCCATCTTGTCCGAGGTCGACGGCCTCGGTGTGGCGGAGGTGATCCTGGTGGCCCAGGACCTGGCCTCCTACGGGCGCGACGACGGCCGGCCCCGGGCGATCCTCGACCTCATCGGCGCCGTCTCGGCGAGGGTGCCGCGCGTCCGCCTCCTCTACCTCTACCCCTCGGAGCTGAACGACGGGCTCATCGACGCCATCTGCGCCACGGGGGTGCCCTACTTCGACCTCTCCCTCCAGCACGTCTCCCGGCCCCTCCTGAGGCGTATGCGCCGGTGGGGCGACGGCCACCGCTTTCTCGACCGCATCGGTGCCATCCGTGACCGGGAGCCCGATGCCGCCTTCCGCTCGTCGTTCATCGTGGGCTATCCGGGTGAGACCGAGGACGACCACGACGAGCTGCTCGCCTTCCTCGCCGATGCGGAGCTCGACTGGGCAGGGTTCTTCGCCTTCTCCCCGGAGGAGGGCACCTACGCCGCCGACCTCGACGGGGCTGTCGACGACCGCCTTGTGGCGGAGCGCCTCCGCGAGCTGGGCGAGCTGCAGGACGCCATCACCGCGACGCGTCGCGCCACCCTCGTGGGCCGCACGATCGAGGTTCTCGTCGACGAGCCGGGCGTGGGCCGCAGCCACCGTGAGGCGCCGGAGATCGACGGGATCGTCACTGTTCCCCTCTCGGTCCCCGTGGGCACGCTTGCCCGGGTCACCGTGAACGGTGCCGCCGGGCCCGACCTGGAGGCCACCTGGCCGGCGAACGGGACGGGGCGATAGTGCCCCCTCAGGTGACGTTGGTGCACGGCAAGCGTTGGACGAGGGGGCACTAAGTGGCCACGGAGGGCTTCGGTCCTTCGGCGCTCGCCACGCCCGCCAACGCCCTCACCATGATCCGGGTGATCGCCACCCCGGTGCTGCTGATCATGGTGATGAGCCACGGTCCGACCTGGGCGGCCGTGGCGGTCTGGGTGGGAGTGGCGATCACCGACGTGGCCGACGGGGTCGTGGCCCGGCGCCAGGGGGAGACCCGCTCCGGGGCGTTCCTCGATCCTTTGGCCGACAAGGTCCTCGTGGTCGGGGTCATGGCCGCCCTGGTGGCCAAGAGTCGTCTGTGGTGGCCTCCCGTCGTGCTGATCGGCCTGCGTGAGGTGGTGGTCAGCGGCTACCGCTCGTGGGTGGGGCGCCGGGGCGTCTCGGTGCCGGCCCGGCACTGGGCCAAGATCAAGACCGTGGTGCAGGACCTGGCCGTGGGTTTGGCTCTCGCCCCGATCGACTCACCCGTCTACCGCCGCTCCGTGGCCGTGCTCCTGTGGGTGGCCGTCGTGCTCACCCTCGTGACCGGTGCGCAATACCTGATCGACGGACGGAGGCAGTCCATCGGTGCGGTGTGAGCTCGTGGCCGTCGGCACCGAGCTGTTGCTCGGCCAGGTCGTCGACACCAACTCCACCTGGCTCGGCGACCGCCTGGCCCTTGCCGGTATCGACTGCCATTTCCACACCGCCGTCGGCGACAACGTCGGACGTATCGCCGCCACCGTCGTCCACGCCCTCGATCGGGCGGATGCCGTCCTCGTGTGCGGAGGTCTCGGACCCACGCCCGACGACGTCACCCGCGAGGCGATCGCTGCGGCCATCGGCGTGCCCGTGGTCCGGGACGCGGCCATGTTCGAGCGCATCGCCACCATCTTCGCCGCCCGCCAGCGGGAGATGCCGGCCAACAACGGCCAACAGGCCGACCTGCCCGTGGGAGCGTCGTTCATCCCCCAGGAGCGGGGCACGGCGCCTGGGCTGATCTGTCCGGCCGGAGCCGAAGGGACCAAGGTGGTCTACGCCGTGCCCGGCGTGCCTCTGGAGATGAAGGAGATGGTCGAACGGGCGGTGATCCCCGACCTCGTGCGCCGGGCCGATCTCCCCGGGGTCATCCTCAGCCGGGTGTTGCGTACCTGGGGCCTGTCGGAGTCGGGACTGGCCGAGCGCATCGCTGCCCGGGTCGACGCCCAGACCAACCCCACCATCGCCTTCCTGGCATCGGGTATCGAGGGGCTCAAGGTGCGGATCACGGCCAAAGCTCCCGACGTGGTCGAGGCCCACCGCATGCTCGATGCCGAGGAGGCGGAGCTGCGACCCCTCATCGGCGACGCCGTGTTCGGCGTCGACGATCAGTCGATGGAGCGGGTGGTGGGCGACCTCCTGGTGGAGCGGGGCCTCACGCTGGGGGTGGCCGAGTCGCTCACCGGCGGCCTGGTCGGGTCGCGGGTGGCCGAGACCGAGGGGGCCAGCGAGTGGTTCCGTGGGTCGGTCGTGGCCTACGACAGTCAGGTGAAGTTCGACCTGCTCGGCGTGCCGGAGGGCCCGGTGGTCTGCGAGGAGGCGGCAGTGGCCATGGCGAAGGGGGCGGCCCGGGCACTGGCGGCCGACGTGGGCCTGGGCGTCACCGGCGTCGCCGGCCCCACCACCCAGGACGACCAGCCGGTGGGAACGGTCTTCATGGCCGTGGCCGACAACGGAGGCGTGGAGACCAAGGAGGTCCACCTCCCGGGCGACCGTCAACACATCCGCCAGTTCGCCGCCATCGGCCTGCTCGACCTTCTCCGCCGGCGCCTGCTCGCCGAGAGCTAGTGCCGTGGCGACGGCCCGCTTGTTCGTGGCCGTGTGGCCGCCCGACGAGGTGGTCGAGCGCGTGGCCGCCCACGATCGCCCCGAGGTGGTCGGCCTGCGCTGGACCCGCCGGCCCCAGTGGCATGTCACCCTTCGGTTCTTCGGCCGGGCCGACGTTGGGGAGGCACGCGCCGCGCTGAACGACCTGGTGGTGCCCACGGCGGCGGTCGAGGCGGTGGTCGGCCCGGCGGTGGGACGTTTCGGTCAGCGGGTGCTCCAGGTGCCCGTCTGCGGTCTCGACGGCCTGGCGGCCGCCGTGGTCTCCGCCACCGCCGGGGTAGGGGACCCGCCCGAGGACCGGCCTTTCGCTGGTCATCTCACCCTGGCCCGGGTGGCGAAGAGCGGCCGCGTCGATCTGCGGGCTCTCACCGGCCAGGCGATCACCGGCACATGGGCTGTCACCGAGGTGACCCTGGTGGAGAGCCGCCTGTCGTCCGCCGGCGCGACCTACCAGACGGTCGAGAGCGTTCCCGTGTACGAAACGCGCTGAGCGAACCCCCGCGTTTGTACCCGAGAGTGCTAGCCCCGCAGGCGTTCGGCCAGGGCGGGATGGCCTCGTTCCTCGGCAAAGGCGGCGGCATCCTTGCTGTCGTCGCTCATGGCGTGCGGGTCGGCTCCGCGTTCGAGCAGGGCTGCGACTCCGGGCTCGTTGCCGCCGGCGGCACACGACATGAGCGCCGTCAGGCCGCCGTGCTGGCGGGCGTCGGGGTCGGCGCCGGCGTCGAGGAGCAGGGCCACGATGTCAGTGTGCTCTCCCGCGGCGGCGGCGTTGAGGGCGTGGATCGACATGGGGTTGCGGGAGACGGTGGCGGTGGGGGCGCCCCGGTCGACGAGCAGCCCGGCGGCGTCGTAGTGCCCGAAGAAGGAGGCCAGTTGCAGGGGGGTGAAGCCGTCGGTGGCGACGGCGTCGACCAGGTCGGGCCGGGCGTCGAGGATCTCGCCCAGACGGTCGGTGCGGCCCAGGGCGGCGGCGTCGAACACGTCGAGGTCGGCACAGGCGGTGAGCAGCACATCGACGATCTCGGCGTGGCCGCGGTAGCGGGCGGTGCGCACTGCGGACACGCCGTCGGGGCCGCAGGCCGAGGCGAGGGACGGGTCGTCGGCCACGAGGGACCGCACCCCGTCGGTGGCCCCGGCGGCGATGGCCTCGAACAGCTTTTCCGACATCCGGGGATTCTCGCACCGGTCCTTGACCGAACGCACGTTCGAAACTACGCTTCTGAAAGTACAGAGGCGTAACCGTCACACCCCCTTCGTAGGGTGGGACCCGTCAAACCACAGCGGCCGCCAGGCCATGACGGAAGGACCAGCGACGTGGAGCGAGACAAGGCCCTCGACATGGCTCTGAGCCAGATCGACAAGCACTTCGGCAAGGGTTCGGTCATGCGCATGGGCGATGCGACCAACATGGAGATCCAGTCCATCCCCACCGGAGCCCTGGCCCTCGACATCGCCCTCGGGGTCGGCGGCCTGCCCCGGGGACGCATCGTCGAGATCTTCGGACCGGAATCGTCGGGGAAGTCCACCCTGGCCATGCACGTCGTCGCCGAGGCCCAGCGCAACGGGGGCATCGCCGCCTACATCGACGCCGAGCACGCCATGGACCCGGTGTACGCCCGGGCCATCGGCGTCAACGTCGACGACCTGCTCATCTCCCAGCCCGACACCGGTGAGCAGGCCCTGGAGATCACCGACATGCTGATCCGCTCGGGTGCCCTCGACGTGGTCGTCATCGACTCGGTGGCCGCCCTCACCCCCCGGGCCGAGATCGAGGGCGAGATGGGCGACACCCACGTCGGCCTCCAGGCCCGGCTCATGTCCCAGGCCCTGCGCAAGCTCACCGGCACCCTCAACAAGACCGACACCATCTGCATCTTCATCAACCAGCTGCGGGAGAAGATCGGTGTCCTCTATGGCTGCTTTGACGGCTCGACGAGGGTCACCCTGGCCGACGGCTCACAGGAGAAGATCAGCACGATCGTCAACCAGCGCCGGCCGGTCGAGGTGCTTTCCTACGACCCCAAACAGGGCTCCGTTGTCCCCAGGAAGGTCGTGAACTGGTTTGACAACGGCCCCACCGACCGGTTCCTCCAGTTCACCGTGGCCCGGGCCGGGGGCAGCGGCAGCGGACGTTCGCGGTTCGCCTGCACGCCGAATCACCAGATCCGCACGCCCGGAGGGTGGCGGGAAGCCCAGGAGCTGGCCCCAGGCGACCGTGTCCTTCAAGCCGTGCCCCACCGCCTGTCTTCGTTCCAGTGGGACGTCGTCCTCGGCGGCCTGATGGGTGACGGGTCCCTCTCTCGCAATCAGAACGGGTACAGCGCCCGGTACCGGTTCGGCCACAGTGCAAAGCAGGTCGAGTACGGCGACTGGAAGGCGTCGCTCTTCGTCAACGTCGGCTCCTGCCGCTCGGTACGGGCCTCCGACGGGGCCGTGTTCCACGACGTAACACCCCTGCCCGAGCTGGCGGAGCTGAGGGACGCCGTGTACATCGACGGCAAGAAGGTGCTCAGCCACGACTACCTCAAGCGACTCACACCCCTGTCTCTGGCCATCTGGTACATGGACGACGGTTCCTTTGCCAACCGTTCCAAGGGACTCCAGCAGCGGACGGCGCACGGCAGTGGCAGGGTCGAGATCTGCGTCGAGGCCATGGAGGCCACGACGAGGACGAGGCTGGTCGAGTACCTGGCCGACACCTGGGGCATCCGGCCGGTGCTCATCCAAAAGGGCCGGCGAAACATCGCAGTGCTCGTCTTTCCCAAGGACGAGACGGCCAAGTTCCACGCCCTGATCGCCCCCTTCGTCCACCCGTCGATGGAGTACAAGCTGCTGCCGCGCTTCCGGGGGCGCTCCAGCGTCGAGCCCGTGTTCGTGCCGGCTGAGCATCGGCTCGTACCCATGCCCATCACGGCCATCGCGGTGAAGCCCCCGACCCGGTCGATGCACCGTTTCGACATCGAGGTCGAGGGCAGCCACAACTACTTCGCCGACGGCGTCATGGTCCACAACTCACCTGAGACCACCCCGGGAGGCCGGGCTCTCAAGTTCTACTCCTCGATCCGTCTCGACATCCGCCGCATCGAGGCCATCAAGGACGGCGTCGAGGTCATCGGCAACCGCACCCGGGTCAAGGTCGTCAAGAACAAATGCGCGTCGCCGTTCAAAATGTGCGAGTTCGACATCGGCTACGGGAAGGGCATCAGCCGGGAGGGATCACTGCTCGACGTGGGCGTCGACCTGGGCCTGGTGAAGAAGTCGGGGGCCTGGTACACCTACGAGGGGGAGCAGCTGGGCCAGGGCCGTGAGAACGCCAAGACGTTCCTCATCGAAAACCCCGAGATCATGATGGAGATCTCCGACCGCATCCGCCAGCAGATCAACCCTCCCAAGGAGGCGGTGGAGGCTCCGGAGGCGGCGGTCGACCCCGACGACCAGCCCATCACGATCGACTGACAGCGGGTTCGGAACAGACCTGGGGAGGCAGGAGTTCCCGAACTCGCCGTCGAAACCTAGAGGGCAAGGCCCAAGCGCTCTGGGGAGATGACGTGGTCGAAGTCCTGAAGGTATCCAGCCGTTCCAACCCCAACTCGGTCGCCGGGGCCTTGGCCGGCGTGCTGCGCCAGTGTGGGGCGGTCGAGATCCAGGTGGTGGGCGCCGGCGCCCTCAATCAGGCCATCAAGGCGGTGGCCATCGCCCGGGGGTTCGTGGCGCCGTCCAACATCGACCTGGTCTG
>JBBRXY010000106.1:0-9321 GCA_038238185.1 Acidimicrobiales bacterium
CGTTCGCCGTCCGGGTCGATCTTGGCGACGCCGCCGCCGAGGTCCTGCTCTCGGCTCGGATCGAACTGCACCGTGCCTCGGGCCGTCCCAACGACCGCCTGCTCCTCCAGGACCAGGACGACGTGGCCGCCCGCCTGGGCTACGGCGACGCCGACGCCTTCATGGCCGCCATCGCCGGTGCGGGCCGGCGCGTCGCCTGGCTCGGCGATGACGCCTGGCAGAGCATCGACGCATGGGTGGCGGGCCCGAGCGGGTCCCGTGCCGCCCGGGACCGGGAGGTCGGGCCGGGCCTGGTCATACGCGATGGCGAGCTGCGCCTCACCGAGCCGCTCGCGAGCGACGACGACGGCCTGGCGTTGCGGGCCGCAGCCGCGGCCGCCACCCATGGCGCCCGTCTCGGCCACGATGCTCTCGCCCGCCTCTCCCAGCTGCGACCTCTGAGCGGATCATGGCCGGCGGACGCCCGCCAGGCCCTGATCGACCTGCTGGGCAGCGGCGACGAGCTCGTCACCCTGTTCGAGGCCCTCGACCAGTACGGCGTGTGGACCCGGCTCATCCCGGAGTGGGAGCCCGTCCGCAGCCGGCCCCAACGCAACGCCTATCACCGCTTCACCGTCGACCGACATCTGGTCGAGGCCACCAGGAACGCCGCCGCCCTACGCGACACCGTCGGGCGACCCGACCTGCTGTTGGTCGGTGCCCTGCTCCACGACATCGGAAAGGGCCATCCGGGAGATCACTCGGTTGTCGGGGCCGAGCTCACGGCCACGATCGCGTCCCGGATGGGTTTTCCGGCCGACGACGTCGAGGTCCTGGAGCGGATGGTCCGGTTGCATCTGTTGCTGCCCGACGTCGCCGGTCGGCGCGACCTCGACGACCCCGGGACGATCGACTCGGTGGCCAACCAGGTCGTCGACATCACGACCCTCGAGCTTCTCAGTGCGCTCAGCGAGGCCGATGCGGAAGCCACCGGTGATGCCGCGAGCTCGCCCTGGCGCCGCACCCTGCTGGGCGAACTGGTGGAGCGCGTGCGCCGCCGGCTCGAAGGCGAGCCCCACCGCCTCCCGACCGATTCGGCGGATCAGGACCACCTGCTCGACCAGGCGGGCGGACGCCTGCTGGTGCTAGGTGAGGACCGCCGCCTCCAGGTGGTGGCGCCGGATCGGCCCGGCCTGCTCAGCGCCATCGCCGGCGTGCTCAACCTCAACGGCCTCGACGTCGTCACGGCAACCCTGGGGGCCGCCCGTGACGGCATGGTCGTCGACACCTTCCGGGTCGAGCCGATGTTCTCCCGCCCGCCGGACTGGTCGGCCGTCGAGCGCGACCTGAGCCAGGCACTCGCGGGGAAGCTGCCGCTGGGCGACCGACTTCAGGAGAAGGCTCACACCTACCGACCTCGCGGGCGCACCGCGGCCCGGCCCGCGGTGACAGACGTGATGTTCGACAACGACCTGTCGGTGCAGGCCACCGTGATCGAAGTGCGGGCCCCCGACGCCATCGGCCTCCTGTACCGCATCACGTCGGTTCTGAGCGAGCTCGGGCTCGACATCCGTCACGCCACCGTCAGCACCGTCGGCCACCAGGCCGTTGACGGCTTCTACCTGGTGGACGCCTCCGGTTCCAAGCTCACCAACCGGGAACGTCTCGATGAGGTGGACGCCGCCATCCGCACCGAACTGAGCCGGACAGCCACCGCCTGAGACGCCGAGGCCGAGCCGGCAGCCGACTGCTGTCATCCTGGCGAGATGCCCAGCCTCACCCCGGACGAGATGGCGGCGTTCCTCGTGGAGCCCGGTCACCTCGTGCGCATCGCCACGATTCGTCCCGACGGTTCGCCACTCGTGCTTCCGACGTGGTTCATCCTCCGGGACCATCGGGTGCTTATCACGCCGCGCGCCCGCTCGGGATTCTTCGGCGACATCGAACGCGACCCCAGGGTGGGCCTGTCCATCGACGAGGCGCAGCACCCCCACCGAAAAGTCACGGTACGGGGGCGAGTCGAGATCGCCTTCGGCCGAGGTGACGACGACCAGTGGCGCAACATTTACCGGGCCATGGCCCTCCGGTACATGACCGCCATCGACGCCGACGCCTACCTGTCGATGACACGCCACATCCCGCGGATCCTCCTCGCGATGGATCTCGACGCCGGCCGGAGCCAGGTCACGACCTGGCGACTGCCGCGGCCCGACGAGGACCCAACCACGTTCTGGGCCCGCCGGTACTGGGGGTAGTAAGTGGCCGGCGCTCGCCGCCGGAGCTCACACAATCCTGATCAGCGGCTCATCGGGCACTGATGGCCACCGGTCAGGGTTGAGCCAAGACTGAGCAACTGCCAGTGAACGAACCGACCTCGCCGTTGTCGACACCCCCAGGGCTCCGCCCGGCGATGGTGGGGACGAGGCATCGCCGTGGTGTTGGCCGCACTCGTGCTCGTCGGGGCGGGCGCCGGGGTCGGGATGGCCGTCACCGCCGACAATTCGACCCCGGCCCCGGCGAGTGGGTCGGCCGCCACCGCCCCCACGGCCGCCCCAGGCACGGCCGCCACGGCCGCCCCAGGCACGGCCGCCACGGCCGCCCCAGGTAAGGCGGCCATGGCCGCCCCAGGTAAGGCGGCCGGCAAGGCGGCCGCCAAGAAGCACGCCGGGACACAACCGGGCGGCGCCAAGGTCGGCCCTGCCCGTCAGGTGTGGGCGCACAAGTGCGGCGTCGACCGCGCCACCATGGCGAATCTGGCCCCCGCCGCATCGGCTTCGGCTGACCAACAGGCCGCGGCGAAGGACCTGGCCGTCCGGACCGAAGCGGCCACTGCCCCGTACGCCGACCTGACCAAGGCCAAGGCCGCCGGCTTCGTTGTGGAAGCGAGCCTCGCTCGAAATGAGAAGGAACGTCCCAACGAGGCCGCCAAACTGGCCGACATCGACTCCGGACAGAAGACGCCGAACGGCATGATGCCGATGCTGCACGTGGGCAACAAGGCCAACCACGCCGACGGCAAGATCCTCGACCCGTCAGCGCCCGAGACGTTGATGTACAGCTACGCGGGCCAGGGCCGCTGGACGCTGGTGGGCGTGATGTACACCGCCAACGAGTCCTATCCCCAAGCCCCCCCGGACCCGGGCGGCCCTATCACCCGGTGGCACTACCACGAGAAGTCCGGCGGGCAGAACCTGATGATGCACATCTTCTTCGTCCCGGGAAACGATCTGGCTCACGCGTACGCCGCCGACATGAACAACTGAGCGATGTTGCCCGTCGACAACCTGAGCCGGAGCGACTTCCTGTGGTGACCTGTGGGCTGGCGATCCTCGGCTACGTCGCCACCCGCCTGCTGGTCTTTCCGCAGCTCGCCGACGATGTCGGAAACTGGTTTCGAGCCCCTCGGCGTCGTGTCTGTTCTCGCCGAAACCGTGGCGGTCATCACTGCCGTGAACGGTTTGTCGGTCGGCACCCGTCTCCGCTCATCGAGAGGATCCGACACCGCAGGACTCATTCCAACCGAGTGGTCTCCTGGTCGCCGGCCGAAGCCGGGGAGGGCGGGCTGATCCGCCGCCGCCCGTTGGCGTCGGTGGATAGGTGCCCCGATCGGGGGGCGGGCCCGCGTTTTGGCTCATCTTGTTGGCTCTGGGCTTCCTCCGCCTCTGTTCGTTCCTGTTGGCGGCGGAGTTCGGCCATCGCGTCCTGCATCTCTTGGAGCCATCCCGTCGACTCGGTCTGCATGATGCCCTCGGCCTGGTCGACCAGCTTGTCGACGTTGGCCTGTTCCAGCTTGGCGTCGGCAGGGAGGGAGACCCACCAGCGCCGGATGGTCTCGAGGTCGGAGGCCGCCTGGTTGTAGTGCAGCAGGGTGTCCTCCACCTGGTTGTACTCGAGGTACGTGGTGACGGCACCGATCACCGCCGTCGTTACGGCGATCCACAGTTCGAATCCGATCGCCGCCAGGAGTGTCCCCAGGGCGCCGAAGCCGATCACCGCCCACCGCAACAGCCGGTGCTTGTGCTCAACCTTGACGACCTTCCCCTGGTACCACTCGGCCTGATGCAGCAGGCGCACCCTGAGGTACTGGTCGGCCGTGAGCACGCTGAAGCCGTCGTCACCTTCGGCCACGGCCATTTTGGGGGGGAGGGGGCCCACATAGCGACGAAGTCCGGCCCGGTTGACGTCGGTCTTCATGACCCCGCCGGCGATCGTCCCGATCCGCTCGGAGAGCCTCACCTGCCTTGGTGTCTTGGAGTTGCCGGCGTCGCTGTAGACGACCACCCGGGCCCGGTAGCGGAAGATCTCCCGCTTGACGGCCTCGGCACTGCCCCGCAGCACCAGCCACTTGTTGCCCGACCCGAAGCGGGCGACCGCCGTCAGCAGGGCCGCCAGGGTGATGGGAACCAGGATGATGGCGTAGTGCAGGCCGTCACGCACCCAATGGTTGCGGAGCACACCAGCGGCTTCAATCGTTCCTTGCGTGACCGCCAGCAGTGTCCCCATGACCGCGAGGGTGAGGATCACCAACTGCATGCGCCGGAAGTCGGTCTGCTCACGGCAGGCGTTGTGGTCGAGGAGGGCGAACTCCTGCCAGGCCAACTCGAGGGGCTCGTCGGGCCGGAGACGGCGCAGGAGCCACCGGGCCAGCCCGCTCGGGTCGGTTCTGAGAGCCACCGTGTCGATCCTCTCGTAGGCGACGATCTCGGCCATCACCGGGTCCTCGATCGGCCCCACCTTCTCGCCCGCCTGCCGCCCGGCGACAAACCCGGCCAGGTTGTCGGCCACGCCACCCGTGCCGGTGACGATCAGCAGCGGCCAGTCCCGCCGCACGGCGTGGAGCACCTCTTCACGGGCGACCGGGCCGCCGCCCACCAGCACCACGGCCACAGGGACCCCGTCGGCGAGCTCGTCGGCCAACTGGAAGAGCAGCGCGGTCTCCTGTCCCCAGTCGCCGACGTCGGCCAGCACGAAATGCGTGTGGTTGGGCTCGAGCGCCACCCGCTCACCGTCGGCGGGAGGCCCATCGGGGTAGGTGACTTTGGACAGGGGAGCGACCCCGAGAAGGTCGGGGCGGGGCTGGCGAGCGGCGACCGCCTCACCGAGCACCGCCATGGCGCCGGACGCCGTCCCCCCGTCGATCAGCAGGGCGTCGGTCTTGGTGGCCGCCACGGCCAGACCTCGCGAGAACTGTTGGATGAGCCAGGGGACGATGCTGGGCTCGAGGCTGTCAGCGGCACCGACGACCACCACGAGGGCCCCCGGCGTGTGGATCCCGAGCTCGTCGAGAAGGTCGCGGGGAGACGCCTCGGGGCCCGCTTCGACGCTCAGGGCGCGCCCGCCGTCGGGGAAGTCGATGGGGTTCCCCACGCCCGGATCGTACCCGGTCATCCAAACCGGTCGCCGGGCCAAGCCGTGGCGGAACCGTGGGGGCGAGGTCACGATGGGTGCCATGCGCGTTGGCGTCTCGTGGCGCAGCGGCCACGGCCTGGACGACGTGCGGGCCGGAGTCCGGTGGATGGTCGAGCGGGCCGGCGCCGCTCGCGCCGCCGGCCTCGACTCGCTCTTCGTCGGCGACCACCACGTCGCCGGCGGGCCCCACTACCAGAACTCCCCTATCCTCGGCCGCCTCCTCGCCGAGTGGGACTCTGAGCAGCACTATCGCGATGTGGCCTGCCAGACGGTGTTGGTCGCTTCTACCCCGTTTCTACCCGTCCGGTAGAAGTTTCGGTAGAAGTTTCGGTAGAAGTTTCGGTAGAAGTCACGGCCGGCCAGCACGACCCCACGCGGGCGCGAGACTGCCCCCGTGCTTGTGGTTCGAGGTACCAAGAAGCTGCGCGATCGAGTGAAGGGCGCGCCTGTCGTCGGCGGCGACGCGTCGACCACCGCGCTCGGCGACTGGTTCGCGACGGCCCTGTTCTGGCGGCCGCACATCGCGCTGCTGGTCAACAGCCGCACGCTGTTCCCGGTGTTCATGGAGCTCGCGCCAGCGGCCACGCTGCTCGACCGTGCGCCAGCGGCGATCGAGGCGGTCCTGCGCCGTCACGGCGTCGACGACGCGTTCCTGGCCGCGGAGCGCGACGCCATGGGCGAGGTGCGGATCGCACCGACCAACGATCGCAGCGTCGTCGGCGTGATGAACGAGTTCGAGTTCCAGGGCGAGCACCTCTGGAAGGACGGCCTCGAAGACTTCGAGTCGCTGTCGCTCCGGTTGTCGAGTCTCATCCTCGGGCCACTCCACCACCGCGCCGGGTCTCCCGATCGCGAGCTCGCCGCCGTCGTCGGCAGTGCGGAACCGCTCGCCACGGTGATCGCATTTCCCGGACAACGGACAACCTCTGACCCAGCGCCGCGCCCTTCCAAGGGCGGGAGCGTGTTCCAGCCTAAGGTCACCTTGCTCGACACCGAGCCGCCGATCTGGCGCCGCGTGCTCGTCGACGGGTGCGCCACGCTCGACCAGGTCCACGAGGTCATCCAGGCCGCCTTCGGCTGGTGGAACTACCACCTGCACGAGTTCGAGGTCGGACCCAAGCGCTACGGGATCCCCGATCCCGACGACGACTGGGGCGAGCCACCACGAGACGAACGGCGCACCCACCTCGATGCGATCGCCCGCGTTGGCTCGTCGTTGCGGTACACCTACGACTTCGGCGACGGCTGGGACCACCGGATCGTCGTCGAGAAGATCCTGCCGGCCACAACCGCGTCCGCGGTGCCTGCGTGCATCGACGGCCGGCGCGCGTGCCCACCCGAAGACTGCGGTGGCACGTGGGGCTACCGGGAGCTGGTCATGATCCTCGCCGACTCCGCGCATCCCGAGCACCACGAGCGGCTTGAGTGGCTCGGCCGCCCCTTCGATCCCGAGTCGTTCGATCCCGGCGACTTCGAGACCAATCTCCGCAACGGGCAGCTCACCCGCTTCGAGGACCAGTAGTGGCCTGTCGGCAACGCGCTCGACGCGTTCAGGGAGCGAGCGCGCCGACCGGGATGATGGCGATGCCGTCGGGACGGACGTAGCCGAACCCGGTTCCGGCGATGACGCCGAGAACGGCGGGCTCGCCGCTCTTGCGGGTGTCGATGGCGTCACGAAACCGGAGTAGCGCCTCGGCCCCTTCGTCGACGAGGCCAGCGCCGAGCTTGACCTCGAACGCCCCCCACCGGCCATCGGCGAGCTGCACGACGGCGTCGGCCTCGACGCCGTAGTTGTCGCGGTAGTGGAGTACCTGGCCGTCGAGGGGCTGGGCGAGCACCCGAAGGTCACGGATGACGAGCGACTCGAAGAGCAGCCCGAGGAGGTTGAGGTCGCCGAGGAGGCGCTCGGGCCCCGCCCCCAGCGCAGCCACGGCCAGCGATGGATCGACGAAGTGCCGTTTCGGCGAGCTGCGGAGGTTTGCCCGCGAGCGGAGGTGCGGCGCCCATGCCGGCTGGTCCTCGATGACCATCAAGCGGTCGAGGATGTTGAGGTACTCAGCGACGGTGTGGCGATCGAGCGGTCCGTCCCCGTCACCGGCGTCAACGGCCAGCACGGTGGTCGCGACCTCGGTGGCGGTGTTGCGAGCAAGTGAACGCAGTAGTCGCTCGATGCGCGCTGGGTCTCGCCGCGAGCCCGCGACACGGGAGACGTCGACCTGGCGGACCTGCGCGAGGTAGTCATGCGCGGCGCGGGCGGCATCGGCGACGCGCCGATCGTGCTGTGCCGGCCAGCCTCCGGACGTGATGCGGCGGGCGAGGTCGGCCACCGTCAGACCCGGGTCGTCGGAGCGGGGAGGGTCCCCGGCCAGGAGCGCGCCCAGCGACACGGCGCCGTTCGTGTGCCCGGTCTCGAAGAGGGTCATGGGGCGCATTCGCAGGAACGAGAACCGGCCGGCGCCCGTGTGCCTGGCGACGTCGTCGGCCGGCACGGACGAGCCGGTCAGCACAAACTGGCCGGGGACGCCCCGATCGTCGACGGCCCGGCGGACGTGGTTCCACAGCCCGGGCTCGACCTGCCACTCGTCGATCAGCCGGGGGGTCGGGCCGTCGAGCACCAGTGACGGGTCCACTGCGGCCGCCCGACGTGCGTTCTCGTCGACGTCGAGCAGGACTGAGCTCGCCGCTCGCTGGCGCGCCGTCTCGGTCTTGCCGCTCGCCTTGGGTCCCTCGATGACGACCGCGCCTGCGGCGCCGAGCCGGGCGTCCAGCTCGGCATCGACGATTCTGGGAAGGTAGGTCACTGGCAGGCTCCAACTCGCGACCGATTGAGGCACCAGATTGTAGGACTCTCAACCACCACCTCGTAGGACACGCAGCCACCGACTCGCTCAGGGGGCGGTCATCGAGGGGAGAAGTCGGCTTTCGTTTCTGATGTGGTCCTTGGAAGTCCGGTAGACGCCAGCCGCCCGGACGGCTTCGGCACTCCTCCTGAACTGCACTTTTGCGGTCGGTCGGTGGGTTACCGACACAACCAACCTGACCTCCTGGGATCGCTGCGCCGACTCGGCCGTTTCCCACGCTAAGGCCCGAGATTTCCCATTCTCGGGTCCGCAGGGCCGCTCGCGCGCGCGACGCGACATGCTGCCTCGGTCCGGGGCGATCGTCTACGGGCCCTGTCGGTGAGCATCTGCGGTAGAAGCCGCGTGTCAGGCCCGATCAGGAGCGGCCAGACTCAGCGAGTGGCCCCCGCGGGCGACCGCCACCTGGGTGTGCGGGTCGTCTCTGTACGCCGGGGCCCCGCAACCCGGAACCCGCGGCGCTCACCGTGGCACCATCAGCAGGCCGGGGTCCCGACTGAAGGCCGCCCTCCACCTTGGCCGGTCGGGCCCGTCGAGCCGGTAGTACTATTTCCTCGACAAGATTCGTCTATTGGGAGGACTCACCTACATGCTTCGTCGACGACTGATTGCTCCTGTGTTCGCACTCGCCCTGGGGGGTGTGGCCGTCGCCGGCGCGGCACCGGCATCCGCCTTGACCCAGACCTTCCAGGCCCGCCTCAACGGCGGCAACGAGGTGCCCGGCCCCGGCTCGCCCACCGCCACCGGAATTGCTCGGGTCACAGTCGACGGCCGCACCGGGAACATCTGCTACGTGATCCGCGTCTACGGTCTGGACAGCCCAACCGCCGCTCACATCCACGATGGCGGGCGTCGGGTGGCCGGGCCCGTCGTCGTCACCCTGGACCCCCCGGTGGACGGGCGTTCGGAAGGATGCGTCACCGACAAGGCTGAGGCACGCGAGATCCTCGCCGACCCGACCAGCTACTACGTGAACGTGCACAACGCCGAATTCCCCGCGGGGGCCATTCGCGGCCAGCTGAGCTAGCCGACCGTAGGCGTAGCACCAGTGGCGGGGGGGGGCCCCGGGCCGGGC
>JBBRXY010000107.1:0-9274 GCA_038238185.1 Acidimicrobiales bacterium
ACCTCCAGGACGGCCGGGACCGAGCTGGCGTCGACCATGAGCGAGTGGTACCGGGTGGCCTCGAAGGGTTGAGGTAAACCACCCAACAGTCCTTGGCCCTGGTGGTGGACTACCGACGTCTTGCCGTGCACGACCTGGGCGGCCCGTACGACCCGACCGCCGAACACCTCGCCGATGCACTGGTGCCCGAGACACACGCCGAGGATCGGCGTGTGGCCGGCCAGGCGTTCGATGACGGCGTTGCTGATCCCGGCGTCGGCCGGCCGGCCGGGGCCGGGGGAGATCACGATGGCGTCGGGTTCGAGGGCCTCGAGCTCGTCGACCGTGAGGTGGTCGTTGCGGTGGACGACGGGGTCGGCACCGAGCTCGCCCAGGTACTGGACCAGGTTGTAGACGAACGAGTCGTAGTTGTCGATCACCACGACCCTCGCACCCACGGCCCTACGTTACCGGTGGCGTGGCCATCGCCTATCCTCCGGCCATGGCCAACAAGCGCAGCGGGGCCAAGACCACGGGTCCCTCCAGGGACAAGGGTGCCACCCCCGCCCCCAACAAGCGAGTGACGCCCAAGGGCACCGCCCCGTCGTCCACGAAATCCAAAGGCGGCCGCCCGGGGCCGACCAAGCGCACGAAGCCCACGGAGACGGGCCGCTACACGCCGCCCATCCCCAAGACCCAGAAGGTCAGCCCCATCTGGGTGCCGATCCTCATGTTCACCTGCCTGTTGGTGGGAATGGTCATGATCATCAGCAACTATGTGAGCCTGCTCCCCGGCAGCCCCACCAACGGCTGGCTCCTCGGCGGCCTGGGTCTCATCACCGTCGGCTTTATCACCGCCACCAAATACCACTGATCCTCCCGACCAGCGAACTGGGCCGGTTTCAGGGGTTGTCCTGACCGCCTTGATGCTGCCCAGAACGGGGGGTTGGGGAGTTACACGGGTGTGATTCTCCCCAGGGTTGTCCACAGCTGGGGACAACTCATTCGAAGGTGGGGGCGATCAGGTCCATGTCCTCCTGGCAGTGGCGGGGGGCCGGGGGGAGCTCCTCGGCGGCCTGGGTCATGCGCACCTCGGTGTGGCAGATCGAGCACTGGTAGCGGAGGTTGACCTTGCGCATCTCCCCGGCCGGTGGCGGCACGTTGGGACGGGCCAGCCCGGCCAGCACGATCATGCCGACCCGCATGATGCCCACGAAGACCACGACGGCGATCGCCAGCTTGAGAATGAACCAGACCATGGCGGTGCGCTAGCCCAGTCTCTCGACGATGAGGCCGGTGGCCATGCCGCCTCCGGCGCTCATGGCCTGGAGGCCGAACCGTCCGCCGCAACGTTCCAGCTCCCAGACCAGGGTGGCGAGCATCCTCGCGCCCGAACAGCCGACGGGGTGGCCGAGGACGATGGCTCCTCCGTCCACGTTGACCCGGTCGGGATCGGGATGGTGCTCGGCCGCCCAAGCCAGCACCACGGCGGCGAAGGCCTCGTGGATCTCGACCCGGTCGACCTGATCGAGGTTCAGCCCCGCTCGTCTGAGCACGGCAGTCGTGGCGGCGATGGGGCCGGTGAGCATGGTCAGGGGATTGACACCCACCACCGAGAAGGCCACGAACCGGGCCCGGGCGACCAGACCCAGCCGCGCCGCCGCCTCCTCGCTGGCCAGCAGGACGGCCGCAGCACCATCGGCGGCGGGCGCCGAGTTGCCGGCGGTGATGCGCCCGTCGGCTCGGAAGGTGGGCTTGAGAGACCCGAGGCTCTCGGCACTGGTCCCAGCCCCGATGGCCTCGTCGGCACTGAACTCCACCTTGGCCCGACGGTCGTCGACGGTGACGGGGATGATCTCCCGGTCGAAGCGGCCCTCCGCGTTGGCCTGGGTGGCGCGCTGGTGGCTTCCCAGGCTGTAGACGTCGAGCTCCTCACGGGTCAGCCCCCATTGCTCGGCCACCAGCTCGGCGGCGACGCCCTGCGGGACCAGGCCACCGGCCGGTTGGTAGCGCTGCACCACCCGGGGGCCGAACGGCAGGCCGGGTCCCTTGACCATCGTGGTCCCGAACGGCACCCTGGTCGACGACTCCACGCCTCCGGCCACCACCACGTCGTAGGCACCCGCCGCCACCCCCTGGGCGGCGAAGTGGATGGCTTGCTGGCCTGAGCCGCACTGGCGGTCGATCGTGGTCCCCGGCACCGATTCGGGGAACCCGGCGGCGAGGGCGGCGTTGCGGGCCACGTTCAGGCCCTGCTCCCCGGTCTGGGAGACACAGCCGAGAATGACGTCGTCGACCAGGCCCGGGTCGACCTCGTTGCGCTCCAGCAGCCCGACGAGGACCTCGGCAGCCAGATCGACGGGGTGCCATCCCGCCAACTTCCCGTTGCGCCGCCCCACGGCGGTTCGTACGGCATCGACGACGACGGCAGCGGCCACGGCCCAAGTGTGCCAGCCGTCCCCTCCTGTCGAACCCGCGTAGGGTGCCGAGCCATGGATTGGGCGATTGTCGGACGGGTTGCGGTGTTCGTCGCGGCCGGCGGGGTGGTGGTGGCCACCGTCGGGTCGGCGGTGCGGACGGTAATCCTGCCCCGCGGCATCCAGGCCAAGTTGGCCACCGCCGTCTTCCTGACCACGCGCGTGCTCTTCCGGGTACGGGTCGGGCGGGCACCCACCTACGAGCGCCGCGACCGGGTCATGGCCGGGTACGGGCCAGTAAGCCTGCTCACCCTGGCCCTGGTCTGGCAGCTGTTGGTGGGGCTTGCCTATACGGCCATGTTCTGGTCCCTGGGGACCCGTCCGCTGCGGGCGGCGTTCATCACGTCGGGGTCGTCGCTGTACACACTGGGCTTCCAGCACCCCGACACCGCCTCCGGCAGCGCTCTCGCCTTCAGCGAGGCCGCTCTCGGCCTCGGGCTGCTGGCACTGCTCATCAGCTACCTTCCCACGCTGTACAACGCCTTCTCGCGACGCGAGGTGTTCGTCGCTCAGCTCGAGGTGCGGGCCGGGTCTCCTCCGTTCGGCCCGACCATGATCGAGCGCTACGCCAACATCGGCTGGCTGGGAGGGATGGCCGCGCTGTGGGAGCGGTGGGAGGGATGGTTCCTCGAGTTGGAGGAGACCCACACGTCGTTTCCCGCCCTGGTGTTCTTCCGCTCCCCGCAGCCCGAGCACTCGTGGGTCACCGCCGCCGGGGCCATGCTCGACGGCGCCGCCCTGGTGTCGTCGACCCTCGTCGTCCACGACCCCGACGCCGAGCTCATGCTGCGGGCCGGGTACCTGTCGCTGCGCCGCATCGCCGACTACTTCGCCATCCCCTACGACGCCGACCCGCGCCCGTCGGACCCCATCAGCGTGGCCCGTGAGGAGTACGACGACGTGTACGACCGCCTGGAGGCGGCAGCCGTCGACGTGAAGCCCGACCGTGACCAGGCCTGGCGGGACTTCGCCGGGTGGCGGGTCAACTACGACACCGTCCTCATCACCCTGGCCGCCCTGGTGGTGGCCCCCACCGCCCCGTGGTCGTCGGACCGGTCGGTCACTGCGTTCCGCCCGACGGTGCTCCGGGGGCGCGGTCGACGAGCGACGACGCAGAAGGCCGACACACCCGAAACGTGACGATCCGGCCACGGTAATGCCAGGAGAGCCAGAAATTCTTCGGTGGAATCGTCGGCATCGCGTCACGAATCGGGCTGGCAAGCGTCTTGTAAGTGTTCCTCGTCCGAGCAAACCCAGCTGGGGGGCCCGGAGGAGCGGATGCGACTCAGTCCCGCCTTGGAGCGGGGCGGGGTCGGCGAAGGGGTGGTCTGTCCACCGCCGTCCCGCCCGTCGTCGGTCGACGACCGCCCCTTTCTGTGCTCAATCCCCCGGATCGGTCTCGGTCACGTGATGGCATTCGAGCAGGTAGTCGGCCCGGCCGTCGTCGTCCTGCCAGGCGCTGGTGAAGCCCAGCTCCTCCCAGCCCGGTTCCTCGGACTCGCCGAAGAGACCCTCCAACCCGATCAGCGGGACATTCATGGCCGTGAGATCGGCGGTCCGGTGGAACACCCGTTCGGCGAACCAGGTGTGGGTGAGCGATGGCAGGCCCTCGGCCTGGAGATCATCCGGGCGCGAGCTCAGCATGAGCGTGCCCCGGCCGCTCAGGTGCTGGCCGACGTCGACTCCGGCCGGAGGTCGACCCCCACACCCCACGAGCAGCCCGCAATCGAGCACCCAGGACTGTTCGCCGACGGCCTCGACCCGGCCGACCACGTCGTAGCGGTAACCATCGACCCGCACCGCAGTAACTGGGCCGGACACCCGTTCCCAGGACCCGGTCCGGACCTCCACGGCGAAGTCGGCCTGTTGACCGCGATGGAAGTCCGCGTAGGTGCCGTCCTGGATCGCCGACGGGTCGAGCCCGAGGTGCCAGCGAGCCACTACCGGCCCACCATCTAGTGCCCCACCTGGTGGGGCACTAGCGCGGCGCTTGGCGTCGAGCGGGGGCCCGGCCGGCGGGTTGCCTCGGGGCGGGGACCTCGGGCGCCGGAGGAACGCGGTGGATCGCCGTCTTGGCCGCGGTGACGGTGAAGGCGGTGCCGTGGTGGGAGATATCGAGGGAATCGCCCTCCAGCAGCGAATACCGCGCCTGGCGGGCGGTGACGTCGACCTTGAGACGGGCGCCCTGGTAACAGAGCCGGAAGCTCAGTCGGGTGATGCGTTGAGGGAGGCGGGGAGCGAAGGTCAGTGCGCCACCGTGGTCACGCATGCCGCCGAACCCGGCGACGGCCGCAAGCCAGGCGCCGGCCAGCGACGCGATGTGGATGCCGTCGCGGGTGTTGTTCTGGAGATCGCCGAGGTCCATCAGGGCGGCCTCTCCGAAGTAGTCGTGGGCCAACTCGAGATGGCCGACCTCGGCGGCCACGATGGCCTGGACGCACGCCGACAGGGATGAGTCCCGGACGGTCAGCGCCTCGTAGTAGTCGAAGTTGCGGAGCTTGGCCTCGGGCGTGAAGGCGTCGCCTCGCAGGTAGAGGGCCAGGACCAGGTCGGCCTGCTTGACGACCTGCTTGCGGTAGAGGTCGAAGTAGGGAAAGTGCAGCAACAGCGGGTACTGGTCGGGACGGGTCTTCTCGAAGTCCCAATTCCCATGGGAGGTGAAGCCCTCGGCCTGGGGGTGCACGCCGAGCGTCTCGTCGTAGGGCACCATCATCGCCTTGGCGGCGTCGCGCCAGCTGGCCGCCTCCTCGGGATCGACCCCGAACGGCGACGCGTGATCGGGGTGTCGCGCCACCGCGTCGGCGGCTGCCAGCAGGTTCTTCTGGGCCATCAGATTGGTGAAGACGTTGGTTGTCGGCGATGGCGCTGTACTCGTCGGGACCGGTGACGCCGTCGATACGGAAGTGCCCATGGGCATCGTGGTGGCCGAGCGATCGCCAGAGCCGGGCGGTCTCGACCAGCAGCTGGAGGCCTACTTCCTGCTCGAAGCGCTTGTCGCCGGTGGCGTTCTGATAGCGCACGACGCCATCGGCGATGTCGGCCCCGAGGTGGAACGCGGCGGTGCCGGCGGGCCAGTAGCCCGAGCATTCCTCGCCCCGGATAGTGCGCCACGGGAACGCCGCGCCCTTGAGCCCCAGCTCAGCGGCCCGGGCCTTGGCTCGGTCGAGGGTGCGGTGCCGCCACCGCAGAGCGTCGCCGGCGGCGCGGGGCACCGTGTAGGTCAGCACGGGCAGAACGAACGACTCCGAGTCCCAGAAGGCGTGTCCGTCGTACCCCGGCCCGGTGAGCCCCTTGGCGGCGATGGCTCGCTGTTCGGAGCGCGCTCCGGCTTGGAGCACGTGGAAGAGGGCGAACCGCACGGCCTGCTGCAACTCTGCGTCGCCCTCGAGCTCTACGTCGGCGCGTCCCCAGAAGTCGTCGAGGTAGGCGCGCTGGGCAGCGAGAAGGTCGTCCCAGCCGGTGTGACGCGCTCCCGCCAGGGCCGCCTCGACCTGGCCTTCCACCGACGTGAGCGAACGCCGGCTCGACCAGCCGTAGGCCAGGAACTTGACCAGCCGCAGGACCTGTCCGGGCTGGAGCTCGGTGGCGACAGTGACCCGTCCGCGGTCGGCACCGCTCTCCCCGCTGGTCTGGGTTTTCGGCGGCCCATCGACGATGTGGTCCATGCCCGCGGCCATGAGCAGACGGCTCTTCCTGGTCGAATGCACGAGCACGGCCCGGGCGTCGCGGTGGAAGTAGTACTCCGACTGCAACGGTGAAGTCAGGGCCGCCGCGGCCCGCGGGTCTCCGTTGGTGACGGCCGTCGGCAGCGGCTCGTTGGCGACCAGCTCAGACTGCACCACCAGGCTGGCCGGGGCTTCGAGGGCCTCGACCTCGTAGTGGATGACGGCGATGGAGCGCTGGACGAACGACACCAGCCGCACCGACGAGACCCGCACGGCCTGTCCTGCAGGCGAGACCCACTCCGTGGTACGGCGGAGCACGCCGGCGCGCAGGTCGAGCACGCGCTCGTGGTTGCGGACCTGGCCGTAGCGCAGGTCGAAAGTCTCGTCGTCGACGAGTAGACGAATGATCTTGCCGTTGGTGACGTTGATGACCGTCTCGCCGGTCTCTGGGTACCCGTACCCACCCTCGGCGTAGGGGAGCGGGCGCTTCTCGCAGAAGCCGTTCATGTACGTGCCCGGCAGGCCGTGGGGTTCGCCCTCGTCGAGGTTCGCCCGCAGTCCGAGGTGGCCGTTGCCCAGGGCCAGCACCGACTCGCTCTGGGCTATGACCCTCAGGTCGATGCCGGTCTCGCGAACCGCCCACGGCTCGACCGGGAACCCGGGATGCTGGATCACTGAGCGGGCCCGCTCAAGGGGCCGCTCGGGCCCAGGTCCAGCAGTTCGGCCAGGTCTTTGATCACCACGGTGGCACCGTTGGCCCGAAGGCCGTCGGCGTGGTCGACTCGATCGACTCCGACCACGCAGGCGAAGTTGCCCGCCCGCCCGGCGGCCACCCCGGACAAGGCGTCCTCGAAGACGGCGGCCTGGTCAGGTCCGACACCCAACGCCTTCGCCCCGGCCAGGTAGGTGTCGGGGGCGGGCTTGCCGGCCAGGTGCTCGCGCGCGGCCACCACCCCATCGATCCGGGTCTCGAAGAAGTCGGCGATGCCGGCGGCGACGAGGACGTCGTGGCAGTTGGCGCTCGACGACACCACGGCGCGACGCAGACCGGCGTCTCTGACCGCGTTCAGGTACCGCACCGACCCCTCATAGGCCTCGACGCCCTCCCGGCGCATGAGGTCGAGGACGAGCTCGTTCTTGCGGTTGCCCAGCCCTCTCACCGTCTCGGCGGTGGGGGGATCGTCGGAGGTGCCCTCCGGCAACTCGATCTCCCTGGAGGCGAGGAACGACCTGACTCCGTCGTAGCGCGGCTTACCGTCGACGTAGGTGTTGTAGTCGTCGGCATCGAAGGCAACGAGCTCCTCGCCGGTCTTTGCCGCCCGTTGACGGAGGTAGTCGTCGAACATTTGCTTCCACGCCTTGCTGTGCACCTTGGCCGTGTCGGTCAGCACCCCGTCGAGGTCGAACAGGCAAGCGGTCACGCCGTCGGGCAATCCGAGCACGGGCGGCAACTTATCCGACCGGCAGGCCAAGAACCCCACTGGCGGGTGAACCCTCGGTGCGCGGCAGCCATGCGACACTCGAAGCAGCCATGCAGAGACGCGTTCGACGACGAGTCGCCGTCGGGGCCATCGCTGTCGCCGTCGTGGCCACCGCCATCGTGGTGACCCGGGTCGGAACGTCGACCCCTCGAGTGGAGCCCGACCCCTCATGTACCGGTACGGCCGGAACCGCCGACTTCACCGTCGACCTGGCCCAGGGCGCCAACGCCGCCACCATCGCCGCGGTGGGCAAGCGCAAGGCGATGTCGGACCATGCCGTCACCGTGGCCCTCGCGGCCGCGCTACAGGAGTCACGGCTGAGGAACCTCGATTTCGGTGACCGGGACTCCGTCGGCCTTTTTCAACAGCGGCCCTCTCAGGGGTGGGGCACTCCGGCCCAACTGACCAATCCCAGGTACGCGGCGACGTCGTTCTACGGGGCACTGGCCGAGGTGCCGGGCTGGGAGACCATGGATGTCACCGATGCCGCCCAGCACGTGCAACGCAGCGCCGCGCCCGACGCCTACGCCCGTTGGGAGCCGGAGGCCCGGGTTCTCGCCCAGGCGCTGACGGGGGAGGTTCCGGCCGGTTTCGCCTGTCGCTTCAACAGTCCCCGCTCGGTGAGCGCCGTCGGGACGCTCGGCGCGGCCATGACCGCCGAGCTCGGTTCGTCCTCGGTGGGCGTCGAGCTGACCGCGGAACGAGGTTGGACCGTCGCCGGCTGGCTGGTGGGTCACGCTCATGCCTACCGGATCACGGAGGTGACCTTCGCCGGCCGGCGCTGGACACCGTCGTCCGGGAAGTGGGAGGCACACGAACCGGTCCGCAACCAGGTGCGACTGCGCCGGGCCGACATCCGGGCCGGAGCCGAACTGACGACGTGAGTGGCTGGTGCGACCCCTTCCCCGAGAGGGTCTTACAGGGTGACCCAGTCGGTGACCGTGGGTGAGGTCTCGCCGGAGGGACGACGCTGACACCGGAGGCTGACCGGCCCCGGCGGGACCGGCGACACCGAGAAGCCGCCCCGGTCGTCGGCGGCGACGGTGGTGCTGCCGCCGGGCCATCGCACTTCGATGTCGGCGGCGGCGGGCGGGACCAGATGGCCCGCCAGGCCGTCGGTACCCAAATCGACTTCTACCGAGAGGTGGCGGCCCACGAACGACAGGTGGCGTACCGCTCCGGGTGTCCGGATGGCCGGCGGCTCATCGACCAGGGAGTCGTAGGTGAGCGCCGCCAGTTCCTTGTCGACGGTGCGCAACGAGTAGGCGGCGGTGGCGGCGGTGGTGACCTCGTCGGGGATGGGATCGAGCGTTTTGCTCATGGCTCGAAGGATCTCGGTCAACGTGGCGTCGGCGTTCGCACCCAGGGCGTTCCTCATGGAGTGACCTCCTACCCGTACTGAGCGCGCAGGAGTGGGCCTGATACCCCTTTAGCCACCGACAGTGGCGATATGGAGGATTCCCGGCGCCCTGCGTAGCTCGGCCAGCACGGGTGCGGGCACGGGCTGGTCGGTTGACAGGACCATGAGGGCCGCCTCACCGGCCGGTGACCGGCCGACGTCCATGTCGGAGATGTTCACGCCGGCCTGGCCGACGGTGGCCCCGACCAGCCCGATGAGGCCGGGACGGTTCTCGTTGCGGACGATCACCATGTGGAGGGCCGGGGGGATGTC
>JBBRXY010000108.1:0-9124 GCA_038238185.1 Acidimicrobiales bacterium
GACGCAGTGATGGGGTTGGGCTCGCCGGCACCCCGGAGCAGGATCCCGTACTCGGTCTCGATGCCGCAGACCTTGCGGATGGCCATCGGCTAACGGTCCATCGACTAGAGGTATTGCCCGGTGCCGACGCGCTCGATGGCCCGCCCGCCCGTTGCCTGCTTGCCCTCGGACATCAGGGTGCGCACGTAGACGATCCGCTCGCCCTTCTTCCCCGAGATCTTGGCCCAGTCGTCGGGGTTGGTGGTGTTGGGCAGGTCCTCGTGCTCCTTGTACTCCTGCTTGGTGGAGGCAAGGAGGTCGTCGGTGCGGATGCCGCGGCTCTCGCCGGCGATGACCCGCTTGATGGCCAGCTTCTTGGCCCGACGCACGATGTTCTCGATCATGGCCCCCGAAGCGAAGTCCTTGAAGTACAGGATCTCCTTGTCGCCGTTCTGATACGTGACCTCGAGGAAGCGGTTCTCGTCGGTGTCGCGGTACATCTCCTCGACCGTGCGTTCGATCATGGCGCCCACCGCCTTCTGGCGGTCGCCCCCCCCGAGAGAAGCCACCTCGCCCTCGTCGAGGGGGAGGTCGGCCACCAGGTAGCGGCTGAAGATCTGCTGGGCCGCAACCTCGTTAGGGCGCTCGATCTTGATCTTCACGTCGAGGCGGCCCGGACGCAGGATGGCCGGGTCGATGAGGTCTTCGCGGTTGGAGGCACCGATGACGATCACATTCTTCAGGGTCTCCACGCCGTCGATCTCGGCCAGGAGCTGGGGGACGATAGTGGCCTCCATGTCCGAGGAGATGCCCGTGCCCCGGGTGCGGAACAGCGAGTCCATCTCGTCGAAGAACACGATGACCGGCCAGCCCTCCTCGGACTTCTCCCGGGCCCGCTGGAACACGAGCCGGATCTGGCGCTCGGTCTCGCCCACGTACTTGTTGAGCAGCTCGGGGCCCTTGATGTTGAGGAAGTAGCTCCGGGCGTTCTTGTCGCCGGTGACCTCGCTCACCTTGTGGGCGAGGGAGTTGGCCACGGCCTTGGCGATGAGGGTCTTGCCGCATCCGGGGGGGCCGTACAGCAGGATGCCCTTGGGCGCAGGGAGCTGGTGCTCCACGAAGAGGCCGCGGTGGACGAAGGGCAGCTCCACGGCGTCGGTGATCATCTCGATCTGGGTGTCGAGGCCTCCCACGTCGTCGTAGGAGATGTCGGGCACTTCCTCGAGGATGAGCTCCTCGACCTCGGGACGGGGCAGGCGCTCGAGGAGCAGACCGGCCCGGGCGTCCATGAGGATGGTGTCGCCGGAACGCAGCTTCTCGCCCATGAGCTGGTCGGCCAGTTCGACCACCCGCTCCTCGTCGGCCCGGCCCACGATGATGGCCCGACGCCCGTCGGCCATGAGCTCTTTGAGGGTGACGATCTCGCCGGCCACCTCGCTGGCGCGGGCCAGCACCACGTTGAGCGACTCGTTGAGCACGACCTCCTGGCCCCGACGCAGGGTCTCGGTGTCGATGGCTGGGTGCAGCGCCACCCGCATCTTGCGGCCGGCCGAGAACACGTCGACGGTGCCGTCGTCGTTGGTGTCGAGGTAGGTGCCGTAGGCCGAGGGCGGCTGGGTGAGCTTCTCCACCTCACCGCGGAGCTCGGTGATGTGCTCACGCGCCTCACGCAGGGTGTAGGAGAGCTTCTCGTTCTGGGAGGTGGCGCGGGCCAACTCGCCCTTGGTCTCGAGCAGGCGCTCTTCCAGGGTCCGCACCCGCTTGGGCGCGTCCTGAAGCTTGCGCCGGAGCTGGATCACCTCTTCCTCAAGCGTCTTCACCTGCTCGAGGAGGCCACCCACCTCTTGTTCGTAACCAGCCAACCGTCGTTCGTACTCGGAGCTGGACGCGGGAACCACCTCCTCGGCCGCTTCGCAGCCCTTCGGAGAAACCTACACCTGTAGTCTGCCCAAGAAGAGTACCCCGCAAGACTGGTTTTCCTGGCGAATTCCGGGTAAATTGATCTCACGCCGGAACCACCCCCGGCGACCCCACGACAACGGCTACCGTGAACCTCGGTACCGACGAACAGAGGCAGGCGCGAGATGGCCATGAAGGTCTGGATCGATCAGGATCTCTGCACCGGTGACGGGCTCTGCGAGGAGATCGCCCCCGAGGTGTTCACGCTCCTCGACGACGGCCTCGCCTACGTGCGCGACAAGGGCAAGACGCTCGCCGACCCCGGCGGCGTCGAGGGGCTCGCCGTCGTGCCCTCGGGCCAGGAGGACGGCACCATTGAGTCGGCCGAAGAGTGCCCCGGAGAGTGCATCTTCATCGAAGTCGACTGACACCCCGCCCTGGTCACGCCAGGCAGTCGCCCGTGTCCACGGGCGCCGAGCGATTGGTGGCCAGGAGGGGCTTCAGCTCGCGGGTGCTGAGGGCGAACGCCAGATCCTCCGTCGATAGCGAGATTGCGAAGGCCACGCCCACCACGGCGCCGTCGGTGTTCACCACCGCCGAGCCCGAGTCGCCCGGGCGCAGGTTGGCGGCCAGGATGAGCACCTCCCGGCGGGTCAGGTGGTCGCCGTACAGGTCGTAGCCCTTGGCGCTCATCTCCCGGCGGATGAGGGCGGGAGCCACCCTCAGAGGGTCCTGGCCGTCAGGATGGCCGAACACGGCCGTGGTCGACCTCGGCTCGGGACTGGCGAGGGTGAGCGCGGGCAGGCCCAACCCCGGCACGGTGAGGACAGCCAGGTCGCGGTCGGAGTCGTAGGCGGTGACGGCCGCGGCCAGGCTGGTTCCGTCGGGGCGCAGGACCGAGGTCTTGTCCTCGCCCGCCACCACGTGGGCGTTGGTGACGACCAGGTCGGGCCCGACGACGAAGCCACTCCCCTCCCGTCGGTGCCCACAGGCCATTCCGTCGACCTTCACCGTGCTGGTTGCCACCCGGGCCACCAGCGGGGCGCCCAGGCCGCTGTCGGCCGGCGGTGGGGCCGAGCCCACGAGCGGGTCGAGTGAGGCGAAGACCTGGGGCATCCCGGCCGGGCCCAGGAGGCGGTGAAACGCCGTCGAGGTGTCGGGAGGGGGCGGCAGCACGGCGTCAACGCCCCGGGCCAGCGCCGATCCGTGGGCCTGGCGGGCGAAGAGCCCCGCCGACTGGGTCATGGCGGGAATGGCGATGAGCCAGATGAGCACCAGGGTGGCCACCGGTCCGCCGATGGCCCCCGCCCGGCGATCGCGGCGCGCCATCTCCGGTGGCAGCAGGGAACTGCGGAACACCCTGCCCATGTAGCGCCCGACGTACAGCCCGGCGAAGCCGGCGGAGATGAACACGATGGCCTCGACCATCAGTGCCGCCCCGGGGTTGTCCCGACCCAGGTTCCGGTCGATGGCCGGCAGGACCAGAGTGGCGGTCACCAGCCCCTGGGCCAGCAGCACCCACGCGGTGGCGCCCACGAACAGGCCCACCCGCCAACCGCCCACCACCGACGAGATCAGTACGGCGACGATGGCCAGGTCGAGAAGGTTCACGGATGGTGTTCGGAACCGAGCAGGCGCGCCGATGTGAGAAAGCCGGTGTGGGCCACCATGCGATGGTCGGGACGCACGGACTGGCCCTCGACATGCCACGACCGCTCGAGCACCTCGACGGTGCGGGCCAGGCCGAAGGCGCTGGCGTCGAGCCCTTCCCGGAGCTGGGCCACCTGGCCAATCGTGGGCAGGTAGGACACGAGGATCCCCCCCGGGTGCAGGGCGGCCTGGGCATGGCCGACCACCCGCCAGGGCTCGGGGAGGTCGAGCATGACCCGGTCGAGGCCGGTCTCGTCGATCCCGTCGTAGATGTCGCGCTCCTCGACCCGGTAGGCGGTGCCGGGCCCCAGGAACGTCTCCACGTTGGCCTTGGCCTTGGCGGCGAAGTCGTCACGGATCTCGTAGCCGACCACCTCGGCACCGCAACGGAGCAGAGCCAGGGAGAGTGCCCCCGAACCGACGCCCGCTTCGAGCACCTTGGCTCCGGAGAAGATGTCGCCCAGCACGAGCAGGGGCCCGAGATCCTTGGGATAGATGACCTGGGCGCCGCGAGGCATGGCCAGCACGAAGTCGGCCAGGGTGGGGCGCACCACCACGTACTTCGCTCCGGTCCCCGAGCGCACCGTGATGCCCTCGGGCCGGCCGATGATCCCGTCGTGGGCCGTGATCCCGGCGTGGGTGTGGAACTCCCCACCGTCGCGCAGGGTCACGAGGTAGTGGCGGTCCTTGCCGTCGATCAGCAGGACCCGTTCACCGGCGGCGAAAGGCCCGCTCATCGGGGAGACGGCGGGCTACACGTGGTGGGTGAGGTGGGTGATCACGAGGGACTCGCCAGGGGCCAGATCCTCGGAATAGACCACTTTGGGCTCCTTGAGGGCCAGCCTGGCCAGAGCCCGGAGACCGAGAGCCGCCCCGCCGAGAGCCAGCCACCGCCGGTCGCCACCGAGCAGGCCCTTGGAGATGCCCATCCGGGTCAGTCGGCGCAGCATCAGACCCTCCGGATCTCGATGGTGGTGGTCTGACGCTTTCCCTTGCGCTTGCCCAGCATGAAGACCACGCCGATGACGACGACAGCCACCACCCCGGCGATCACCAATCCCATCCCCTTGGCCGCCTCGCCGGCCGACTCCACGTCGCCCTGCAGCTCACCGAACTTGGCCTCGATGTCGGCGCGCGTGACGCGGTCGGCGCCTCCCGGGCTCATCGACGGTCCTTCGAGGAACCGGAACTGGCCTTGAGAGCACCGACGGCGACCGCGGCACAGACGACGACCGCAAACAGGTAGGGAAGGAACTTGAGGTGTCCTCGGAAGGCCGAACCCGTCTCGGTCTGCAACAGCCGCAGTCCGCCGAGGACGAGGAGGAGAATGCCGACCGCGGCTACGAGGATGCCCGCGGCCCCGAAGGCCAGGAAACGCCCGATCCCCTTGAGGGGCTCCATCGTCTCCTGTTTGACGTAGGTGACCACCATGGTGGCGATCTCGCGGAGCAGCGTAGGAACGTCCCCCGGTGCGTCCTTCGGTTTCATCGTGCGCTGGGCCACCCGGTGTCCTCCCCTCCGCTCTCGCCTGCCGGACCCTACCCGGCCAAACGATCTTCCTACCGTCCGGCGGCCCGATGCGCAAGCACGGCGACCTCGTCGGCCAGCAGTTCGATCAGCAGGCGCAGCCGTTGATCGGCACCTTCGGCCTCCAGGACCCGCTGGGCGTCGGCCGGGCCGAACGGGGCCACCGCAGCCGCCTGCCACGCCGCCACGTCGGCCTCAGCCGCCAATGAGACCGTCGCAGGTGCCCCTGCCCCTCCGTCGAGCTCGGCCAAGAGGGCCAGGGCCTGGCGAAGGAGGCGTTCGACCTCGTCCCTGAGGGCCCCGGCCTCCCCACCGGGAGGTTCGTCGGTGAGCACCTCGACCACGGCCCGGGGGAAGGGCAGCTCGGGAAGCCACCGGTCGACCCGGATCCGGTCGACGCCGACCAGGACGAGGAACCAGCGGCCGTCGTCGAGGGCCACCGCCTGGGCGATGCGGGCCCGGGTCCCGACGGCGAAACGGACGTCGCCCCCACCGACCTCGCTCCCGCGCTCGATGAGGGTGATGCCGAGTTGGCCGTCGCCATCGAGGCAGGACCGGGTCAGGGCCTGGTAACGGGGCTCGAACACGTGCAGGGGCAACGTGATGCCCGGGAACAGCACCGTGCCGAGCGGGAACATGGCCAGCTCGATGGCGGCCGTCGTGTCGACCCCCCGACCTTCGGTCACCGGTTCGTGGGCACCGTGGAGGCGGTTGCCGGCAGGGGGCTGACGTCGGCCTGCGCCGGGGCCTGAGGCCAGGTGACCAGCGCGCTCACGACCCGGTCCTCGAGGCCGGCGCCGCTGGCGTCGTTGGGCAGCTCGTTGGCGATCAGGGCGAACTGCAGGGACCGGCCGTCGGCAGTCCCGGTCCACCCGCTGAGGGCGCTGACTCCCTTCAACGACCCCGTCTTGGCCTTGACCTTCCCGGCCGCGGGCGTGGCCAGGAACCGCTTGGCCAGGGTGCCGTTTCGCCCGGCCACCGGCAGGTTCTTGCCCAGGTCGCCGCTCTCGCCCCCCTGGGCGAGGGTGGCCTGGAGGGTGTCGCAGCTGAGGCGGTCCGAGCGGTCGAGCCCGGACCCGTCGACCGAGGCCAGGCCGTCGGCGGCGAGGCGCAGCGTCGACAGCGCATCCTTGATCACGGCCAGGCCGGCGGTTGTCGTTCCCGCGCCCCCGAATTGTGAGCCCAACTCCTTGACCAGGAGCTCGGCGGCCAGATTGTCGCTCTCGGCCAGCATCACCCCGACGACGTCGCCCATCGAGGGTGAATCGATGCTGGCCACCGTCGCCGAGGCGGGAGCCCGGCCCTCGCCGGCGTCGCCGCCCACGGTGACACCTCGGGCCCGCAGGAGGGTGGTGAAGACGGCGGCGGCATTGGTGGCCGGGGCCGGAGCGGGAATAGCCATCGGCCGCCACGCGGTGAAGCCGTCGTTAACCGTGAGGGCGCTCTGCGGCCCGATCTCACCGAGGCTGGCGTAGGTGGGGCTCCACGACGGGAGGTAGCGCTGCGTGTCGTACCGGGTCTCGTCGCCGACGACCCTGCCCTCGACCTTGGCGACCCCGGCAGCCACCACCCGGTCGGCCAGGACCTCCATCGACGTGGCCAGCCGGGGTTGACTGCGGTAGCCGGCGACCGAAGCGAAGTCGGCCGTGGCCAGCAGCGGGTCGCCGCCCCCGACCAACCAGAGGTCGCCCGTGACCGTGCCCCCCGTGGGGGCGGCGCCCGCACGGACCTCGGTCGTGAAGTGCGAACCGGCGCCGAGGCGGCCCAGGGCGGCCGAGGCCGTCTCCAGCTTCATGGTCGAGGCCGGGATCAGGGCCGTCGCCGGGTTCTGGGCGAACAGGGTCCGGCCGTCGGGGTCGCGGACCGACAGGCACGCTTGGCCGGTCGGTCCCCCGGTACCGGCCATCATCGGGCTGAGGGCACCCGCCAGGCGCCGGTCGGCGGTCACCGAGGCCACCACGCCCGGTAGGCGGCGCAGGCTGAGCACAGGGGTGGCGGGCACGGCCACGGGAGCGGTGGCGGCCGCCGTGGGCGGGGTGGGGACGGCCACCAGCAGTCCGGCCACCAGTAGCCCGATCAGCAGGCCCAACCGGGCGCGCGTCGGTCCGGATCGGGGAGCTCGGCCGGGCACGGAGCCAGGATAGGGGCGGATTGGGTGTGCGAAGGAGGCACGGGTGAGCAGATCAACGGGACCGGAGCGTGCCGGCTCGGGCTATTCGAGCACACCGACCGATCTCACCGAGAACGTGGTGCGGGAGATGGGGTTGACTCACGGCCTCCACGGCCAAGAGGTGGGAGGGGCCGGCCATGGGACAGGACCCGACGAGGCCCTAAGGCTCGAGGGCGGTGCGGAACAGGGTGCGGAGGTGTTCGAGGCGACCCTCGAGCATCGCCGGGGCGAGCGGGTCGCGTTCGATGAGGACGCCGAGGAACTGGGCGTCGCTGAAGTAGCTGAGCAGGGCCCCGTACATGGTGAGCAGGAGTTGCTCGGGGTCGTGGTGGCGAAGACGCCCGGCGGCCATTTCCCGTTCGAAGAACCCCACGGCACGAGCGAACAGGGGGCGTAGCCCGTCGCCCAACTGCGTGGCCATCCGGGTCCCGCCTTCGAGCGCCTCCCGGCGGGCCAGGCGCACCAACTGGGGATGCTCGACGAAGAACTGGAACCCGGCGGTGAGGATGCTGTCGACCTGGCGCCAACCCTGCCGAGGGGCCTCGCTGGCTTCCTGGACCCGGCGGAACCATTCGATGAGGGCGCCTTCGAACACCTCGCGGTACAGCGCCTCCTTCGACGCGAAGTGGTGCAGGAGGCTGGGCCGGCGGATGCCCACGGCGGCGGCGATGTCGTTCAGCGAGGTGCCGTCGTAGCCGTGCTCGGCGAAGCAGCGCAGGGCTTCCGCCAGGATGGCCTCACGGGTCGTCATCCCCGCCGGGTGCCCGGAATCCACCGCCGATTTCATCGCTGAACCATAGGAGACGAGGCAACGACGACAGTTGGCATTGACGATCAATCTAGCAGCGACCCCGATTACTCCCTACCTACCGGTAGGTAGTACGGTCTGCCTCATGTTCCGATCCCCCCTCCTCGCCCTGATCCTCGCCGCCGCGGTGACCCAGCTGGGCATCTTCGTCACGACGATCTACCTCCACCGCACGCTGTCGCACAAGGCCATCACCCTGACCCCCGGCATCACCATGTTCCTGCGGGTGATCACCTGGATGACCACCGGGATCCGCCCCCGTCAGTGGGTGGCGGTACATCGCAAGCACCACGCCCACTCCGACGAGGAGGGTGACCCGCACTCGCCGGTGCTGGAGGGCTTCAACCACGTGCAGTTCGGCAACCTGTTCCTCTACAAGCGCGCCGCCGGCGACCCCGCGATTGTGGCCCGCTACGCCCGTGACCTACCCCCCGACCGCTGGGACAAGTTCCTGTTCGACCACGCCTTGCTCGGCCTGGGCATTGGCATCGTCGCCCTGTGCGTCATCCTCGGCCCCTGGCTGGGTCTCATGGCCGCCGGCATCCACGCCGTGTCCTACCTGCTGCTCAGCGGGGCGGTGAACGCCATCGGCCACCGGTTCGGCCGCCAGCCCCACGACGGCACCCTGGCCGGCAACTCCCAGTGGCTCGCCTTCCTCACTGCCGGCGAAGGCCTGCACAACAACCATCACTCGGCGCCCACGTCGGCCCGCCTGGCCCTGAAGAAGGGCGAGCTCGACCCCGGCTGGTGGGTCATCGTGTTCATGCAGCGCATGGGCTGGGCCAAGGTCCGCCACGAACGACCAGCGATGGCTCGCGTCGCCGCCTGAGCGGCGGACGCGAAGCTTTCTCGTCGCACAGAAGGACCGGGCTGCCCTGGCAACCACCAACCTGTGAGCGGTGCCCACCACGCCCGCCTCGGCAGGGCCGAGCCGTCTGCGCCGTGTACGCCATGATCCACGACCTCGCCACACCGCCGACGCCGAACGCGCTGGAGGCACTGGGTGAGGTCCACTTGCCCTACCGGTCGGTCGCGGCAATGTGGTGCTGGTAGGCGGTCCACCAGACGCGGTTGCCGTAGCCGCCTCAGTC
>JBBRXY010000109.1:0-8957 GCA_038238185.1 Acidimicrobiales bacterium
GGACTACCATTTCATCGTTAAATAACAGTTCCAAGGCCCGGCTGGCCGTCTCCCGGGACATATTGATCGAATCAGCGATGTCCTGATGGGTGATGGGCGCCTGGATAACGATGCCGTCTTTTGTATTTTTACCAAACCGGTCTGCCAAGTCTAATAAGCGGGCGATAACCCGCTCCCTCGGCAGTCGATATTCAAGACTTTGTATTCTCTGGGCGTATACGGTGAACGTGCCTACCAGTTGTCTGAGCCGCCGCATGGGACGCCGCCGCCGCCACCGCCGCCGCCGCCGCAGGGGACGCCGCATGGGACGCCGCCGCCACGGCCGCCGCCGCCGCATGGGCCGCCTCACGGGCCGCCGCCGCCGCCGCCACCGCCGCCGCCGCAGGGGACGCCGCAGGGGCCGCCGCACGGGACGCCACCGCCACGGCCGCCGCCGCCGCATGGGCCGCCTCACGGGACGCCGCCGCCGCCACCGCCGCCGCCGCATGGGACGCCGCATGGGCCGCCGCATGGGACAGCCCATGGGCCGCCGCATGGGACGCCCTTCGTCCTACGGTGGAGGGGCTACAGGCGTCGGCCTTAGACCTGCTGGACCGGCTCATCGCCGTGGGGCGGACCTGATGGCTGGCGGCTACAAGCTGATGATGACCCGAGCCACGGTCACCGTAGGAGGTGACGAGCCCATCAAGGCGGCCACCGTCTCCGTGCGTGACGGGGTAGCCACCATCGCCGTTCAAGGCGCCGAGCCACTCACCATGGACGTCGCCACCGTGGCCCGCTCCTCGGCCAAGCGTGCCACCGTGACCGGCGTGGACGGGACGACGTGGGAGATCGTGCGGGGCTGCGACTGCGGCGGTGGGCGATGAAGGGCCTAGCGAACCGACGTAGCCCGAGGTGGGCGTTCATGGAGCGGTTCCGTATTCCGCAGTACGACGGCGACGGCGACTACCTGTCCCGCCTGCGGATCGTTCAGACGCCATGGTTCGGCGTCTACCTCCACCGCTTCGACGGACCCGACCCCCGCCCGACTCTGCATGATCACCCCTGGCCTTTTCTGTCCTTCGTGCTGCGTGGCGGATACGTCGAGCGCCGTTTGAACACCCGCGACATGACCGTCGACGAGAACCACCAGGTGCGCTTGGTCAACCGGATGCGGCTGTGCGATGCCCACGCCATCATGCGCCTGACCAGGGTGCCGACGTGGACACTCATGGTCGCTGGGCTCCGGGTGCGGACGTGGGGTTATCTGGAACCGGTGTCTGCCGGCGATGCGCTCCCATCGACCTGGCTCTGGACCGAGTTCGACAAGCATCCCCACGCTGCTGAGTTCGACGCTGCGCTGGCCCGGAGGAGCGAGCGATGAAGGGCAGCCACGACGGGAAGTGCGAGGCCGAGTGGTGCAGCGCAGCGTCGGCCTACACCCCGTGCGACTGTGCCCACCGCCGGGCCACCGGATGGGAAGGGGTCAAGTCCCACACCGACGCCCCCGCCCCGCCCATCGTCCGCTCCGCCCGTCGCCGGCCCCGGTGGATGCGACCGTGGGGCCATCGGTGATCCCCTCCCCCCTGGCGGATGTCTTCGCGGCGTACCGGATCACGAGGCTGATTACCGAGGACGCCATCTTCGACCGCCCCCGCAATGCCGTGGCAGACCTGCCGTTCCTGGGCTCGGTCACCTCCTGTCGGTGGTGCGCTGGTGTCTGGGTCGGGTTCGGCGTGATGCTCGCCCGCCGCCGGTTCCCCCGAGCCTGGGCACCGGTAGCCGAAGCCCTGGCCCTGAGCGCCGGTGCTGCCCTGCTGGCCCGGTTGGAGGACTGATGGCCGCCGAGGACGAGTGCAACTGCTGGCCCGATGAGTGCAGCGGTGAGGGGTTCCCCGACGGCGACCAGCGCGCCTGTCCGCACTGTGCGAACCTCGACGGCGAGTGGCCGTGCCCCGCCGATCTACTGGGTGACGCCGACTGAACCACCGCCCCACCCACACCCTGACGTAACCTCACGGCGTGCCCCGCCGCGCTGCAACGTCCCCCACCCTGACCGCCGCCGCGACCCGGATCGACCTCCGGGCACCGAAGCGGGCCGCTGCTCAGATGGGCCAGCGCCAGGGATGGCAGGCCGAGGCGTGGCAGTACAGCCGGGAGATCCCCGAGATCCACGAGGCGCTCCGGTACCGGGCTGACCAGCTCGGCAAGGTGAAGCTCTTCGTCGCCATCGCCAACCCCGAGGACCCCGACGGCGACCCGATCCCCGTCAGCGACGAGTCCTCCGGGGTACCGCCGGCCGTCGCAGCGGCAGCGGACGCCGAGCTGGGACGCCTGCGCTCCGCCCTCGGGGGCCAAAGCGAGATCATGCGGATGCTCGACCGCAACCTAGAGGCCGTCGGCGAGTGCTTTTTGATCGGCATTGGTCCCCGGCAGGTGGAGATCGAGCAGCGGGACGGGTCGACGTACACGATGGAGGAGCCGGAGAACTGGGTCATCCGGTCCATCTCCGAGGTTGAGGTCAAGGGCACGGGCAAGGGCCAGAAGGTCATCGTCAAGGCCGACGAGAACGACACCAAGGGCACCGCTCTCGACCCCGAACAGGACACATGGATCCGCATCTGGCTCCGTGACCCGCAGTGGTCTGACCAGCCCGAGTGCGGGATGCGCGCCCTGCTCGGCGAGTGCCGCATCGTCCAGGTGCTCACCCAGCAGCTCCTCGCCCTCTGCTACCGGGCCCTCTCGGCAGGCTTGTTCCTCATCCCCAACGAGATGAGCCAGGGGCCGATGATCCCCACCGAGCCGGGGGAGGACCCGCCCGCCGACCCCCTCGACGACACGCTCTACGAGGTCTTCTCCGCCCCGGTCGAGGACCCCTCCCACCCATCGACCGTCCAGCCGGCCACCCTGCGTGGCCCGAAGGACGCCATGGGCACCGACGTCCTTCGCCACCTGAGCTTCTATGACGCCGCCCAGGTGGCCGGGATCGAGGAGCGGATCACCGCCCGGGTGGTGCGCATCGCCCGAGGCCTGTCCCTGCCCGTAGAGGGCGTCCAGGGCAAGGGCGACACCACGTTCGCCAACGCTCGGCAGATCGCTGAGGACGAGTGGAACAAATACCTCAGCCCCTCGGCAGGCATCGCCACCAACGCCCTGACATACGCCTTTCTCCTCCCCCAGCTCCGGGAGAACCCGGCCGTCCCCCCCGAGTGGGGCGAGCTGATGTTCATTGCCGCAGACCCCTCGGACCTGATGGCCGAGGCCGACACCAAGGAGACGGCGAACGACGCATGGGACCGGGGGACCATCAGCGACGACACCTACCGCAAGGCCAAGGGGTTCTCCGAGGACGACAAGCCCGAGCCGGTGGAGCTGCTCATCCGGGCTGCGCTGCGCCGGGGCATCCTCACCGCCGACCTGACCCTCGCATTGATGAACCTCCTCGGCGTGCCCATCGAGGTCGAGTCCAGCGCCGTGGCCGACGTCGTGCCCGCCGACGCATCCACCCAGATGATCGCTGAGGCCATGGCGCAGCTCGCAAGCGCCCACCCCCGCTCCATCCGTGCCGCCTCCCGCCCGACCACCGACTACGGGCGACGTCTGACCGACATCGACCGGGAGCTACGGACCCGAGTGCTGGCCGCCACCAACGCAGCGATGGGAGCCGCGCTCGACCGGGCCGCCAACCGCCTCTCCTCCCGAGCCGCGGGTACACCGAGCCGTGCCGTGCTCAACAGCGTCCACCGCCGCCACCGCTTCGCCCAACTCGGCCCGGCACTGGTGGCCGACATCATGGGTGACGAGGACCCCCTCAGCGGGGCGTGGGCAGACCTGGAAGCCGACTACATGGCGTGGGGAGCCGATGCCCAGTCCCAGGCCCGTACGGTCGCAGGAGAGGCCACAGGGACAGACCAGAGCGGGCTACGGGCAGAGCAGGACCGCAACCTCACCGACTCGTGGGGCTGGATGGCCGGAGCCCTGACCACCCTGGCCAACGAGCGCATCTGGGACCCGTCCCCGAAGCATCCCGACGTGGGCGAGTTCGACCCCTCCCTGACCGTCCCCCCCGGCCTGGCCCGTGCTGCCATCGCCCGAGCAGGCGGAGCCGACGGGTTGACCACGGGCGGGACGGGAGCGTGGGTGACCCTGACCGATGGGGGGACGCGGCCGGCGGGAGGCATCGCCACGGGGGAGACGATCCGTGACGCCCTGCGGGAAGGCGGGGCAACGGTGGATGGGTATGAGTGGACCTACGGCCCAGCCTTCCGCCGATCATCCTTCCAGCCCCACCTAGATCTGAACGGGACCGTGGTCGCCAACTTCGACGACGACCGATGGAGCGGCGGCGGGTGGACCGGGTTCGGCTCGTGGTTTCCCGGAGACCACCACGGGTCACTGGTCGCCGGGACCGTCGTGTCAGGCCCGGCGCCTCGGGGTGCGGCGCTGAGACATTGGCGGGGCGACCTCGTCGATCTGTCCTTCGCCTCGGGCCAGTTCCTCTCCGCAACCCCGAATCACCCGGTACTGACGCGGCGCGGATGGGTCGCCGCAGGCGCTCTCGTGGAAGGCGACGAGGTAATCCGCTGCGTAGATGCTGAGGGGGTCGCGGGTCTGATCCCAGATGATCACCAGGTGCCAGCCCGCATTGAGGATGTAGTTGCAGCGGTGGCGGTGTCGCCGAGCATGATCGCCTGTCCCATGGAAGTTGCCCCCATGAACTTCCATGGCGACGGGGAAGGCTCCGAGGTCGCAGTTGTATGGACCGACCGCCTGCTGTGGGACCGTCACCAAGCATCGATCGGCCAGCCAACCAGCGAGGATCTGTTCTCCGGCGCTGATGCCGATCCCAAGTTCCTGCCGGGTTCGAGCCGCCGCGGCGAGTTGTCCGGGGGAGTTGGGCTTGCCCCGCTTCGCAGCGTGGGCGGGAGCGGCCATGGCCTTCCGCTGCTCCGGGGTCCGGCGCTGGTTGATAGCGAGTTGGGCGGCGCTGTAGCTGCGGGGCTCAACGCCAGCGGCCAGGAGCTTCCGGCGGATGATGTTCCGATCGACGCTGAATCGTTGGGCCAGAGCGTTCTCGGACTCGCCGCCTTCGTAGAGGGTGACAAGGTGCTCTACGTCGATCGCCGCCGCGGTTTCTCGGGACACGTCTACGACCTCCAGACGGCGCCGCGGTGGTACGTCGCCAATGGAGTAATCGTACACAACTGTTCCTGCGACTTCACCCCCGTGATTCTCCCCGCTCAGTAGGTGGGGGGCCGCCGCCACCCCGGGCTGCTCGTGCGATTTCACCCCCGTGATCATCCCTGCTCGCTAGTTGGCCGCCGCTACCTGGGCGCTCGCAGCGCTGGTCGTCACGCTTCCCTATCCTGACACCCCACAAAAGCTCCGGTCCTCTCCCCTCCCCCAGCCGTGCTCTAACCTCAGGAGACCAACCCAGGAGGTAGGACAAATGGCGCTACGTCGCTGGCGTGGAGTGCTAGTCCAGGAGAACATCCAGACAGGCGACGGCAGGGTCATGGTGCCCGGGTCCATCGAGTGGCCCGCCCTCCCTCTGGCCCTCGGCTATATCGCCGGCGGCTCCGGGATGCATGTCAACCTCATCACCGCGGCTCCCGAGGTCGGGAACATCCAGACCATCGAGCGGGTGGGCGACGACATCGTGGCTACCGGGATCATGGACGACGCCATCCCCGAGGCGGCCGAGCTCATCCGCCGGTTGGAGGCGGGCAGCGCCCCCCTCGGCAACCGGATCGGGCTGTCCATCGACCCCGACAACTGGGCCGTGGAGATCGTCGACACCACGATCACCCAGGAGGACGTGGCGGCGATGAACGAGGAGCTGACCATCCTCGTGGCCTCCGGGCACGGTCCGCTCATGCCTCACCGCTCCGTGACCGCGGGTGCAGGAGACCCCGACCCCGGCGAGGGAGTGGGCGTGGTGCTCTTCTCCAACACCGCCGGGGACGTGCTGGAGCGGTACACGCGTCTGCGTATCCGTGGTGTCACCGCCTGCGCCATCGGTGCTATCGAGGGCGCCTACCTCGAACTGGACGCCGCCGAGGCTGCACCTGCCGTCGAGGGTGAGGTCATCACGGCTGCCGCCCTCATCCACACCGAGGCCCCCGCTCCTCCCCTGGCCGCCTTCTCCCTGCCCGAGCCCGAGGTCGGAGCCTCCGACGACGGCAGCGTGTACGGCATGCCCGTGCAGGAGCTACTCGTCGAGCAGCCTGACGGGGGTCTGGGCGTGCCCTTCACCATCGTGGAGCGGGACGGCGTGCGGTGGTGCTTCGGCCACGCCGCCCTGTGGACGACCTGTCACGTCGGCTACCTGTCCGAGTGCGTCACCGCCCCTCCATCCATGGCCGCCTACGCCCACTTCCACCACGGCCACGTCGTCACCGCCGAGGGAAGCGACCTGGCGACGGGTGTGCTCACGGCCAACTGCGACCACGCCGCCGCCGAGCTGCTCGCCCCCGAGGCCCGGGACCACTACGCCCACTCAGGCATGGGGTTCGCCGACGTGCGCGCCTCCAACGGCTCGCTCGGCGTGTGGCTGTCCGGTGTCCTGCGCAGCGAGATCACCGAGCACCAGCTACGGGTGCTGCGAGCCTCGTCCTTGTCCGGTGACTGGCGCCGGGTGGGAGCCGATGCCTACGGCCGCGGCGGCAACCTGGAGTTCGTGGCCGCCCTCGCCGTCAACGTGCCCGGCTTCCCCATCGCCCGAGAGTACATCCGTGCCTCGGGCATGACCGTGCCCTCCGCCCTCACCGCCTCGGCCCACGTCGACAACGGCCAGGTGATGAGCCTGGTCGCCTCCGGTGTGGTCCAGCGCTGCGCCGACTGCGCGGCCCGTGGTCGTCTGGTGGCCTCGGCCGACCCCCGCCTCGACCGGGTGCTCGACCTGCTGGGCAAGGTGGAGCTGCGGACCCGCCACCTCGTGGAGCCCGCCGCGGCCCACGCCCGGAGCCGTTTCACCCGCCACTAGCAACGGTGTAGCAACCCCGGTATACTAGGGGTATGACGAACACCGCAGAGAATGCACCCTTACATCGGCCGTCATTGGTTCCCGCCAGTCGAGGCGACCACCGGGGCAAGCTGTTCTGCCTCGAATGCACGATGAGTGTGGACGACTTCACCGCCTACGTGGACTGGCCCTGTCGCACGGCTCGTGCCGCCGCAGAGGGTCGACCGGTAGCTGCCTCTTTGCGGCAGTTCATCAACCCGAGCTATATCCACCCTGACGACATGCCCATGTATGGGCCAAGGCGCTGAGGGTGAAAGGACACCTGTAAACTGGCTGGGCCTCAGCCTGGGTGTCCGCACGGCAGGGACGGGACTGGATCGTGTGGCAACTGTCTGCGCTACGCCCTCGGGTGGCGGTCCAGGGTAGTGGGTGCTCTGGATCGGGCTACAGCACAGCCGTCGCTCTGCCTCCGCTCTATGCCAGCCTGACTAGAGTTCGAGCAATCAACCGCCCGTGATGGGCAGAAGGAGAGCAAGATGCCCCGAGAGACGATCACCACCACCGACGACCACCGAGTCCGGGTGGGATGGGACCGAGAGGGAAACGTGCAGGTCGGAGTCGACCTCGAAGCCTCGGCGGTGGGGGAGACGGGCCTGTGGTCCTCCCTCGACCGCACGGGCTGCAACGACCTGATCCGTGTCCTCCGCCGGGCCCGTGATCAAGCCTTCGGTCGGGACGAGTAGCGGTGATGGACCGCCTTGAGCGTGACGTGTTGGGAGAGCCACCCGAGGGGCTTGGCTCCACCGCCTACGACGCCTGGCGTGAGGGCTGGCTGGCCGGGTGCGCCGCCTTGGCCTACCACGATCTGGAAGAGGGCAGCATCGTGGTCCTGCGTGGACAGGGGATTGACGAGAGCGCCCAGGAGGTGCTGGCCGATGCGCTGGCGGTGGCGTGCGGGCATCGTCAGTTCGTCATCGTGCAGCTTCGTCCTGACACCAGCTTGGACGTGGTTCACGACCCGCGCACTCTGGCCCACCTGTTGGGGCTGGCTGACATCTAGCGGAGTAGAGTCTGGGCAGAGAGATGCCCGGCACCGTTTGCGCGGCCCGGGCTTGACCAGGAAGGTGGTTTCCCGATGTCCGACAACTTACCTGACCGGGTACTAGGCAACCTCGACGGGCAGGCGGCGCTGTTCGAGGATCCGTTGCAGATACTCGGGCTGGCCGACGCCCAATTCATCGAGCTGGTGGCAGCCGTCCGGCAGGAGGGGGAATCGGTCCTCCGTACCCTCCGCCGCATCGTCGGCCTCATTGCCTGGGCCGGGTGGCACCGGTACGACGAGAAGCGCTACCGGGAGTTCGTGGCCGACTTCGCGGAGCGCCTCGGCGTCGAGCCCCGGGCGGTCCTGGACTGGCGCCGAGCGGTCACGAAGAGGGACAACCTGCCCATGCCTGCGGTGGCTCAGGCTCGTTCCTCCGCTGCCAAAAGCGCAGGTCAGACCCCCGGTGCTACGAAAGACGTAGCAGCGATTCCGGCTACCTCCTCCGAGGCGGCCAACACGTCGGAGGGGGCCAGAGTGACCCCGGCCACCACGGGCAAGGGGGCATCCGGTGCCCCGTCTCTCGCCCCCTCTGACCCAAGCGGTGGGCACGGCTCTGCGGAGGAACAGGCCGAGGATCACCGGACCGGGGGGCTACGTCCCGCCCGGCCCCCGGCCCTCGACACCGACACACCTGGTCTCCGGCCCCCCGCTGATCCCTTCTCCGACGCCGATGGGGTCCGCTGGCTCCGGTCCAAGACCGACGCTCAGGTCCGAGCGCTGGGCGACCCGTGGCGGCAGACCATCCAGTCCCAGGTCGAGCGATGGGCGCTGGCCATGGGGATCATGCGCGGCGAACCCGTGCCTCAGCCGTCGTTCGCCGTCCCTATCGCCCCTGATCGGTACCAGCCTGCTGGCGGGCGCGGTCGCTCCCCCGGCCGGGTGATCAAGCCCGAGGACCGCGCCAACGACCCC
>JBBRXY010000110.1:0-8787 GCA_038238185.1 Acidimicrobiales bacterium
CTGCACGATCGACGCCCGCCACGCGGCGGTGGAGTAGGGCTTAACCACCCCGGTGGTGCCCAGGATGGAGATGCCGCCGACGATGCCCAGGCGGGCGTTGGTCGTGTGGTTCGCCATCTCCTCGCCGTCGGGCACCGACAGGGTCACCACCAGGGGCTCCTGGGTGACTTCCAGGAGGGCATTGAGGATCATCCGCTCGGGGACCGAGGTGATCGACGGCGCCCCGACGGGGAGGCCGAGGCCCGGCTTGGTGACCGTGCCCACCCCGGGCCCGGCGAAGAGCTGGGTGGGTCGATCGGAGCGGGCCATCCCCACCTTGGCGGTGAGGCGGGCGCCGTTGGTGCAGTCGGGGTCGTCGCCCGCATCCTTGACGACCACGGCGCGCGTTGCTCCCTGGGGCTCGACCTCGAACCACTCCCGGGACCCGTCGGGCAGGGCCACGTCGATGGCCGCCGGCGGTGCCCCGGTGAACAGGCCGGTGGCCGCAGCCTTGGCCGCAGCGCTGGCACAGGTGCCGGTTGTCCACCCGAGACGCAAACCCCGAGCGTCACGCCGTTCACCGAACGGCTCGTCGGCGGGGTCTTCCTCGGGCCCACTGAACGGCACCGGCAGCCGGTTCTTGGTCATGCCGGCCTACCTGCGGTGGTGCCCGGGGTGGAACGACGCCGGAACCGGTGGGCGAAGGCGGGTGAGTACAGGTGGCTCCGGGCTGCGGGCGTGTCACCAAGGGCGGGCCCCACCAGCACGAGAACGGTGGTCGTTGCGCCGGTGGCGGCCAGGTCGGCGGCCAGGTCGCCCACGGTGGTCGAGACCACCAACTGGTCGGGCCACGACGCCCGCACGACGACCGCCGCCGGGGTGTGAGCGTCGTAGCCGCTGCCGGGGGCGAGGAGCTGCTCCTGGAGCTCGGCGGGCCGCGCCGCCGACAGGAACACAGCCAGGGTCGCACCGTGGGGGGCGTAGTCGGCCACGGATTGGTGCGGGGGCATGGATGCGGCCGTGCGACCGGCCAGGCGGGTGATGACCACGCTCTGGGCCACTCTGGGCTGGGTGAGCTCGCATCCGATGGCTGCAGCGGCCGCCCCCAACGCCGACACCCCGGGGACGACCTCGAACTCCCGCCCGGCCGTCACGCACCAGTCGATCTGTTCCTGGATGGCCCCGTACACCGAGGGGTCTCCGGAATGCAGGCGCACGATGGCGGCATCGGGGCGGGCCGCGTAGACCGCCAGCACGTCCTCGAGGGTCATCGACGCCGAGTCGTGGACCACCGCGTCGGGCCCGACATGCACCAGCACCTCGGCGGGCACGAGCGACGAAGCCCACACCACGATGTCGGCGGCGCCCAGCCGATCGCAGCCCCGGAGGGTGAGCAGGTCGGCCGCACCCGGCCCCGCCCCCACGAACGAGATCACCGCCCACCCCGGCCGTCGGCCTGGCCTGCGTGGCCGGAACGCGGTGGCGGGACGATGACGGTGACCAGGTACGAGGCCGGGCCGTCGGCCAGCTGGGCGGCGGGGCCGATGCGTTGACCTGGCAATCCCAACAACTCGCCGGCCATGGAACCGTCGAGACGACCGGCGTTGGCGAGGTGTTTAACCACGGCCGGCAGGTGGCGGCCTCCCTTGTAGACGATGACGGCGGTGCCGTCGTCGTCGAGGGCGGCCTCGACCGCCTCGGGCCCGTCGAGGGCGGTGATCAGTGAGAGCCGCTCAGTGCCGGTCACCAGGACGGTGCCGGACCGGGCGGCCAGGTCCTGGAAGGCGGTGATGCCGGGCACGGTCTCGATGGCCACGTCGTTTCGACGCTCCAGGACCGCGTCGGCGAGGGTGGGGAACGTGCTGTAGATGTTGGGGTCGCCGAGGGTGACGAAGGCCACCTCCTCGCCGGCATCGAGGCAGGCGACCACACGGTCGGCCGCCGACGCGAGGGCGACGTCGCGGGCCTCGCCCACGCTCATCTCGAAGGCCAGGCGCTCGATCGCCGCCTCGGGGCAGGCCTGGCGCACGATCGACTCGGCCCGGCCCACGGCGTCTACGGCGGTGGCCGGGGCAAAGACGCGATCGGCCTCGGCCAGCACGCGCACAGCCCGGGCCGTGACCAACTCCGGGTCACCTGGCCCCACTCCGACGCCGATCAGCCTGCTCAAGCTCGTCTCCCGAGACACGACGTCGTCGCGCATTGTCGCAGCCGGGGCCTGGCTCCCGGGAAGCTCCCGGTCACAGTGGCAACACCGCACCGGACTCTCACCGGCTTCCCGATACCGCAGCGCCCAGGACTGTACTTCGCCGTCCGGGGTGGTCGCCTCAAGGCGTGCGGCTTACCGGTGTGGGCCTCACCGTGTGGCAGTGGCCACGAAGCGCTCGGCTCGCCGGGGGTCCGATGCCAGGTGGAGGTGCAGGTAGGAGGCCAGCAATGTGGGCGAGGCGAACCCTCCCCGGCCTCGGCCGTGTCGGCCCACCCACGCCAGGGCGTCGCCGGGCGGGTCCAGCTCCGAATAGTGGAACTCGTGGCCCCGTAGCTCGGTGCCCGCCGGAGCGAGGGGAGTGTCGACGGCGGTGACGGCTCGCCGGTAGCCGAGGGTGAGGCGGTCGGTCATGCGGGCGTCGGCCTCCACCGCCCGGGCCATGGCGTGACCGTCGATCGAGCGGGCCAGCCACAGGAGCCCACCGCACTCGGCCCACGTCACCATGCCCGAGGCCACCCGCTCAGCCACCTCGTCGAGCAGAGGACGGTTGGCGGCCAGTGTCGGCGCGTACACCTCGGGGAATCCTCCACCGGCATAGATGGCGTCGACCGCCTCGGGAAGGGCGTGGTCGGCCTCGGGGTCGACGGGGACGAGCTCGGCCCCGGCCTGCTTGAGGAGCTCCAGGTTGTCGGGGTAGGTGAAGCTGAAACCGCGTCCACCGACCACCGCCACCCGGGCCCGTCCCGACGGGCGCGCCGCGGGGGCGTCGCCGACAGTGACCGGTGGGCTCGAGCGGGCCAGCGCCAGCACGGCGTCGAGGTCGCAGTCGTGCTCCATCACGTCGGCGAGCGCGTCGAGACGGCGCCGTACGCCGGGCTCGTCCTCCACCACAGGGACCAGCCCGAGATGGCGGTCCCGCCAACGCAGGCGGTCGTCGCGGCGCACGACGCCGAGCACGGGAACGCCAACGGGCGTCAGGGCGGCGCGGAGCATGGCCTCGTGGCTGTCGCTCGCCACCCGGTTGAGGACCACCCCCGCCAATGCCACCGCCGGGTCCCACGAGCGGAACCCGTGGACGACGGCGGCGGCTGACCCGCTCAGCCCGGTGGCGTCGACGACCAGCACCACGGGAGCGTGGAGGAGGGTGCCCAGCTCGGCGGTGGATGCCGTGGCCCTCGCCGAGTCAGCGGCGCCGTCGAACAGACCCATCACCCCTTCCACGACCAGGATGTCGGCGCCCCGGCCGGCGCGGGCGGCCAGGGGGCCCATGGCCTCGGCGCCGCACATCCATGCGTCGAGGTTGCGGGCCGGCCGGCCGGTGGCCAGGGCGTGGTAGCCGGGATCGATGAAATCGGGTCCCACCTTGGCCGAGGCCACGGTCAGGCCCCGTTTGCGCAGGGCAGCCATGAGGCCGGTGGCCACGGTGGTCTTGCCCACGCCCGACGCCGTGCCGGCCACCACGATGCGGGGGCCGAGGACAGGCACGACCGGATCATGGCACCAGGGGAGGACAACCGGGACCGAAGGTCGCTGCGGGAGCTCTCACGAAGGTTGCCCCCGTCACTCCATCAACTATTTCGGCGAGGAGACTCGGTGGCCGAGTTGGCGTGCGGCGTCGGCCAAGCGCTGGTCGTAGACGACGAGTTCGCCGATCTCGTCACGCAGGCGCTCCGCCGTAGCGAGATGGATCGCCTCTAGCGACCGAAGGTCGGCCGGGCCCATCGTGCCCGCAAGGTTGAGCATGCGATCATTGACCCGGACGAGGTCGCACCTGGCTAGCACGGCGCGGCCGGCAGCCACGGCGTCCTCGCCGCTGGCCAGGAGCGAGCGCAAAACCTCCGTGCGAGCCAGCGCGCTCGACACCCAGGGACGACGACGACGCAGATGCCTCCGCAGGGCATCGGATTCCGGCTCGCTCACGGCCAGCTTCACAATCGCAGATGAGTCCAGATACACGGCTGCCATCAGCGTTCATCGCGCCGGAGCCGCCCGAGCACCGAAGACGCCGGCTCGGCGTCTGGAGCGAGGACCAACGGCGCCGGCAGATCGCCAGGATCTTCGGTCGCCGACTCGATCTCCCCTGCCGCGCGCAGGCGTTCGAGCGGGCTGCCCTCGGGCAGGGGCGTGAGAAGAGCCACAGGGCGGCCTCGATCGGTGATCTCGACAGTCTCACCTCTTTCCACGAGCCGAAGAAGCTCGCTGGCACGCTGCCTCAGAGCACGTACTCCTACTGACGTCATAAGCTACTTGTAGCACATCTGGGCGAGCCTGGGCGATGGCCGTTGTCGCGACCACAGCCCCGGGCAGCATCGTCACCGCCGCGACACAAGGGTCGGTGTCACGGGTTGGGCCTGTCCGACTCCGGGTGGCCATTCGGTGACGAACCGATCCCCGCGTGCCCGCTTGGCGGTCCGCTTGTTCGGTGTGGATGCCATCTAACGATACGAGTCTGATCGGGCCCCGTGGACCGACGGGGGTTCAAGAACCGGGGGGTCCAGTGGGCACTGCAACCACGAGCGGCCAGGTTTGGTTTCGGTGCCTCCGTCATCTGGTTCGCCGGGTTGCACTACCCCCGCTTGGCTGGTGAGTTCGGGGCGTGGTTCGGCACCGATGCCGACTGCCTGGACTATCTCGAGTGGCTGCGCTGGCCGCAAGGGTTCGTCTGCCCGGCCTGCGGCCACCAGGTCGGCTGGAGGATGGCGGACGACCGCTTCCGCTGCGACCGGCGCACGTCGGTGACCGCGGGGACGATCTTCGACAAGAGGCGTACGCCGCTGACGGTGTGGATCACCGCCTGCTGGCTGTTTGCCACCCAGAAGGACGGCGTGTCGGCGCAGAGCCTGAAGCGGGCGTTGGAGATCGGCTCCTACCAGACGGCCTGGGCCATGCTGCACCGCCTGCGGTCGGTGCTGGTCCGCCCGGCCGCGAGCGCCTCACCGGCCGAGTCGAAGTCGACGAGATTTACATCGGCGGGGAGGAACCAGGTTTGCGCGGCGGACGGGCCAAGGGCAAGAAGTTCCTGGTCGCGGTGGCTGTGGAGGTTCGGGAGCCGAAGGGGTTCGGCGGTGCCGGATGGCGATCCTGGCCGACGCGTCCGCCGCCTCCCTGCACCCGTTCGTCGCCGCCCACGTCGAGCCCGGCGCCACGGTGATCACCGACGCCTGGCAGGGCTACAGCGGCATCGACGGCCTCGGCTACGTTTGCGACCGCCGCAGCCAACGCGCGCCCGCCACCGCGGCGAGGACCCCACCAAGCTGCTTCCCGGCGTCCACCGGATCGCCTCCCTCGCCAAGCGCTGGCTGCTCGGCACCCACCAGGGATCGGTCGACGAGGCGCACCTGGGGGCCTACCTCGACGAGTTCGTGTTCCGCTTCAACCGCCGTACCTCCCGCAGCCGAGGGCTCACCTGGACTACGCCGGCTGAGTGGATACCCCCAAACTAGGATTATGGGGAGGCGTCTGTCCGCGTCAATCCGCAGAGACAGCCCTATCACACTGAAATAGTTGGGTTCAGAATTCGGCTGACGAGGTGTTCGATTGATATTGAGTGCGGGCCCTTCACCCGTCGTCGTCGACGATGGTGGCCGTGCGTGAGGGGCCGGAGATGACGATGGGTCCTCCACCCCATCCCGACGGCATCACCGGGTTATGCTCGACTCACAGTGGCGACTGACGAGCCTTCGTGTGCAGGCCCGAGCCGCTTGACGTCCAGCGGGACGTCATCGAGTGGGGAGCGCCGACGCCGTCTTCCGGCGTCGGCGCCTGCCGGCGCCTCGGGCAGACGACCGCCGGCGTGCGTGTCCGGGCGCTCGAGAGCATCCGGCTTCACCAGAGCCGGCAGCGGTTGGGTGTCGCCTTGTTGGGCCAATGAGCGTTCGGGTCCGGCGCAATCGAACGGACGTGGCTTCCCGGGTACACCTCACCGCCGCACTGAACGGAAGGAGCGGCGTGCATAGTTCGCGGAGAACTCGTGTTGAGGCACAGGTCCTCGTGGCGATGCTCTTGGCAGCCGCATGCTTCGCAGTCGGCGGCCGCGCCGAGGGCGCGAACGACTGTGGGGTGGTCGCTGTTGCCGCGCGCGGGATGAGATATCCTTCGGCGATAGCAGCAGGTCCCGATGGGAATATTTGGTTTACAACACTCTACGCGATCGGTCGCATAACTCCGGCTGGTGTGATCACGACATTCACGGATCCCGGCATACGCAGCCCCGTCGACCTCACTACCGGTGCCGACGGAAACATATGGTTCGTTAACCGCTTTGACAAGTCGATCGGGCGGCTTAGCCCTGCTGGCGTGGTCGCCATCTTTACCGGGCCCGGGGTGAGTTTCCCTGAGGAAATTACCGCCGGGCCCGATGGCAATATATGGTTTACCAACGACGACCCGGACTCCGTAGGGAGGATTACTCCTGCAGGGGTTATTACGATCTTCACCCATCCTCGCATTCGCTCGCCGGGCGCAATTGTGGCCGGCGCGGACGGAAATTTGTGGTTTCCCATCCACAATTTAAACTTCCCAGAGCCCGATTCCATCGGTCGCATTACCCCGGCTGGGACTGTTACAGTATTCGAGGACAGCACAATCAAGGGTCCTGGGGCGATCGCAGCAGGCCCGGATGGAAATATCTGGTTCACAAATATGCGCTCTGATTCGAACTCCATCGGACGGATAACTCCTGTAGGAGTTGTATCTAACTTTGTCGGCGCGGGTATCGACAGTCCGGGCTCCATCACCGCCGGTCCTGACGGAAACCTCTGGTTCACGAATACCAAGAGCAATTTGATCAGTAAAATGACGGTGCTGGGCGCTACCTCGAACTTTGCTGACCCCAGTATTGACAGGCCGAACGACATCGCCGCAGGCACAGATGGAAACCTCTGGTTCACGAACAGCGGCAATGAGACGATCGGTCGGATAACCCGTTCCGGTTCGATAGTAAATTTTGTCGGCACCGGTATCCGGGGTCCGACCGATATTGTGACAGGTGCGGATAAAAATATGTGGTTCACAAACTATTACGGCAACACGATCGGCCGAGTGACGCCGGCAGGTGTGGTTTCCGTGTTTGCCGGGGTGGGCATCAGCCAGCCAAGCAGGATCGCTGAAGGCCCTGACGGGAACGTATGGTTCTCCAACTCGGGAAATGACTCGATCGGCAGGACTACGCCTTCAGGTGTCGTATCGACGTTTTCCGGTGTGGGCATCAATGGTCCGAGTGGAATCACTGCCGGTCCTGATGGGAACGTGTGGTTCACAAATGTGCTTAATAACTCAATTGGGCGCATTACTGTGTCGGGCGTGGTGTCCAACTTCACCGGTGTTGGAGTGAGCAATCCACGTCAGATTGTCGCAGGCCCTGATGGCAATCTGTGGTTCACGAATCTAGATAGCAGTTCGATTGGACGCATTTCTCCTAACGGAGTTGTTTCTAACTTCACCATAGCTGGAACCCATCCCGAAGGGATTACCGCTGGCGACGACGGGAACCTGTGGTTTACCAGTCGCGGCGTTGGCTCCGTAGGTCGGATAACCCCGGCAGGCGTTGTCTCTATCTTTTCCGGCGCTACAATCGGGGATCCTCACGAGATCGAATCGGGGCCTGATGGGAACCTGTGGTTCACCAACGATGGGGGCCACGGGATCGCTCGGCTGACGCCAGCCGGCGCTTTTGTCTCAAATTTCGGTGGCTTCGATGGTTTTGAAAGTCTAACGCTCGGTGCCGACGGGAACATGTGGTTCACTAGCGCTGGTCTCAGCGCGATTGGCTTTATGGGTACCGCGTGCCCGGCGACGGTGCCTGGTGCGCCGGTGTCGGTGGCCGCCACGGCCGGCAACGGCTCGGCCCGGGTGACCTTCTCGCCACCGGCGTCCAACGGCGGCCCGGTCACGAGCTACACGGTGACGGCGACCGATGCCACGGTGGCGACTAGGGGCGGCCAGTCGGCCACGGGGTCGACTAGCCCGATCACGGTGAGCGGGTTGACCAACGGAGACTCTTACACCTTCACCGTCCACGCCACCAACGCCGCCGGCAACGGCGCGGAGTCGGCGCCGTCGACGCCGGTGGTCCCGGCAGACACTCACCGGTCCCCGGCCGATTTTGACGGTGACGGCAGGACCGACATCGCCGTGTTCCGTGCCTCCAGCGGAACCTGGTACATCAACCTCAGCGGCGGCGGCACCACCGTCACCCCCTGGGGTACCTCAGGCGACATTCCCGTGCCCGGTGACTACGACGGTGACGGCACGACCGACATCGCCGTCTTCCGCCCCTCCACCGGCAACTGGTACACCAGCCTGAGCGGCGTCGGCGGCCCCACCATCACCCACTGGGGTACCTCAGGCGACATTCCCGTGCCCGGTGACTACAACGGTGACGGCAAAACCGACATCGCCGTCTTCCGTCCCTCCACCGGAACCTGGTACATCAACTTGAGCGGCGGCGGCACCACCGTCACCTCCTGGGGTACCTCAGGAGACATTCCGCTCGAAAAGCCTGTTGGAAGGTAGCGAGCACGAGACACCATGTGGCACGAAGCTGTCGCGGCCCGCTCGCGGCCTGGACGCCCCCACCGCACGCCCCAAAGATGGTAAAC
>JBBRXY010000111.1:0-8659 GCA_038238185.1 Acidimicrobiales bacterium
AACCCCGCCGACGCCTTGTGGCCGCCGCCGCCGAACGTGGTGGCAATGGCGCCGACGTCGACGTCGACGTCGGAGCGCAGCGACACCCGGGTACCGTCGGGAGCCTCCTTGAGCACACAGGAGACGTCGGCCTCGGAGGTGCGCCGGATCAGGTCGATGAGGCCCTCGGTCTCCTCCAGCTCGACGCCGTTGGTGGCCAGGTCGTCGGCCGTGACCCAGGTGGCCACGAAGCGCCGGCCGGTGTCGAGCTCGGCCCGTCCGAGCGCCGAGGCCACCAGGCGCAGGTAGGCCAGCCGGTGCAGCTCGAACAGCTGGCGGCTGATGGACGCGATGGGCAATCCGAACCGGGCCAGCTCGGCGGCCAGCTCGAACACCTCAGGAGTGGTGTTGTCGTACTGAAATCGCCCGGTGTCGCACACGAGGCCGGTGTAGAGGCAGATGGCCGAGTCGCGGTCGAGAACCCAGCCCAGGCGGTCGAGGAGGCGGCGCACGATCACCACCGACGCCGCCGCCTCGGGATCGATGAGGTCGATGGTGCCGTACCCGTCGTTGGTGACGTGGTGGTCGACGACGATGAGGGTCTTGGCGGCGCGGGCCGACTCCCCGAGCTCACCCAGGCGCCCGATCGAGCCGCAGTCGAACGTGATCATCACATCGGGCTCGGCAGGGAAGAGGGCCGGCTGGGTGGCCAGCTCGAGGCCGGGGATGAACGAATAGTGGTCGCCGGCCACAAAGGGCTCGGGCCACGAGGCGACCGACGGCACGCCGGCGGCCAGGGCCAGCCGGTGGAGTGCGAGCATCGAACCGAGGGCATCGCCGTCGGGAGTGATGTGGCATGCCAGCGCCAACGAGCCCGCCGAACGGATGGCATCGACGGCGAGATCCATCGAAGTTCGCCCGCCTACGGGGCCCGGGGTAGTCGCGGGCGGACCCGTGGTGTCCGGTGCAGCCGCCCGCCCCAGCTCGGTCAGCTTGGTCATTCTTCCCCTCCCGGCCCGGGGTCTTCGACCCGGGCGACGGCAGAATCCTGCTCTTGCAGGCTTCGGATGACTTCTTCCACTCTAGTACCTACGGCTATAGCTGGGTCAGACTGGAACGTTAGTTCCGGAGTCCGTTTCAACCTGAGCTGGCGGGCGATCGCTCCCTGGATGCGCACCCGGTACTCGGCCAGGACCTCGACCACCTCGGTCGGGTCGGCCGGCGACAGCGTCGACAGGGCCGAGAACCACACCAGGGCCCGGCGAAAATCGGGGTCGACCCGGATGCCGGTGACGGTGACGAGCTGCAGGCGGTCGTCGTCGATGACCGCCAGCTCATCGGCGATGACCTCGCGGAGAGCCTCGTTGACCCGGTCTCGCCGGGACCATCCCTTGGTGGGCATCACTGCGTGTCTAGTCCTGTTCGTCCCACTCGGACCATTGCGTGACGAAGGCGCACACCTCGACGTCGTGGCGGCTCCAGACCCAACGCTCCACCGTTGCCACGATCTCGGCGGCATGGGCAGGCGAATCGGACACGACGGCCAGGCCGATCAGCGCCCGCTGCCACTTGTCCTGGTAGCCGACCTCGGCGACCGACAGGGAGAACCGCTGGCGCAGCCCTTCCACCACCGGCTTCACCGCGGCGCGGCGCTCCTTCAAGGAACGGCTGTGGGGAATGTGCAGCTCGAACCGCACGACTGCCACGTGCACGGCGTGATGCCTCAGATCTTCTTGTCGATGACGAGAACTTCCAGCATCGTGACAGGTTTTGCGCCGGACTAACTGCGGGGGATCTCCCGCTCGTCGTAGGTCTCGATGACGTCGCCCTGCTTCAGGTCCTGGAAGTCGGACAGGCCGATGCCGCACTCGAAGCCGGTGGCCACTTCGCGCACATCGTCCTTGAAGCGCTTCAGCGAGGTGATCGTGCCCGTCCAGATGACTACGCCTTCGCGCAGGAACCGGACCTTGGAACCGCGGGTGATGACCCCGTGACGAACCTGGCAGCCGGCCACCCCGCCGATCCGCGGCACCCGGAACACTTCGCGCACCTCGGCCTCGCCGGTGACGACCTCTTCGAACTCGGGGGCGAGGAGGCCGACCATGGCCTTCTCCACGTCTTCGAGCACCTGGTAGATGATCTGGTAGGTGCGGATGTCGACGTCGGCGGTCTCGGCCAGCTCCCGGGCCTTGCGGTCGGGCCGGACGTTGAAGCCGAAGATGGTGGCGTTGGAGGCCGATGCCAGCTGCACGTCGTTCTCGGTGATGCCGCCCACGGCCCGGTGGACGAACGACAGGCGGACCTCGTCGCGCTCGAGCTTGCGCAGACTCTCGGTGAGGGCCTCGAGCGACCCGTGGACGTCGGCCTTGACGATGAGGTTCAACGTGGCCGTCTCACCCCGCTGGATCTGCTCGAAGATGTCCTCGAGGCGCACGCCGGTGACGCCGATGCCCGTGGCCGCCAGAGGACGCAGGTCGCGCGACCGGAACCGTTGGGCCCGGAGCTCGGCCACGATGCGGGCCGTCTTGTCGTCGGGGGCCACCCGGAAGTCATCACCCGCGCTGGGCACGATGTCGAGGCCGAGCACCTGGACGGGGGTGGAGGGCAGGGCTTCCTTGATGGGATCGCCCTTGTCGTCGATGAGCGCCCGGACCCGGCCCCAGGCCGCGCCGGCCACGATGGGGTCGCCCACCCGCAGCGTGCCCCGCTGAACGAGCACGGTGGCCACCGGACCACGGCCCACGTCGAGGTTGGCCTCCAGGACCACGCCCTGGGCGCGGGCCTCGGGGTTGGCCACCAGTTCCTCGACGTCGGTGACGACCAGGAGCTGGGCCAGGAGGTCGTCGACCCCGAGGTTCTGGAGGGCGGAGACCTCGACCATGATCGTGTCGCCGCCCCACTCCTCGGGGACCAGGCCCTGATCGGACAGCTGCTGGCGGACCCGGGTGGGATCGGCATTGTCGCGGTCGATCTTGTTGATGGCAACCACGATGGGCACGTCGGCGGCCTTGGCGTGGTTGATGGCCTCGACCGTCTGGGGCATCACGCCGTCGTCGGCGGCCACCAGCAGCACCACGATGTCGGTGGCATCGGCGCCGCGGGCGCGCATGGCCGTGAACGCCTCGTGGCCCGGAGTGTCGAGGAAGGTGATGAGGCGCTCGTCCTTCTCGGTCTGGTAGGCGCCGATGTGCTGGGTGATGCCGCCGGCCTCGCCGGACACGACGTTGGCCTCACGGATGCGGTCGAGCAGCAGCGTCTTGCCGTGGTCGACGTGACCCATGACGGTGATGACCGGCGGCCGGGGACGCAGGTCGTCGTCGGCGTCGATGGCCTCGCCGAGCATGGCCTGCAGCTCGACCTCCTGCTCCTGGCCCGGCTCGACGAGCAGGACCTCGGCCCCCACCTCGGCTGCGAACAGCTCGATGTGGTCGTCGGTGAGCGACTGGGTGGCCGTGACCATCTCGCCCGCCTGGAGCAGGTAACGCACGACATCGGCGGCGGTGCGGTTCAGCTTGGGGCCGAGATCCTGGGCGCTGGCGCCCCGCTCGATGACGACCTCGCCCTCGGGGACGGGCGCGTCGGAGCGACTGTAAGTGGTTGCCTCCGTGGGCGTGAGCTCCTCGAAGCTGCGACGACGACGGCGACGGCGCTGCGGCCGCGGCCGCTGGCCGGGCCCGCCGCGACCGGCGAAACCGCCGCCGGGTCCACCGCGACCGGGAGGGCCGCCACCGGGACGGCCGAAGCCGCCGCCGGGACCGCCGCCGGGACCGCCACCGGGGCGGCCGGGAGCACCTCCACCGGGACGGCCGGGAGCACCACCGGGACGGCCGGCACCGAGCGGTCGACCGGGTGCGCCTCCGGGACGGGCGCCAGGGGGGCCGCCGGGGCGGGTGCCGGGAGCGCCGCTGGGCCGGGGAGCGCCGCCGGGCCGGGAACTGGGACCGCCACCGGGACGGCCGGCGCCACCGGGGCCCGAACCGGGCCTACCGGCGGTACGGGGAAATCCGGGGGGCGGAGGAATGGGCTTGCCACTGACCGACCGTGGCCCGGCGGGGGGAGGCGGGACGGGCTTGCCGGTGGCCGAACGGGGCTGGGAGGGAGTGGGGGCCTCGCCGGCACCCTGTTCGGCGGCGGGACCCTCGCCGACAGGGCCGGCGGGCGAGCCGGGGACGGGGGCGCCGGTGGTCGTCGGTGCACCGGCCGGGGGTGCGCCGGCGGCGGGCGGGGCAGCCGGTGGCGCACCTCCCTGTGAGCTGGCCGGTGTCGCGACCGGGCGCGCCGGAGGGGGGGTCGGGGCGCGGGTGGGCATGGGCGGCCGGGTGGGCATGGGCGGCCGGGGCGGCGCGGGGGCCTCGGGGGCACTGGCTGCAGCAGCCGGCTCCATGGGCCTGTCGACGCCGGGCGACGTGGCCGGACGGGGCGACGTCGTTGGGGGTGCGGCCGCAGCGGGGCGGTTGCCGACGAAGTCGGGCTGCTCGCTGGCCGGGCGGCTGGTGACCAGCCGGTGGGTGGGGTCGGACCGCCCGGCCGAGCCGGGAGCGGACGATCCCGGGCCGGGAGACGGGGCGGAGCTGACTCCAGCCGGCGCCGCGTCTCCTGCACCGGGGGAACTGGCGCGCCCGGGCGCCGCCTTACCCGGCGGCTCCTCGGGCTGGACGTCGCGCTTGAGGCCCTCCCGCTCGGCCTTGCGCCGGACGCGGTCAGCCTGCGCATCCTCGATGCTCGAGGAGTGGCTCTTCACGCCGATCCCCAGGGCGATGCACAGATCGAGCGTTTCTTTGTTGGTGAGCCCGAGCTCTCGTGCCAGCTCATAGACCCGGATCCTCGCTGCCAATGTCCTCTTGCGTCCTTTCTCCGGGCGGGGCCCCATGCCCACCCTCCATGCAGAACCTGCTGTCCTACCGGGGTTTGTTCGTGTCGTGCCGGGAGTCAGGACCCGGCCGGTACCTTCCCTATCCTCCCACGCCCGGCCAGCAACTCTCGAAGCGCGACCGTCGACTCGTGGGCGATCTCTGTCCGCAGGGCCCGGGAAAAGGCTCGACGGCGTGCCGCAGCGTCCACACAGTCGGGTGATCCGGCGCACAACCACGCCCCCCGACCGGCGAGCTCACGGCCCACGGCCAGTGTACCAACCGGGCGGGCTACCACGCGGACGAGGTGATCGACGGATGCGACCCTCCGGCAGCCGATGCACGTGCGCTGCGGGCCCGAGCGGCTCTCTGGGCCGGGTGACAGCCCCGGCTCGCCGGTGGTGGCTATGCGGCGCTGTCCCCTCCGGTGGTGACCGCCGGCTCCTCCGACACGGGTACGCCGACGTCGGCGGCCGGTACATCGGTGGCGTCGGCGACGGCCGGTTCGGCGGCGACGGCCGGTGCGTCGTCGACGGGGCCAGCCGGCACGTCAGCGGTGGCGGTGGCGGCGGCCGGCTCGTCAGCGGCCTCGGAGGGCGCATCCACCGGCGGGGCCACGATCCCTCCGGCCGGGGCCGGGATGGGGGGGGAACCGTCGGCGTCGTCGCCATCGCCCGCCGACCACTGGACGGCGGAAACCGCTTGGCCGCCCTCGGCCGGTTGCCAGACCATCTCGCCGGAGTCGTCAGTGATCCACTCCCCCTGGGCCCACTCCTCGCCGGCGTACCCGGCCTCTTCCTCGGCGTGCTGGGTCTCGCTCTTGATGTCGACCCGCCACCCCGTGAGGCGGGCCGCCAGCCGGGCGTTCTGGCCCTCCTTGCCGATGGCCAGCGACAACTGGTAGTCGGGCACGATGACCTCGGCGGTGCCGGTTTCCTCGTCGATACGCACCTGGCTGACCCGGGCCGGCGAGAGCGCCTTCATGACGAAGTCCTGCGAGTCCTCGGAGAAGGGGACGATGTCGACCTTCTCGCCCCGCAACTCGTTGACCACCATGCGCACCCGCGCCCCCCGGGCCCCCACGCACGCCCCGACGGGGTCGACGTTGGAGTCGTTCGACCACACCGCGATCTTGGTGCGGTGGCCGGGCTCACGGGCCACGGCCTTCAGCTCGACCACGCCGTCGCTGATCTCGGGCACCTCGAGCTCGAAGAGCCGCTTGATGAGCCCCGGGTGGGTGCGGCTGACCACGATCTGGGGGCCCTTGGTGGTCTTGCGCACCTCGACGATGTAGGCCTTGAGCCGGGCGCCGTGCTCGTAGCGCTCGTAGGGCACCTGCTCGGCCTGGGGCAACAGTGCCTCGACCCGACCCAGGTCGAGGAGGGTATAGCGCTGGTCGTTCTGCTGGATGATGCCGGTGACGATCTCGCCCTCCCGGCCGGCGTAGTCCTCGTACTTCATCTCCCGCTCGGCCTCGCGGATGCGCTGCAGAATCACCTGCTTGGCCGTCTGGGCGGCGATGCGACCGAAGTCGTCGGGAGTGTCTTCCCACTCACGGGTGACGTTGCCGTCCTCGTCGAGGTCCTGGGCGTAGACGTGCATCTCCCCGCTGTCGGGGTCGATGGTGACGAACGCTTCTTCGGCGGCGTTGGGCATGCGCTTGTAGGCCGAGACGAGGGCGTTGGCCAGGGCATCGAGGAGCGTGTCGATGGAGACACCCTTCTCACGCTCGATGACCTGGAGAGCCTCCATGAGCTCGAAGTTCGCGCTCATGGGCATCCCGCGGGCGCCAGAGGCGCGGTGAGCTCGAAGTTGGCGCTCATGATGATGATGCCTCCGCTTTGTGTTGGACCCCGGGCTTGGCCTTCGGCTTCGACTTTGTCTTGGTTCGCGTGTTGGCCTTCGACTTGCCGGGACGAGGGGTGGGACCCCACACGAAGACGGTGCGGGCCCGGTCGATCTCCGAGTAGGACAGGCGGCGCTCGGCCACGACCACGCCGTCGTCGTCGGCGTCGGTGAGGATGCCTTCGAGGCGGCGGTCGCCCTCGGTGCCGGCGACGGTGCGCACGGCCACGGTGGTACCCACGAAGCGTCGGTAGTGGTCAGGCGTGCGCAGGGTGCGCTCGATGCCCGGGCTGGAGACTTCGAGGACGTAGCGGCCGGGCACGATGTCGTGGCGGTCGAGGGCCTCGGACACCAGCCGGGTGGCGGTGCTGATGGCGTCGAGGTCGACCCCGTCGGGGCGGTCGATGCTCACCCGCAGGATGTTGGCCCGCTGCTCCACGTCGACCACCTCGAGGCCCTGGGTGGCCAGAGTGGGCTCGATCAGATCGCGCACGCGATCGCTCACACTCATCTCTGGCACCTCCTTCCTGGGTTCCTCGCGTCCGGCATACAAAAGCGTGGGCCTACCGCCCACGCTGTGGTCACCAACCTGTTCGAACTCCTAGATCGGTCGCAGTATACCGGCCCGCCATGGGGGTGGTCCTTCATCGGGCCCCAGTGGCGGTCAGCGGCGGTATGAGATGACCCGAAAGGCCTCGGCGTATGCGTAGCCGTGGACCTTGCCCAGCTCGGCCAGACGAGGGCCCATGAAGGCGCCCACGTCCCATTCGCCGACCTGGCTCTCATGGGCCTTGAGAGCAGCGATCTTGCGGTCGAAGGTGGCCGTCACATCGACGACCTGAGACCCTCCAGCCGGCCCGGTGAGCCATGTCTCCTCCAGCTCCCGCCACGGTGGCAGTCCCTCGTCGATCTCCAGCTCGGGGAAGATCGCCGCCGTCGTCCCTCCCGTCATGGTGATGTCGAGCATCGCAGTCGACACCGCCCGGTGGTCGGGGTGGTTCACGAACCGGTCGGTGGGCAGCATCTCGGGGTTGCCGACGATCATGCGATGGGGACGGTGGCGGCGGAACTGGCGTGACAGGCCGCGGCGAAGATCGAGCCAGTCGGCGGCAGCCACCTCGCTGTCCATGTAGCCCAGGAACGTGACGTCGGTGACGCCGACGGCCTTGGCCGCGTCGCGGGACTCGGCCTCACGCACCCGCCCGAAGGCCTCCGGGTCGGAGGCGGCGTCCTGCACGCCTTTCTGGCCGGAGGTGACGATGAGGTAGCGCACGTCCCACCCGTCGTCGACCCAGACGGCGACAGTGCCCGCGCACCCGAACTCGATGTCGTCGGGATGGGCACCGACGATGAGCGCCCGCCGGGGTTCGTCGTCGTCGGTCATGGTCGCCGAGGTTAGGTGGCTGACTGGTCGTCGGGAGATTGGCCCCCGGCCTCTGGCAGCGATCGCCAGGCGGGGTGGGCATCGAGCACGTCCGCCGGGGCTTCATCGGCGATCACCCGGGCCAGGTCCTCGAGGAGACCGGGATCAGGGTGGCCGTCCTGCTCGGCCCGATCGACGTTCCCAACCAGGTCCCAACCCGCCGACCGCACGCCATCGCCGATCAGGCGGCGCAGGTCGGTCAATGCCGTCTCACGCTGGGAGGCCACGTGGGCATAGCGGTAGAACGCCAGTTCGAGCTCGAGATCTGGGGGGGGATCCAGTGCGGTTGCCCGCTCGACGAGGGTTCGGGCCTCGTCGTCGCGGGCCCGGATGAACAGAAGCGCAGCGTAGTTGCCCAGGTTGTTCGCGTGGACGGGGTCGGCGTCGAGGGCCCGGCGGTAGTACTCCTCGGCCCGGTCGGGGTCCTTGCGCACGTTCGCCAGGAAGTTGGCGTAGTTGCCCAGGGTGATGGCGCTGGTGGGGTCGGCGTCGAGGGCCCGGCGGTAGTACTCCTCGGCCCGGTCGGGGTCCTTGCGCACGTTCTCCAGGAAGTTGGCGTAGT
>JBBRXY010000112.1:0-8642 GCA_038238185.1 Acidimicrobiales bacterium
ACAGCTTGGTGAACACGCCGTCGATCCAGGCCGCGAACTCCCCGAAGTCGACCTCGGCCTGTTCGCCGGGGCCATGGGTTGCTGCGGATCACCGAAACCCCGCACTGTCGATCACCGAAACCCCGCAGTTGGCGAGCGGGGGATCGGGGCTTGGCGCCAGCTTACGCGGCGGTCAAGCGGTGACCTCCCTTCCGAGGAGTTCGGCGACTGCGACGGGCTCGTCACATTCTCTGAACTCGTTGTTGGGTCGCTGTTCTTCTTCGAGACGTTTCGTGACGACGGAACGACCAACGATTGAAACGACCTTGGTGAGGGTGAGGTGGGGACGGAAGGATTTCCGAAGGGAGGAAGGCCAGGCAAGGAGGATGGCGCCCGAATCAAGGATTGGGGAGCAACGTTCAGCGGGTCGCGGAGCAGGGGGGCGCCATCCTCCTTGGGTGATTGTCTGCGCGGTGGCGCTCCGGGCCGTCAAGCCGCTGCGCTGTTAGGGGGTCCCTCCCGCAAGCGGGCCCCTCCCCCCTAACACCGGTCGGCTTGACCGCCCTGGTCGGCGCCGGTCACGAGGGCCGGCCCGGTGCCGGACGGGGCCGCTTCGCTCCTCGGGTGTGCCCTTGCACCGGTGGCGGGCTGGAAGGCCCAGGCAGGTGGGCCAAGAGCCGGGGATGGGAGCGGTCCTTCGACGGTCATCTCGACGGCGGTGTGGTGGGCCGCGCTCCGGGCGGCGCTGATCGGGCCGACCACACCTCGGTGGATCGGCCTGCACCGGCGAGGACCTGGCGGTTGAGCGCGCCGGCGCCCACGAGCAGGTGCAGGGCCCGGTCGATCTGGGCCTTGGGCCGGTTGCGTGCGAACAGGTCTCGGATCTGGGAGCGGGTGAGGCCGTCGGGGTGCTCGCTGACGGCCCGGTTGATCTCATCGGCCACCGGGTCCCCCAGGGAGTCGCCGAAGACGAAGGCCGCCGAGCGGGCCGCGTAGTCCCAAAGGGCCAGGCCGGCGCGCAGGTGGGTGGCGCCGATGGCGACCTGGTCGTCGAAGAGGGCGTAGAGCAGGGCCAGGCGGACCACGTGAGCCTCGGCCCGCCCGCAAACGGCGCCGAGCAGGCCGGGCCGCCCGGCGCTGAGCGCCGGGTAGAGCTCCCACCAGATGGCGCGGGCTTCGTCGTCGAGGCCGAGCCGATCAGCGCTGCGGTGGGAGGTGATCGCTTCGCGCAGCCGGGCCACGAGGGGGCCCAGGCGGGCGTGGTCGGGGCTGGCGCCTTCGGGCAGGAGCCGGGCCCGGCGCACGGCCACCAGCAAGAACCGGTTGAGGAACCCGTTGACGGCCTCGGTCCCCGAGATGTGCCGGCACAGCTCATCGGCGGTGATGTGGCCCACGATGGACACGTGTGCGGCGCTGGCCCGGGCCGGGTCGTGCTTGGTGATGACCTGGAGGGACTTGCCGTCCCAGGCGTTGCGAAGCACGGGGGACAACGTGTTGGCCTCCCGGGAGGCGGCCTTGAGCACCGAGGCCAGCTCGGGCTCGAGCACCAGCAGCCGGGGATCGGGCGCCGGGCCGTGGTCGGTGTCGCGCAGGTGCCAGATGAGCCCCTCGCCCGAGCTCAGCCCCGACACCACCCGCCCCGTGGCCCAGGGCCGGTCCACCTCGGCCAGGACGGCCTCGACCACGTCCCAGGAGCTACCCTTGCGCCCCGAGCCCGACGGGCCGACGAGGACCACGAACTCATTGGCCCGGTGCCGGCTGGCTCCCACCTGGTAGTAGGGCCCCCGCCCCAGGATCGAGCCGACCCCGACCAGGAGCTGGACCAGGACCGCCACCGGGTCGGCCTCGGTGGAAGGGGCGATGGCAGCCACCAGTTCCCCGGCCAGGCCGCAGAACGCCGCCGGGGCGGGCGGAGCGGGCCAGGGGTCACCTTCGGGGCGGGCCAGCGGCGGCAACGACGCTGGCCCCGACGCTGGCGGGGGTGGCGGCATGTCGGCCCGGGACACCTCAGCGTCGGCCTCGTCGGGCCACAGGGGCCGGGCGCCGGCTCTCATCGCGGGCCCGCGTCGGCGGCCATCGCTGGGGCGGGGGGACGAGCGACGGTCGGGAAAGGGAGCTGCGCCACGGTGGCGGGCCGGCCGCTGCGGTCCATGTGGGCGAGCTTGTCGATCGCTGCGGCCAGGCTGACCTCCAGCCCGTCGACCTCGCCCAGCCATCCCTGGCGCTCGGCTTCAGCGATGCGGGCGGTGAGGTTGTCGCGGATCTCGACGAGGCGGCCCCGCTGGGCGGGGTCGGGCCATAGCATCGGGCAGCGGACGCAGGCGTGCTCGTGGATGCACGGCGTGGAGAACGCCCGGGCGCAGGTCCCGAGGGACACCTTGCGCCGCTCGAAGTGCCCCAGGAACTCCTGCCACTCCTCGTCGGTGGGAACGCGGTACTCCTCGCTGGGGCGCAGTGATCGCCGCCGGGCCAGGTAGGCGAGGTGGGCCTGGATGGCCTCCTCGGGGTAGACGGCCTTGTAGCCCAGGGTGACGTTGATGTCGCGATGGCCGGCGATGACCTGGGCAATGTGGGGCGGCAGGCCGTTCACGATGGCGTCGGTGATGAACATCCGGCGGAAGTCATGGGGTGTGTAGTGGAGCGGGCGACCTTCCACGGCGTCGACGAGGCCGGTCTCGGCGACCGCCGCGGTGAGGATCACGAGCAGGCTGCTGTGCGCGATCCCCCGGTTCTCGCCGTGGATGCGGCGTTGCAATAGGCGCGGCGCCGGCGCCAACCACACGCGTTCGTAATCGTCATAGGTCGAGACGAGCGGCACCGCTCCGTGGCGGCCCCGGCTCCGGCCGATGACCGTCGCCAGCACCTCGGCGAGCTCGGGACTGACCACCACGAGCCGCTCGGCGTCGGTCTTGGACGGGGCGACCTGCAGCAGTGGGACCAGCTCGCCGGTGGTGGGGAGCCGATATTGGACCAGGCTGTGGTGGCTGAGCTCGAGGAGCTCCTCGACCCGGATGCCGGTGGCGCGCAGGATCTCGACGGTCGCCCAAGCCCAGAAGGCGCGGGCTTCCTCGCTGGCCAGGTCGCGACGTTTGGCGCGCTCGGGGTCATCCACCCAGACACCGTCGGACCGTCTGCGCCGGACGAACCGGGACCCTGCGTGAGTGAAGGCTTCGCCCGGCTCGGCCCGGGCACCGGCGTCGAGCAACGCCGCGGTCGCCTTGCGGCGCTCATTGAGCGCCCGCACGAGGGCGGGCAGGGCCGGCAGGCGGGCTCGGGTCCGCTGGTCCATGCGCGCCTTGCGCTGGAGCGTGGCCTTGCGTCGGATGCCCTCCTCCTCGCCGACCGGCGACGGCGCCACCCACGAACCCCAGCGCCCAGGATCCTCGATCGCCCAGTGGGCCAGGTCCAAGTAGAAGGCCCGCACCGGGGTCAGGCACTCCCGGTAGTTCAGACGCGCCACGACCACCTCGGCGTCGCCGGCGTCGCCGCCCACCTTCTTCGCCACGGTCGCCAGGCGATGTTTCCAGGCGCTGGCAACCTCGGCGGGCAGAGCGATGCTGTCGATGCCTGGGTGGTGAGCCTCGAGGTCGGCCCAGAAGAGCCGGCCCAGCAGGTTGGCAAGTCCCACCAAGGTGTTGTAGTCCAACCCAGGCTGGCGCTCCTTGAGGTAGTCGACCAGCAGGTCGCGCACCGGGCGACAGGCGAGGCCGTAGCGGTCGATCAGCTGCTCAGGGCTGCGCTGGCCGACGGTGCGCAGCTGGCGCAGGCTTGGCGGCGCCGCGGCGCCGAGCACCCCGCTTCCCTGCAGCATCCGGTAGAACAGCGTGGCGCCATCGGAGATCCCCCCGGGAGCATCGGCCTCGGCCTCGAGCAGCTCCAGCACGTCGCCGACGTTGATGTCGCCCACCACGCCTCCCTTGGCGGCCATGATCAACGCGGCCCGGTACAGCGTGTGGCCCCGGGCCTTGGCCGACACCCCGGGGTCGGCATCGCAGTGCTCAGCCAACCGGGCGAGCCCTTCGGCGTCCCGAGTGCCACGCAGGGCCCGGACCAGGGAGCCGTTGGACAAAGGGCCCGACACCAGCCAGGCCAGTGAGGGGCGCAGCACCTCGGCGCTGATCGCCGTCCGCTGGGCCACGGCCATGAAGTCCTGGTGCCAGCTGGCCGGGTGGGCACGCCCGGCCACCCACGCCGTGCGTACCCGCCGCCAGGCCATCCCCGCCACGTCGGCCTCGACGTGGCGCCATCGTTGCTGCCAGGTCTGTCCCGGGATGGCGGCCAGCCATTCGAGGAACAGCTCCACGCCGGTCCTGCGCCTGCGCTGGGCATCGGGGCGCTCCACGTCGAAGGGCGCCGAGGTCAACAGCGCGATCGCATCGTCTCGGGCCAGTCGCGTCGCCGGCCAGCACGCCGGCGTCGGGCGCGGTGGGAAGTCCTCGGCCATCGCCGTTCGCAGGGCGGCGCGCTTGCGGCCCACGGCGGCCGCGGCGGGGCCTTCGGCGGGCGGGCTCACGGGGGTGCCGTGCCGAAGAGGACGTCGAGGGTCTCGGGCCGGTAGCCAGGCGCGGGCGGGGGCGCCACCGCCTCGGCGGCGCGGCGGGTCGCCTCGGCGTGGTGGGCCAGAAGCCGGCGGACGACGTCCTCCTTGCGGGGCGTCAGGTAGATCTGGGTCGTGGTCAGCTGCGCATGGCCCAGCACGAACTGCACGTCGGTGAGCGGCAATGCCGGGTCCTCGGCCATCCGGTAGGCGGCGGTGTGGCGCAGGGAGTGCAGGGTCGCGCCCGAGCCCACCAGGTCATTGACCCGCTCGAACATGCGATGGGCGCCGTGGTAGCTCAGCGGGTGAAGGGGGCGCCGCCGTGTCCACCACAGCGGTTGGCGGCGCCCGGACGGGATGAGGCCGTCCATCTCGAGCTGGTAGAGCCGCAGCCACACGAAGGCATCGGTGGAGGCAGGCAGCTCCTGGATGGCCCGGGTCCCCTTGCGCACCACACTGATCAGCTGGCGCTCAGGGTTGACCCCGCCCGCCGTCGTCGACAACAGCTCCGAGGCCCGTGCCCCGGTCGAGACGTAGAAGGCGACCAGGGCGCGGTCGCGGTGGGAGGGGAGGCGGGCGAAGATCTCGTTGAACTCGGCGTCGGGCACCGCCCGAGGAATCCTCGTCGCCACCTTCGGGCGGTAGGCACCGGCCCGCTCGTTGCGGTGCGGCTCCATCGGGTTGTGGTGGGCGTTGGCCCGGCCCCCCCGAGCACGGGCCAGGGGGAACGGGTTGAGGCCCGGTCCGCTCCCCACGTCGCGGTGGAAGTCGTAGAAGGCGCGCAGCACCGTCTCGCTGTGGGCCCGCACCGAAGGCGAATAGCGCCGGCCGCCCACCCCGCCGGGAGCTTGGCCCGGGGCCGCCTCCGGGTGGCGCCAGTGCGGCCTCACCGGCTTGTCGGCCACCGCCAACCACAGCGAGAAGTCCCGGGCCTCGGTCCGCGTCGCCTGGTCCCACGCCACCCCCGCCGCCCAACAGAACCGGAACCACCGCAGCAGGTCCATGCCATAGGAGCGCAGGGTCGCCGCCGACCGCCCCGCCGCCTGGAGCTCGGCGAACCACGCCGCCACCGCCGCCACCGGCACCCCGTCAGCGTCGAGGAGGCAGTGGGGCGACCATTGGTCGCCGGTGGCCACCAGGCGGCCGACCTGAGGTATGACCATCGCCGCCAGGTCTCTCGACGTCTCCTGCTTGGGGTCCATGAACCGGGGGGTCTAGCACATCCCCGACTGGAAGCGAACCCCCTCTGACCTGCCCTTACTTGACGAGTTGTTCAGTTAATAGGCACGACGGGCAACACCCTCCGATGCCGACCCGGCGCATGAACGTCCGGCAATCGTCACACCGTTGTTCGCCGACGGCCCGGGCGCCACATCCATCACACTCGTAGACGGTGATCGGACGCCGGGGCTGGGCCCCGGGCGGCACGACGACGGGCACCTGACCGGCATCCCTGCGCCGTCGGTAGGCGGCGGCCCGACACGCGCCGCAGCAGTATCTCTGTCGCCCGACCGGTGCGAACGGGTGCTTGCACACCGGGCAGTCCATCGTGACGGCATCGTGACACGACGACGATGCCGGCTCGATTCCGTGGAAGCTGCGGTAGCAGGCAACCGAGCAGCACCAGGGCGCGTTGCCGGCTCTGTCCGGCGGTCGGGACGTTGCACAGATCGGGCACCCGGCGATGCTGGTCATGAGCCCGCCACCGCTCGCCGGGTGGCCTCGGCTCGGGCCCGGTGGCTGCGCATCCGGTAGCTGTCGCCGTCGATGTTGAGCACGACGCTGCGGTGGAGCAAACGGTCCAACATCGCAGCGGCGACCATTGGATCATCGTTGAAGACCTTGCCCCAGCTGGCGATGCCGAGGTTGGTGGTCAAGGCGATGCTGCCCTTGAGGTAGCGCTGGCTGACGACCTGGAACAGGGCGGCAGCGGCCTCGGCGGGGAGCGGGAGATATCCCACCTCGTCGATGATCAACAACCTCGGACCGGCGTAGAAGCGCATGGTGGTGGCCCACCGGCCCTCGAGGGCGGCCCGGTGGCAGCGGGCGGCCAGGTCGGCGGCCGTCGTGTAATAGGTCCGCATACCTGCCGCCACCGCGGCGTGGCCGAGGCCGACGGCCAGCATCGTCTTGCCCACCCCGGGCGGGCCGATGAGCAACACGTTGGTGGCGTCCTCGACGAAGCGCAGGGTCCCGAGCTCGGAGACGAGGCTGGGGTCCACCGACGGCTGGGCCGAGAAGTCGAAGTCGGCCAGGGTGAAGGGGCTGGGCAGGGAGGCGAAGCGGCCCAGGCTGGCCCGCCGCCGGGCGTCGACGGCGTCGGCCTCGATCCCCAGCAGGCGCTCCAGGAAGGCCCCGTGGGTGAGCTTGGCCGCCCGGGCGTGATCCAGCTCGGCGGGCAGGGCTTCGGCCGCTGCGGCCATGCGCAGGAACGCCAGGTGGGCCCGCAGGCGCTGGTAGTCGGAGGACTCGGTCATGCCGACACCTCCCCGGAAACGTCGGTGGCGCCCGGGAAGGCCAGGCGGACGACCTCGGCCATCGCCTCCAGGTCAACGGCGGGCTCGGCCCCCTCAGGGCCGAGGAGCCTGGCCCGCTCGGCCAGGGCGGCCGCCCCCGGTGGCCGGTTGGCCTTGCGGTCGCAGGGCCGGGCGGTGGAGAACCGGCTCAGCACCACCGCCTCCAGGGCGCCACGGTGCTCAGCGGTGCGCACCATCGAGCCCGCTCCCGGTGGGGCCAGGCGGTGGGTGACGAGCGATCGTCCCGACGGCGAGAAGACCTCCAGCGTGCCCGTTCCCAGGCGATGGCGCAGGGTGACGTCGACGCCACCGAGGCCGGGGGCGACGGAGTAGCGGTTGCCCCGGAAGGCGACGCTGGCCCGGTCGTCGACCGCACGGCTCACCTCGACGGTGGCGGGGAACGGGACCGCCGGCAGGGCCATGAGCACCTCGGCGTCGGCCAGGGCGCCCACGGTGGGCCACGCCGGGCGCTGGTCGGCCTGGAGCTCCCCCTCCTTGGCGTAGCGGCCGGGCGGGCGGAGTCGGGCGTCGCCGGTGGTGGACAGGAAGCGGTCCAGGCTCACCTGGGCCTCCTCGGCCGTCGTCGCCGTCATGGTCCGCCACCACCGGCCGCAGCAGTACTTCACCCCGCACTCCACCGCCCCCTTGCGGTTGCCCCGGCGGGGTGGGCAGGGGGCCACGACGGCCCCGTAGAACTTGGCTACCGGGGCGAAGCTGGCCTGCACGTCGCGGGTTCCAGGCACGATCACCGTGGCCAGGCGGTCGGTGCGCCACACCCGGGCACTGCCGCCCAGGCGGCGCATGACCGCGTCCATGGCCTCGACGAGATGGGGCTGGTCCATGCACTCGGCCAGCACGCCCCGGGTCCTTCCCGAGTGCGACAGCGTTCCCAGCAGCACATACGCCGTCGAGCCCCAGGGCGCTCCCCGGCGCTCGAACCAGTCCCATTGGATCTCCTCGCCGGCGGGGTGGTCGATCTCCACGGTCTCGCGGCCCTTGACCCCCGAGCACGCCTCGCAGTGCGGACGCAGCCCGGCCAGGCGGAGCTGGCGGGAGAAGCTCGGGTAGGCCCGGTCGTATCCCATGGCCACGACCTCGTCGAACAGCGCCGTGGCCCACAGGTGGGGGTCGTCGGCGAAACGGGCGGCGATGTAGGGAGCGAACGCGGCCAGGGGCTCGGGGCCGGCGGGGCGCCGGATGCCGGGCTGGGTCTTGGCGGTCAGGTAGTTGGTGATCGTCCCCCGGTCACGGCCGAGGTGACGGGCGATCGCGGAGATCTTCCATCCCCGCTTGAACAACGCATCAGCTTCCACGTCTTCTCCAGTTGAGAGCATGGGATCGGGCTCCTTCGTGCTGCGGCTTGAGAGACCGACAGCGTCGAGGGAGCCCTCTCCCGGGTGGTGGACCTGTCCTTTCGGAGGCCCCTCCACCCCGCTCAGAACTGCGGGATTTCAGTGATCGAGTCTGCGGGGTACTCGGTGATCCCTACCAGGGTCTGGGGCACCGTCACCAGCCGGGCGTGGTTGGTGAGCTCGAAGCGGACCTCGGACACGAAGGCCCGCACTGTCGACTCCGAGACTGCCGCCCCGTGTTCGTCACGCAGGCGGACC